>NZ_JASGES010000110.1:0-24984 GCF_047606205.1 Propionicimonas sp. | reverse complement strand
GACGCCTACGCCGCCCGGGAACACAAGTCCCGTTCCCAGATCATCCGCGAAGCCCTCGACCAGCAGCTCGCCCACTGACCCCGCGTCTCCCCGCCGATTCAGCCACCTCCAGCGGCTCGACCCTGCCAGCGAAGACCTCACCGGAACCCCACCCGAAACCTCGATACACCCGGTGCAGGTCGGCGGACGGGTGAGCGGACTGAAACGCCCGCGTGTGTCCGACCCACCAGCATCCGCTACGGCAGCGCGGCCGACCAGCGTGCGGCTCCCGGCCGGAGGTCGACGCCGAGTTCCCCGCACTCGGCGATATCGGGCCACCGCACCAGGAAGCTGCCGCGTGAGCGCCACCGGAAGAACCGGGCCAGCAGGGCGGGGGCGTTGACGTCGGTGCGCTCGTAGCCGAGAAACGAACCGGCCCTGCGCGGGCAGACCACGATTCCGAACAGCTCCGGGGTTCCGACCTGCTGGCCGGGGGTGCGGTCGGGGACGAACAGCCGGACGTCGGCGAGGTAGCCGAGCGGCGTTCCCCCCTCGCGGACCGGGACACCGATCAGATCACCCAGGAACATGGCGGCCTCCGGGGATCCGGGCGATCAGGTTGTCGCGCAGCCAGTCCTCCAGCCACGACGTGGGTACCAGGGACGCGGGCGCGGCCAGCCGGATCGCGGGGCCGATCTCGCCGACGGTGTCCCAGTCGATCCGCTCGAAGTGGGCCCGCGGCCGGCGGCCGCCGAACAACCGCTCCAGCACCACCCCGCCGTGCAGCATCGCACGGACCGACGGCGCCGGCTGTGCCTGATCGATGACGCCGGGCGGGATGTCGTCCAGCTCGAGGTCGTCGACCACGCCCACCGGGACGCCGTCCACATCCAGCACCTGGCGGTCGAGCAGGCTCAACCGCGCGTCCAGCAGGCGTCCGCCCGCGGGGGCGGCAGCGGCCCGCAGCCCGGTCACCGTCCCACTCCCGTGACGACCATCAGCGGTATGGCCGCCACCGAAGCGACCAGGATCAGGGCGAAGTACGCCTGGCCGACGGCGTTGAGCGCGCGTCCGTTCACATGCTCTCCCATGTAGTCGGGGTCGTTGGCGACCATCAGGATCGGCAGGTAGGTGAGCGGCAGCGCGACGGCGGAGAACACCACCGACACCTCCGTGACCGTGACCGGGTCGACCCCGGTGGAGAGCACGGCCAGCCCGGTCACGAGGCAGACGATCATCGTGGTGTGGAACCGGGCCGCCTGGCTCGGTGCACGGAACTTGCCCCAGGTCCAGCCGAAGAACTGTGCGAGCGTGTACCCGGCGGAGAGGGTGGTCTCCAGCGCCGCGCCGAAGGTGGCCGCGACGATCCCGATGATGATCGCCACCAGCAGCAGGCGTCCTCCGGCCTGGGCGACGGGCAGCACGACCTGGCCGAGGCTGGTCACGTCCAGGCCCAACGGAAGCAGCACGAGCGCAGCGCAACCGGCGATCGCCAGGGAGAGGAAACCGCCGAGCGGGAACCCGACCAGCACGTTCACCCGGGACTGCGCGAGATCGGAGGTCGTCCAGCCCTCCTCGACCGCGCCGGAGGAGAAGAAGAAGACCTCGTACGGGGTGAGCGCAGCACCGAACAGGCCGACCGCGTAGAACCAGTACGTGGCCGGCGACTCCGCGGCCGGCGCCTGCTGCAGCAGCTGCCGGCCCAGGTCGCTCCAGTGGGGCCCGAGCAGGAAGAACGCGACCGCGAAGCCCACCAGCAGCAGGCCGACCAGCCCGGCGACGTTCTCCATCACGTCGAAGCCCACCCGCCAGATCACGATCCAGACCGCCACCGCCGCGACCGGCACCCAGAGCAGGTAGTCCACGCTGCTGGCCAGCTGCAGGGCCAGCGCGATCCCGCCCACCTCGGCAGTGAGTGTGAGCAGGTTGATCAGGAAGGACGCCGACAGGTTCGCCATCGCGAGCCGGGGGCCCAGCCGCTCCCGGATGATCTCGAACGTGGCGCGTCCGCTCACCGCCGCCACCTTCCCGGACATGTGCGCGAAGACGCAGATGCCGGCCACTCCCAGCACGACCACCCAGGCCAGTGACCAGCCGAACCGCGACCCCACCACGGCATTCGTGACGATGTCGCCGATGTCGAGGAACCCGCCGATCGCGGTGAGGATCCCGAGGGCGACGGCGAAGAGGCGCTTCACCGGGACAACTCCCGCTCGGCCCGGTCCAGTTCGGCGACCGCGGCATCGAGAGCATCGAGGTCGGGTGCGGTGAACCGGCCGGCGCCGTGATCGCTCAGTCGGTCGAGGACGGCGAGGGCGTCGGTCAGGGCGATCCGTGCCGTCATCACCCGGGACGGGTTCACGTCCGCCGCGGACGCGAGCTCCGTCCCGGCGCCGGCGACGCTGTCCACCGCATCGTCGAGGACGACCTGGGTGACCTGGCTCGTGGAAAGCCCTTCCCGCAGCAGCCGCCCGGCCAGGGCGGCCCCGACGGTCGCCGACCGGGAGTCACGGACAGCGCGCAACGCCGCGTCCGGGCCGCCGGTGCTGCAGCCGCCGAGCAGCAGTGAGGCCAGCACCACTGCGCAGACCCATGCCGCACGCATCCGTCCCCCGTCCCCGGCGCGTTCCTGGCGCACCGGTCTCCCTGAGCGGTACCCCGCGCGACGGTGACCCATGCCCGATCGGCTCCGGCTGCTCACAGGTCCCTCTCAGATCGGCGGGGCACAATGGGCATCAGGCAATCCGGGGGGAACCATGACCTATCTGATCGATGACACGCAGCTTCTGCTCGCGGTGCGTCCGGACGCTGCGCCGGCCGACGAGGACGCGCTGATGCGCGTGTCCGAGGCCGTCGTGACGCGAGCGTCGCTGCGCGCCAAGGCGCAGGCCTACGACCTGCGGATCACCCGCACGATCGCCATCGCCGCCAACGAGGGCGCGCCGCTCGCCGAGCTCGCGGAAGCCGCGGGGATGAGCCAGGAGGAGGTGCGCGACCGCCTCGCCGCCCACCCGGAGCTGCTCACCCCGCTGACCAGGGAGCGCCTGGTGCCGCCGACCCGCCGTCGGCGGTGGTGACCCGGGCCGCCCGCGCCACGGCCGCGTCCGAGTCCTGATCAGGGTCCGCGATCAGGGACGGCTCAGGGGGGAACACAGCGGGGTCACAAGGTTGTTGCCTACCATGGAAGTCCGACGACGGCGATGCCGTCGCCCGCCAAGGAGGAATGCAGGAGATGCGCAGCACCAACCCGATCCTTTCCCGGCCCGACGCGTGGCAGGTCGAACCGACCCAGCCGCAGGGCGGCCAGAGCCAGCAGTACCAGGGTCAGCAGTACCAGGGCTACCCGCAGACAGCGCAGCCGTACGCGTACGGCGACGCCAACGCCCCGCAGTTCGGGCAGCCCGGCCGGCTCGCCGGACGGATGACCATCGACGACGTCATCACCAAGAGCGCGATCACGCTGGGCGTCCTGATGGCCGTCGCCGGCGTGACCTTCCTGTTCCTGCCGACCGCGCTGATCTTCCCGGTCTGGATCGTGACCGCGATCGTGTCCTTCGGTGCCGCGATGCTCGTCGCCGCACGCCGGAAGGTGAACCCCGGCTTCGTGCTGGTCTACGCCGCGATCGAGGGCGTCTTCATCGGCGCCATCAGCAAGGCCTACGAGTCGCTGTGGAGCGGGATCGTCCCCGCGGCGGTCCTGGGCACGCTGGTCGCGGCCGCCGCGACGCTGGCCGCCTACAAGTTCTTCCGGATCCGGGTCACCGACAAGTTCCGCAAGATGGTGATGATCGGGACCATCGCCTACGCGGGCGTGCTGCTGGTCAACCTGCTGCTGTCGCTGTTCGGGATCGGGAACATCTTCGCCTCCGCGAACATCGGCCTGCTGCTGCTGATCTCCGCGATCGGCGTCGGGCTGGCCGTGTTCAACCTGATCCTCGACTTCGACTTCATCGAGCAGGGCATCGCGATCGGCGCGGCCTCCTCCGAGTCCTGGCGGGCCGCCTTCGGGCTCACCGTGACGATGGTCTGGCTCTACATCGAGATGCTCCGGCTGCTGTCCTACTTCCGGCGCTAGCCGCGGACCACACGAGGGCCTCGACACTGTGCTGTCGGGGCCCTCGTTCGTCGTCCGGAGAACTCAGCCCTGCACCGGCATGGTCCGGGCCAGCGTCCGGAGATGGCGCTCAAGGAGCGTCCGCGCCCCCGACGACCAGGGGACGCGCATCCACTGCCCGATCGGCAGCCAGGCGGCGGCCGCAGTGGTGCCACCCTGATCGTGGACAACCGGATCGGTCGGCTCGGCGCAGGTGGCGGCGTAGATGATCCGGACCGCGTGGAAGTCCTCCACCACCTGGCTGGGCGAGCGGCCGATCCAGTGGTCGGTCTGCACGTCGATGAGCTGCGAGATGTCCGGCGTCTGGCCGGTCTCCTCCGCGACCTCGCGGAGCACCGCCTGGCTCGGGCTCTCGCCCGGGTCGATGCCCCCACCCGGGAGGCCCCACAGGCCGGGGACGGCGGTGCGGTCGGAGAACTGGGTGGCCAGCAGGCCACGACGCGACAGCACGATGCCGTACGCGGCCAGGCGCTGGCGGACCACCGGCTCAGCCTCCACGGACAGGTCGAGACCCGGGTCGACGGCCCGCGTCCGGGGCGGCTGGAGAGTGGCGTCCCGCCCGTGCCTGCTCACCTGGACGGTCAGGCTCAGGTCGGGTGCGCTTCCGGTGGCGGAGAGCGGACGGACGATCCGGAAGCCGAGCTCCCAGGCGATCCGGTGCGGATCGGCGCCGTGCGAGAGCGTCCCGGTGAAGACCGGGGCGCCCCCTGCCACCTCGACGCCGATGATCCGCATCAAGCCATCATGACCCGAGGCAGGTGGGGATCCAAGTCGGCTCTCCGCCCGTCACGCGCCGGTAACTCCGACCGCGGCGACCCGGCCGCGGCCGGGTTCGCGGTTATGCTCTGAGCACCGATTGGCGCGGAGGTGAGCGGTGCAGTACAACGAGAACGCGAAGCTCGATCCGTCACAGGTGGGCTCCGGGGGCGGACGCAGGGGAACGACCATGGCGCTCGGCGGGGGCGGCATCCTGGTCGTGATCGTCGCGCTGCTGTTCGGGCTGAACCCCGGCGACCTGCTCGGCGGCTCCGCCACCGACCCCGGGACGCAGACCGGCACGTCGAACCCCTACGCACAGTGCACGACGGGCGCCGACATCGCCAAGGACAGGGGCTGCCGCTTCGTCGCCTACACCAACTCGATCCAGGCCTACTGGCAGAGCGTCTACTCCGGGTACGAGGTCACCCAGACGAAGATCTTCTCCGGCCAGATCGCGACCGGCTGCGGCACCGCGACGGCGGCCGTCGGCCCGTTCTACTGTCCCGCGGACAAGTTCGTCTACCTCGACGACAGCTTCTTCGACGACATGCTCACCGGCCAGCTCGGCGCCGAGGGAGGCGACGCGGCCGAGGCCTACGTGATCGCGCACGAGTACGGACACCACATCTCCGACCTCACCGGGACGCTGGCGAAGGCGCAGGCCTCCGGCAACAGCACCGGCCCCAAGTCGGCCCAGGTGCGGCTGGAACTCCAGGCCGACTGCTTCGCCGGCGTCTGGCTGGCCAACGCCGCATCCGACCCCGACTCGCCGATCAAGGCGATCACGGCCGACGACGTGAACCGCGCGGTGGACGCCGCCCTCGCCGTCGGCGACGACCGGATCCAGCTGAAGTCGACCGGATCGGTCTCTCCGGAGTCGTGGACCCACGGGTCGGCCGCCATGCGCAAGCAGTGGCTGGCGACCGGGTTCAACTCCGGCGACCCCTCGATGTGCAACACCTTCGCCGCGAACGCCCTGGGTTGATCAAGTACCTCGGCTCCAAGCGCCGGCTGGTCGGCGAACTGGGCCGGCTGTTCACCGCGGCGGGTGCGGTGACGGCGCTGGACCTGTTCACCGGCACCACCCGCGTGGCCCAGGAGTTCTGCCGCCTCGGGGGCCGGCCGACCTGCGTCGACACCGCCGCCTACTCGGAGGTGCTCGCGCAGTGCTATGTGGTGACCGACGCCGCCGAGGTGGACGCGGTGGAGCTCGCCGAAGCGCTGGCCCGGCTCGAGGCGCTGCCTGACCGGCGCGGCTACGTGACCGAGGTGTTCTGCGAGCGGGCGCGGTACTTCCACCCGGACAACGGGGTGCGGATCGACGCGATCCGCGACGGCATCGACGACCTCTACCCGGACCATCCCCTGCGGCCCGTCCTGCTGACCGCCCTGCTCGAGGCCGCCGACCGCGTCGACTCGACCGTCGGGCTCCAGATGGCCTACCTGAAGGAGTGGGCTCCGCGGGCGCTGCGCCCCCTGCGGCTGGCTGCGCCGGTGCTCACCCCGGGGACCGGACAGGTGCTCCGCGGGGACGCGTCCGCCCTGGCGGCGACGCTCGGGCCCGTGGACCTGGCCTACCTCGACCCGCCGTACAACCAGCACCGCTATTTCACGAACTACCACGTCTGGGAGACCCTGGTGCGCTGGGACGCCCCGGCGTACTACGGGGTGGCCTGCAAGCGGGTGGACGCGAGGGAGGCGGAGTCGCGCAGCCTGTTCAACTCCCGCCGCACGATGCCGTCCGCCCTCGCCGCGGTGATCGCGGACGTGCGCGCGACCACGGTGGTGGTCTCGTTCAGCAACGAGGGCTTCGTGCCGCTGCCCGATCTCGTGGACATGTGCGCTGCCCGTGGACGCCCCGTGGAAGTGCTCGCCTTCGACACCAGGCGCTATATCGGCCAGCGGCTCGGGGTGTTCTCACCCGGCGGGCGGAAGGTGGGCGTGCCCGGCCCGGAGCGCAACGTCGAGTACCTGCTGGTCAGCGCTCCGCAGGAGAGCATGGCCCGCCTGGTCAGCCGATGACCTCGTTGCCGTCGACATCGGTGACGAGCACCTTCGTGCCGATGCTGAAGTACATCCGTGGCGCGCCGAGGTTGCGGCGGTCGTCGATCACGACGCTCCAGCCCACGTCGTCGGGCAGGCCCGCGGAGGCGCGGACCCGGTCAACGACCTCGATGATCCGGGCCGGGTCGACCTTCGTGGCGAGGAACACCGGCAGGTCGACCTTCGGCACGGCCACGTTGGTGGTGACCGGGACCTTCGACGTGCGCGTCCGGCGGACCGTCGTTCCCGTGGCGCCCGGGTAGTCGACCGACACACCCTGGCTGGAGTCGACGCTGATCGAGTAGACGGTCAGCCGGGAGCCGAGCGCGTCCTTGATGCCCGCCTCGACGCCGCCGGTGGTGTCGAAGTTGAGGGTCTGCAGGATCGACCCGTCCTCGTTGAAGAAGACCGTGCGTGACTCCGGAACGGTCGAGACCGACATCATCACCTCGCCGCCGGAGTAGTCGACGATGGTGAGCGACTGGTTGGAGGAGGAGCCGGACTGGCCCTCGGCCGCGCGGAAGAGGCCGCCGACGTCGGAGAGGTTGAACCGCGCCACGTCGAACGTGGCCTGGTCGACGTACTGCTGGTCGGTGGTGACCTGACCGATCGTGCCGTCGCGGTAGGCCCAGGCAACGGGCTGTTCCGCTGAGTTCAGGACCGTGACCTCCACTGTGGTCCCGGTCACCTCGACCGTGAGCGCGCGGTGGCTCCCGGCATCCGCCAGCAGCTGCTGGACCATGGCGGCCGCCGCGCCGGGTCGGGTGAAGTCCGCTCCGGTCGGCGTCGGCGAGGCCGTGGGGGAGGGTGACGTGGTGCCGCAGCCAGCGAGCAGGAGCCCGCACAGCCAGCCCGTCAGGAGCAGGGGGCGTGGGCGGATCGTCACCCGTCGAGGGTAGCGCGGGGCGCCGGTCAGGCAGACTGGGCTGCGTGTACGACCTCACCCTCGCCTCGGCGGAGCTCGCGCCGCTGCTGGTCGGGGCGCTCGTCGGTGACGGCGGCGTCACCGTCCAGCTGACCGAGGTGGAGGCCTACGCGGGCGCCGACGACCCGGCCGCCCATGCCTACCCCGGGCCGAGGCCGCGGACGCGGGACCTGTTCGGGCCGCCGGGGACGCTGTACTGCTACCTGTCCCACGGCCTGCACATCTGCGGCAACGTGGTCTGCGGCACTGAGGGGGAGGGCTCGGCCGTGCTACTCCGGGCGGGACGGGTGGTCGAAGGACTGGAGCTGGCGCGTGCGCGGCGTCCGGGAGTGGCGGACGTGGCGCTGGCCCGCGGCCCGGGCAACCTGGGCCGCGCGCTGGGGTGGACGCTGGACGACTCGGGGCGCAGGTTCGGCACGGGCGGTCTGGACCTGCGTCCCGGCCCGCCGCCGGGGACGGTGGTGTCCGGCCCGCGGGTCGGCGTCAGCGTGGCCCACGGCCGTCCGTGGCGCTACTGGGCGCTGGGCGACCCCACCGTCTCCGCCTACCGCCGCAGCCCCCGGATCGTCCCGGGTCGCCACGACTGGTGACCCGGGGTCGTTCCGGACACGCGGTCGTCAGGACGCGCGGTCGTCAGGACACGGGGTCGTCAGCGTCGTCGGCGGCGGCCTGGTCGTCGGCGAGCTGGTCGATACCGATCCTCTCCTCGTCCCACTGGCCGGTGCGGTGGGCGGTGCGGGAGACGAGGTGGCCCGAGACCGGGGCGGTCATCACCTGCATGATCACGGCCACGGTGAGGAGCGTGATCACCTTGGGGTCGCGCAGGGTGAGGGAGACGCCGGCCAGCACCAGCAGCAGGCCGAAGACCGCCGGCTTGGTCGCCGCGTGCATCCGGGTGAGCGGGCCGGGGAAACGGACGAGTCCGAGCGCCGCTGCGAGGGCGAAGACCGCTCCGCCGACCAGACAGAGCGCGCCCAGGACGTCCATCACCTGCTCAATCGTCACCGTCGTCGTCCTCCTCCTCCCGCATCGCCTGGCGGCGGTCGAACAGCCGTCGCACGCCGTCCGAGGACGCGACCAGCCGGGCCACGCCGACCGCCCCGGTGAAGCCGATCAGCGAGAGCCCCAGCAGGATCGGGAGCCCGGTCGCGTTGCGGGCGAGGACCGAGTACACGGCGACGACCGCGATCACGATCGCGACCATCACGTCGGAGCTGATGATCCGGTCCAGCGACGTGGGTCCCACCACCATCCGCCACAGCGTGAGGACGGCCGCCGCCGCCAGCAGTGCGACCGCCACGCCGAGGATCACCGTGATCATGACACCGCCCGGATGTCCGCCGCGCTGCCGAACGCGCGCACCAGCCGGCGTTCGATCGCCAGCGCGTGCTCGCGCTCGTGCGCGATCGCGTGGTCGTCGCCCAGGTCGAACACGTGCAGGTAGAGCAGTCGGGGGTGCCGGCTGGTCTCGACCACGAGAGTCCCGGGGACGATCGAGATCAACTGCGCCACCATCACCTGGTACAGGTCGTTGTTGCTGCGCAGTTCCACCCGGATGATCCCCGGGTGCAGGTCGATCCGCCGCCGGAACGACACCGCGGCGAGGTGGACGGCGGCGACGGCCAGGTCGCGCAGCTGGAGGAGCACGAGCACCAGCAGCCGCCACGGGTGGACGCGTCCGTAGTAGCGGATCGGCGGCAGCCAGAACACCACGGTGACCAGCCAGCCGAGGACCAGCCCGTAGAGGATGTTCAGCAGGGACGGATCGCCCCACAGCATCACCCAGACCAGCGCGAGCAGCAGCACGGCCCGCCATTGGAACCGGAACCGCAGCCGACGGGTCGGGGTGATCATCGGGAGCCTCCGCCCAGCACGGCAGCGATGTAGCTGCGGTCGAACAATGCGCTCGCCGATCGTTCGACGTAGGCGTACATCGGCCCGGCCGCGAGGGTGAACGCCAGGGCGAGTGCGACCAGGCCCATGGTCGAGCCCACCATCAGCCGCGGCAGCGGACGGCCGAGCCCGGGGGAGTCGAAGCTCGCCACCTGGGCGAGGACGGACGGCGGTGCGACGCCCCAGAACGCGCGGTTCCAGATCTTCGCCATCGCGTAGAGCGTGAGCAGGGAGGTGAGCACCCCGGAGGTGACCAGCGCCCAGGCCATCGGACTGCCGTCCGCGACGCCGGCCTGCAGCAGTGCCAGTTTGGCGACGAAGCCGGACAGCGGCGGGATGCCGGCGAGGTTCATCGCGGGGATGATGAACAGCGCCCCCAGCAGCGGGGACACCTTCGCCAGGCCGCCCAGCCGGTCGAGCGAGTTCGAGCCGCCCAGCCGCTGGATCAGGCCCGCGACGAGGAACAGCGTCGCCTGGATCGTGATGTGGTGGGCGGCGTAGAAGATCGCACCGGCCAGCGCGGGGGCGGTGGCGAGGGAGATGCCGAACACCATGTAGCCGATGTGGCTGACCAGCGTGAACGAGAGCATGCGCTTGATCTCGACCTGCGCGACCGCGCCGAGGATGCCCAGCAGCATCGTGGCCACCCCGGCCACCCCGAGCAGGCCGCTGAGCGGCTCGGTGGGGAAGAGCAGTGTCTGGGTCCGGATGATCGCGTACACGCCGACCTTGGTGAGCAGGCCGGCGAACACCGCGGTCACCGGGGCGGGGGCGGTCGGGTAGGAGTGCGGCAGCCAGGCCGACAGCGGGAAGATCGCCGCCTTGATCGCGAAGACCGTCAGCAGCAGCACCTGCAGGACGCCGCGGACCTCGGCGGGCAGCTCGCCCAGCCGGATGGCCAGCTGGGCCAGGTTGACCGTGCCGGTCGCGGCGTAGGTGCTGGCCAGGGCGACCAGGAACAGGGAGGACGAGACCAGGTTCACGACCACGTAGACGCTGCCGGCGCGGATCCGCTCTCTGGTGCCGCCCATCGTGAGCAGCACGTAGGACGCGAACAGCAGCAGCTCGAAGCTGACGAACAGGTTGAACAGGTCGCCGGCGAGGAAGGCGTTGGACACCCCGGCGACCAGCAGCAGGAAGGTCGGGTGGAAGATCGAGACGGGGGTCTCCCTGCGCAGTTCGTCGGTGTCCTGGCCGGTGGAGTAGACCAGCACCGCCAGCGACACCAGCGCTGCCACCAGGAGCATCAGCGCGGACAGCCGGTCGGCGACCAGCACGATGCCCAGCGGCTGCGGCCAGTCGCCCACCCACAGCACCAGGGTGGCCGCGTCGGTGAGCCAGACCAGCAGCCCCGCGACGATGCTGACCACGGCGACGGCCGTGATCGACACGATGCGCTGGAAAGTGGGGTGGCGGCCGGCCAGGAAGGTGGCGCCGGCGCCGGTCAGGCAGACCAGGACGGGGACCGCGAGCAGGTTGTTCATTCGCTCACCACGTCCTCGCCGGTGTCGGAGAACTCGAGGTCCTCGAAGCTCTCCGACGCCTGGTCGGCCCGGGCCAGCGCCGCGATCCGGGAGTCCTCGATGTCGTCGGCCACCTCGTCGTCCCCGTTGATCTGGAAGCTCCGGTAGGCCATCGTCATCACGAACGCCGCGACGCTGAGCGTGATCACGATGGCGGTCAGCACCATCGCCTGCGGCAGCGGGTCGCTCATCGCCTCCGCGGCGGTCAGCCCGATGATCGGCGGCCCTCCCGCCGTGCCGGAGGCGACCAGGAACAGCACGTTGACCCCGTTGCTGGCGAGCACGACGCCGATCAGGATGCGCGACAGCGACCGCTCGGTGATCAGGTACACCCCGCAGGCGATGACCAGCCCTGCCACGACCGCGAGGGTCAGGTTGGCGCTCACCGGTCCCACCTCCGCCCCGGGATGGCGCGGGTCGACTCGGGCTCGGGCGCGGGAGTGAGCTCCTCGCGGGCCTGCGCGTCGATGCCGCTGCCGAGGCTGCGGCCCAGGTCGAGCATCATGCCCAGGACCACGAGGTACACCCCGATGTCGAACGCGGTGGAGGAGACGAGGTGGATGTCCCCCAGCAACGTCCACGTGCCCCACGGCGTGGCGAGGGCGTCCCAGCCGGGCACGTGCAGGTGCACCTCGTAGCTCTGGAAGATCACCCCGCCGAATGCCAGCGGCGAGATCGCGGTGAGCACCGACAGCACGAGGCCGGAGCCGATCAGGACACCGGCGGGGACCGGCATCGCCTCGTCGAGCTCCTGGCCGCCACCGGCCAGATAACGCACCAGCAGCGCCGTCCCGGCCACGAGCCCCCCGGCGAAACCGCCGCCGGGCAGATTGTGTCCGGCCACCAGCAGGTACACCGACACGACGATCATCACCGGGAAGAGCAGCCGGGTGACCACCTCGAAGATCAGCGAGCGCTGGTCCGGCGGCAGTGAGCGGCTGGCCCGCAGCCAGCCCCGGTTCGGGTCGAGCCCCGAGCGCCGGACGCGGGAGTGCCGGCCGCGCAGGAAGATCAGGCTGGCCACACCGGTGGCCGCGATGCCGAGCACCGAGATCTCGCCGATGGTGTCCCACGCCCTGGTGTCGACGAGCACCACGTTGACGATGTTGTTGCCGTAGCCGAAGGACTTGGCGACCTCCGGATAGTCCGCCGACACCGGAATGGCCGTCCGCGAACCGATCATCAGCAGCGCGACCAGGGTGAACGCGAGGCCGGTGCCGACAGAGATCACCACCCGCCACCAGCGGCCGGAGGTCAGTGGCCGCTCGGTGAAGAACTTCGGCAGCTTGCGCAGGACGAGCAGGAAGACCAGCAGCGAGACGGTCTCGACCAGCACCTGGGTGAGGGCCAGGTCGGGTGCACCGTGGAGCAGGAACAGCAGGGCCGTGCCGTAGCCGGTGACGCCGAGCAGGACGACGGCGCGGAGGCGTCCGCGCGAGGTCGCGACGAGGAACGCCGAGACGATCACGATGCCGCCGACCAGCACCTGGCCGGCGTTGTCGGCGAGGTGGACGGCCGGCCAGGCGTGGACCTGCGACAGCGTGTACGCCAGCGCGGCGGTCAGGACGACGAGGATCGTGCCCACGTAGTGGGCGAGCGAGCCGCGCTGGGTGCGGTCGGTGACCTCGACGGCCAACTGGTCGATGCCGCGCATCGTGGCCCGGTAGAAGTCCACCGCGCCGGGGACGGCGGGGAAGGTCTGCTGCACGCTCGTGATCCAGTCGCGCCGCCAGAACAGGACGAGGCCTGCGGCGATGGCGAGCGCCGAGGCGGCCAGCGGGGCCCCGAAGGCGGGGATGAGCGTGAGGCCGTGGCTGTGCTCGCCGAGCGGGAGCGTCTCCGCGTAGTGCTCGAGGACCGTGGTGAGCGGGCCACCGAGGAAGCCGCCGGCCAGGCAGGCGGTGCCGAGCAGGACCGGGGCGGCCAGGAATCCCCGCTTCGGCGGGTGCACGAGCGTGGATTCCGCGAGCCCGTCCTTGCTGCCGAACGCGCCCCACCAGAACCTCAGCGAGTAGGCGACGGTGATCGCGGAGCCGGCGATCACGACCGCAACCAGCGCCCACGCCGGCACCGGGGCGATCCCGGTCCCGTCCCCGGTCAGCGCGAGGTTGGTCACCCCCTCCAGCCCCGCCTCCTTGGCGATGAAGCCGAGGGTGGGCGGCAGTCCGGCCATCGAGGCCGCGGCGAAGGCCGCCACCGTCGCGGTCACCGGGAGCCGCCGGAACAGCCCGCTCAGCTCGCTGAGCCGCCGGGTGCCCGCGGAGTGGTCGATCACGCCGACGACGAGGAACAGCGTGGACTTGAACAGCGCGTGGGCGACGACCATGGCCAGACCACCCAGGGCCGCAGCACGGGTGCCGGTACCCAGCAGCAGCACCAGCAGGCCGAGCTGGCTGACCGTCCCGTAGGCGAGCAGGAGCTTCAGGTCGTCCTGCCGCAGGGCGCGCCAGCCGCCCAGGAACAGCGTCAGCGCCCCCAGCACCCAGACCGCCGGCCGCCATCCCGGCGATGCGGCCAGCACCGGCGCGAGCACCGCGACGAGGTAGACCCCGGCCTTCACCATTGCCGCGGCGTGCAGGTAGGCGGAGATGGGGGTCGGGGCAGCCATGGCGCCGGGCAGCCAGAAGTGGAAGGGGACCAGCGCCGACTTGCTCAGCGCGCCGGCGAGGACCAGGAGCGCGGCGACGGTCACGACCGGGCCGGAGGGGGGTGCGGCAAGGATGGCCGCCAGGCTGTAGCTGCCCGCCGCGTGGCCGAGGGCGAGGAAGCCGACGAGCATGGCCAGCCCGCCGGTCGTCGTGACGATCAGGGCCGTGAGCGCGGCGGAGCGGTTCGCCCTGCGAGTCGGGTCGTGGCCGATCAGCAGGTAGGAGAGCACCGTGGTGGCTTCCCAGAACACGTACACCACGACCAGGTCGTCGGCGGTGACGAGCCCGATCATCGCGGCGCAGAAGGCGGTCAGCAGCCCGATCACCCTGGCCTGGGGCGGGTCGGCCTCGAAGTACCAGCGGCAGTAGAGGAGGACCAGGGTCCCGATCCCGGTCACGATCAGGGCGAGCACCCACTGGACGAGCCCGATCCGGAAGTCCAGGGTCACGCCGAGAGCGGGGATCCAGTCGATCGCCTCCGACACCGGTGTGCCCGCCAGGACCGGTGCGGCGAGACCGGTGAGCCAGCCGAAGGTCGCGGCCGGCGCCAGGGCCACCAGCCAGAAGGCGCGCTGGCCGAGCAGGCGGGCGAGCCATGGCGCGACGACCGCCAGGCCCAGATGGGCGGCGATCAGGGCCATGAGCACGGGCAACCTCCGTTCAGGGGGTTGCCCAACCCTACCGGGCCAGGGTTACGCGCGCGTGACCGGGCAGGGGGCAAAGGAGAAGGCCGGACCACGTATGAGGTGGTCCGGCCTTCAGTGTCGTCGCGGGACGGAACGCTCCCGAGACCCGCTCGGCGCGCCCGCCCGCCCTCCGTCCCGAGGGCTCCCGTGGATTGCTCCGCAGGAAGATGGACTGCGTTTGCCGTTCGGCCGCTGACCCGGTTTCCGCTCCCTCTCGGGTTCGGCTCCGCGATCGGCGTAGGACAGTTCTACGCCCGCCACGGGGGCGGCGCAAGCGGTTCGGGAGAACTCCTGGCGACGATTTCGCCGGCGCTGTCACAGGTGTAACGGACGTCACGGGAGACCCTCCCGTTCGCTGCCCGGGCATCGCGCGACGGCGCCGGGAGAAGAGTGAAAGCCGGACCATCTCATACCTGGTCCGGCCTGGCTCCATGTCTATCCTGCGCCGTGTCCGGGCCCCGGGAGCGACACGCGCGGGAGGCCGGAAATCTGTGTGGGCGATGAGCCCGCCATGGGTGTGCGGACCCCCTTCCGTGGCTCCGGATCCCGAGTAGGGTGTCGGTACCGGCCCAACGGAGGGCCCGGGTCGAACCACTGAGTGGAACGAGGTATCGGATGACCGAACAGCAGGGCGACACGCTCGTGAACCCCTTGGACACCACCGTGACAGTGAGCCGGTCGGTGTCCCAACCCGTCAAGGAAATCTGGAAGTTGCTGGCGACCCGTGAGGGCGCCGAGGCCCTGCTCGGGACCGGCGGCGAACTCGGCGACAAGGGCGACAGCTGGCGTGCGGCCGACGGCACGTTCGGCGTCGTCCGTTCCTTCCATCCCCTGGAACAGATCCGGTTCAGCTGGCACGCGGCCGAGGAGGCGCCCAAGACCCTGGTCGAGGTCGACCTGTCCGCCGCCGACGACGGTCAGACCCGGGTCGAGATCCGGCACGAGCACATCCCGAGCTACTTCGACGCCGCCGCCCTCACCCGCAAGTGGGAGAGCGCGCTGGAGAAGCTGGCCGCCGCCGCGAGCTGAGCCCACTCGGCCGCGAACTGAGCCCATTCGTCGGGCCCGTCCACAAGGAAGCGGGCGGACCCGGCTGGCGGTCCGGACGGACGCGCCGTCGGGCGTCAGGCGCTGACCGGGTAGCGGGAGGCCGACCGCGCCCTCGCCTTCGCGGCCTCCTCCTCACGGTTCTTCGGCGGTGCCGAGGTGGTGAGATGGTCGAGCAGATGCTGGGTGGCGTGGGCGATCGCGTGCACCGCCTCGTCGAACGCCGCCTGGTTGGCGTGTGAGGGACGCGTCGTCCCCGCGATCTTGCGGACGTACTGGAGCGCGGCGGCGTTCACCTCTTCGCTGGTGGCGGCGGGCTCGAAGTTGTGGAGGGTGTGGATGTTGCGGCACATGCCTTCCGAGGCTAGGCGGTGGCGGGCACGGCTCCAAGGTGGCGAATGTGCTCCCTACTCCCCCGGGGGCGGGTTGGTCGAGGACCGGTGGATGATCGTGCACGGCTCCCAGGTGCGGGACGGCAGGTGGCCGACGGTCCCGTCGAGCAGATGCTGCGCGGCGATCCGTCCCATCTCGTAGAAGGGAATCCGGACGGTGGTCAGGGCGGGCGAGAGGTCTGCGGCCAGGGGTTCGTCGTCGTAGCCGACCACCGACACGTCGTCGGGGATCCGCAGGCCGAGCCGGGCGAGCGCGATGTAGGCGCCGGTGGCCATCTGGTCGTTGCCGAAGAGCAGGGCGGTGGGGCGCGTGCGCTCGCGCATCACCCGCAGCGTCATCTCGTAGCCGCTGTCGATGCGGTAGTTGCCCAGGTGGACGGGGCAGCGCAGCGGGTCGATACCGGCAGCTTCGAGTCCTTCCCGGTAACCCCGGATCCGCATCCTGGTCGCCCACGCGGCGTCGCGGCCGGCGAGGAAGGCGATCCGGCGGTGGCCCATCGCCAGCACGTGCTCGACGGCGGCGCGACCACCCGCGATCTCGTCGGGCAGGATGCAGGGCAGCCGTCCCTCCGCCGTGAACGCGTTGACCAGCAAGGTGGGCGTGGCGGCGGGAACGTGCGGGAAGTCGACCTGGCGCGTCCCCATCGCGGCGAACAGGAGCCCGTCGACCCTCCGGTCGAGCAGGTCCTCGACGGCCGCGCGGAGACGGCTGGGGTTCCGGGTCGTGTTGACCATCAGGAGCAGTGAGCGCTGCTCCCACGCGAGGTCGTGGATGCCGGCGATCATCGGCCCGGAGAACGGCTCGATCGCGATCTCGTCGGTGAGGAAGCCGATCGTGCTGGTCGTGCCCAGGCGGAGGCCCTGCGCGGTGCGGTCGGGCCGGTAGTCGAGGTCCTGGACGGCGGCGAGGACCCGTTCCCTGGTGGCCTCGCTGATCTTGGTGTCGCGGCCGTTGAGCACGAGCGAGACCGTGGTCGCGGACACGCCCGCTGCGCGGCCGACGTCGGCCATCGTCGGCCGGTTACCCGCCTCGTCGTCCATGACTCCCACCGCTCGCCGGACCCGGTGCCAGTAAACCCACCGTCCGGCGGCCGGTCAATCGGTTTACCGAGCGGTGGCCCGGTTCAGCCGCAGGCGACGCCGGTGGCGTGGACGGGGCAGTAGCCGTTCGGGTTCTTGTCCAGGTACTGCTGGTGGTAGCGCTCGGCGTAGTAGAAGGGCCCGGCCTGCGCGACCTCGGTGGTGATCGGGCCGAAGCCGGACGCGGTCAGCCGCGGCTGGTACTCCGCGATCACCCGCCGCGCGGTGGCGTCCTGCTCGGGCCCGGTCACGTAGAGGGCGGATCGGTACTGGGTGCCGTGGTCGTTGCCCTGGCGCATGCCCTGGGTCGGGTCGTGGTTCTCCAGGAAGACCTTCAGCAGCGCCTCGTAGCTGGTCCTGGTCGGGTCGAACACCACCTTGACGGTCTCGGCCTGGCCGGTGTGCCCCGAGCACACCTCCTCGTAGGTGGGGTTCGGCGTGTAGCCGCCCTGGTAGCCGACCGCCGTCGTGATCACGCCCGGCTGGTTCCAGAACAGCTTCTCCGCGCCCCAGAAACAGCCGAGCGCGAAGTAGGCGACCTCAGCACCGGCGGGAACCTCGTCGATCCGGGTGCCCAGCACCTCGTGGAAGGTGGTGCCAGGGGTCAGGATCGGGCGGTCGCGCCCGGGCAGGGCGGCGTCCGGAGCGACCATGCGGGACTTCGTGAAGCTGAACACGTCCGCCTCAACGTCCAGAAGAGGTGAGGCATTCCGTGGGACGGGCATCAGGGACGCGGTTCGAGGCGCCAGTCGACCGGCGTCCCGCCCTGGGCGGCCAGCGCGTCGTTGGCCCTGCTGAACGGGCGGGAGCCGAAGAAGCCCGAATGTGCGGACATCGGGGAGGGGTGGGCGGACGCGATCTGCGGGACGCCGGCCAGCCGCGGGGCCAGCGACTGCGCATCGCGTCCCCACAGGATCGCCACGAGCGGGGCGCCGCGGGCGGCGAGCGCACCGATCGCGCACTCGGTGACCTCCTCCCAGCCCTTGCCGCGATGGGAGCCGGGGGAGCCGGGACGCACGGTCAGCACCCGGTTGAGCAGCAGCACGCCCTGCTCGAACCAGGGCGTCAGATCGCCGGAGGACGCGGGCGGGATGCCGAGGTCGGCGTCGAGTTCGGCATAGATGTTCGCCAGGCTCCGGGGGAGCGGTCGCACGTCCGGCGCGACCGAGAACGACAGCCCGACCGGGTGGCCGCGGGTGGGGTACGGATCCTGGCCCACGACCAGCACCTTGACGTCCGCGAGCGGCCGGGAGAAGGCGCGCAGCACGTTCGGCCCCGCCGGCAGGTAGTCGCGTCCTGCGGCGAGTTCGGCGCGCAGGAAGTCGCCCAGCGCCGTGATCCGTTCGGCGACCGGCGCCAGCGCGTCCGCCCAGTCGGGCGCGATCAGTTCGGGCAGCGGCTTCCTCACGGCCGCCACCCTACTGCCGGGTGGCAGCGTCGGGCTGTTCCGCTGTTCCTGCTCCCGAAAGGCGGGTTTGCTCCCCGAATTCCGGGAGCGGGCCCGCTTTTCGGGAGCGAACCGGACAGGTGGGACGGGTGGGACGTGCGCCGGGGGGAGGGGTACGGGCCGGATCGGGGGTATCCCGGGGTTGGCGCCGCCGTCGGCTGGTTACAGTTCCCCCATGCTCACTCCCAGACCGCGTCGCCAGGGCAATCCGGGTTCCCGTGTTCCGCAGGGGGTGGTCACCGCGTCCGACTGGGCCTGGCGGGTCCTGGTGATCGCCGGCTTCGTCGCCCTCGCCTGGTGGCTGCTCACCTACTTCTCCGCGGTGTCGGTCCCGCTCGCCGTCGCCATGCTGCTGACCGCGCTGCTGACCCCGCTCAACCGCGTGCTGCGCCGCTGGAGGTGGCCGCACCCCCTGGCCGCCGTCGGCTGCCTGCTGGCGACGGCCCTGGTCGTGGTCGGGGTGTTCGCCGCGATCGGGACGCAGATCGCGAGGGAGTGGCCCCAACTGTGGGACAAGGCCCTCGCGGGGTTCAGCACCTTCCTGAACTGGCTGGCCAGCGGCCCGCTGCAGATCGACCAGACCCAGCTGAGCGACTACCTCAGCCAGTTCACCGAGTGGGTGAACAGCTCCCGCGCCGACCTCGCCGCGGCCGCGGCGTCCGCCGGGGTCGGGGTGGGGCACTTCCTCGCGGGGCTCGCGATCGCCCTGATCGCGACCTTCTTCTTCCTGGCGTCGGGGCGCGAGATCTGGGCCGCCCTCACCCGGATCGTGCCTGCCCACTACGTGATCCCCACCCGCAGGGCGGCCGACCGCGGCTGGGCGTCCCTGGTCGCCTACATGCGTGCCCAGGTGCTGGTCGCCCTGGTGGACGCGATCGGCATCCTCATCGGTGCACTGGCCCTGCAGCTGCCGATGGCGTGGGCGCTGTTCGCGCTGACCTTCGTCACCGCGTTCATCCCGGTCGTCGGCGCGGTGCTGGCCGGCACGGTCGCGTGCGCGCTCGCGCTGGTCACCTACGGGCCGGTCAGCGCGCTGATCATGCTGGCCATCACCGTTTTCGTGATGGAGATGGAGGGCCACTTCCTGCAACCGGTCCTGCTGGGACGCGCGGTGTCGCTGCACCCGCTGGCCGTCCTGATCGGACTGGCCATCGGGGCCACGATCGCCGGCATCGTCGGGGCGCTGCTGGTCATCCCGGTGCTCGCCTTCAGCGTCGCCTTCCTTCGCGGGCTCGACCCCGACCGCTTCGACGCACCGCAGGCGGAGCTGTCAAAGTAGAAAGGCAACCTTTCCTTTCTGGAAAGTCCAACTATCATCGAGGGTATGAGCACTCCAGAGTTGGGCCCGATCCTCGAGGACCTCGCCGCCGGGCGGATCGATGCCTCCGAGGCGGCACGCCGGATCGACGCGATCAAGGCGGCGACGCCCGATCCGGCGCCGGCTGAGCCGACCAACGAGGAACTGGGCGAGGACCCGTCGCGCCAGCAGTACTCGCCGTACGCCCGCGAGGTGTTCGGCCAGCCCGCCGAGGACGCTGCGCCCGCGTCCGGGCGCCGGCGTCCGACCGGCAGCAAGGGGGTCGACCGGATCACCGTCCGTGCCGTCGGGCGCAGGGTGCGCATCGTCGGCGACGCGGCGGTCGCCACCGTCTCGGCCGAGGGCCCCCACGTGCTGCGTCGCAACGGCTCGGTGCTCGAGGTCACCAGCGACGGGGAGCTGGGCCCGAGCCTGGACGGGTTCAGCATCCTGCGTCCGCCGCGCAGCCTCGACGACATCAGGGCGATGGGCCTCGGCAAGGAGCTGTACCTGCGGGTCAACCCGGCGATCATCGTGGACGTCGAGGTGACCGCCGGCCACCTGACCAGTTCCGGCCTTCCCTATCTCGGCAAGGTTCGGGTCACCGCGGGCGGTGCGGAGCTGACCGGCGTGGCCGAGGTCAACGACGCGCTCGTCCAGGCCGGCTCGGCCACGGTGAAGGGCACCATCACGACCGGTCGCTCGCGGGTGCGGGTCGAGTCCGGCCAGCTGACCGTCGAACTGACCGAGGAGTCGAACGTGACCGTGCACGGGGAGTCCCAACTCGGCCGGGTCAGCTGGAGCGGCGCGCACAGCGGACAGGTGGACGAGGTCGTGCTCGGCAACGGCTCGGCCCGGCTGGACGTCGGCGTCGTGATGGGGTGGGCGAACATCGTCGCCGGGAGCCCGGTATGAGCTACCGGGCGCCGTCGGAGTGCCCCGTCTGCGGGGGTGAGCTCGTCACCACGCGGCTCGGCTGTCACAACTGCGGCTCGGAGCTGGCCGGAGAGTTCGGGCACTGCGACTTCTGCGCGCTGGACGACAACCAGACCGAACTGCTGCGGGTCTTCCTCGCCTCGCGGGGCAACCTCCGTGAGGTGGAGAAGCACCTCGGAGTCTCCTACCCGACCGCCCGGGCCCGGTTCACGGCGCTGCTGGTCAAGCTCGGCCTCGCCGGAGACGTCGAGCCGGCACCGGCCATGACCCGCGACCAGGTGCTCAGCGAGGTGGCGTCCGGTGCCCTCTCGCCGGGCGAGGCGGCCGACTTCCTCGCGGGCCTCGACTAGCGCGCAGGACGATGCCCTTCCGGCGCGTCAGGGTGGACGGAGGGCGCCTCGAGGCAGGCGGGTAGGAGGGCCGGCGCGACCGCGGGTGGACGACCCGCGGACGTCGGCCGCACCGTCAGAAGACCTGCCGGAGGTTGGCCTTGGTCAGGTCCAGGAGTTCGTCGCCGCGCCCGGACAGCAGGGTGCGCATCGCGTACAGCGCGAACCCCTTCGCCTGGTCGAGCTTGATGCTCGGCGGCAGCGTCAGCTCTTGGCGCTCGGTGACCACGTCCACCAGAGCGGGGCCGTCGTGCGCGAACGCCGCGGCGAGGGTGGGCCGCAACTCCTCGGAGTTCTCCACCCGGAAGCCCTTCACCCCGGTGGCCTCCGCGATCGCGGCCAGATCGGGGTTGTGCAGGTCGGTGGCGAAGGTGACGAAGCCGGCCGCCTTCATCTCCAGCTCGACGAAGTTCAGCGAGGAGTTGTTGAACACCACCAGCTTCACCGGCAGGTGGTTCTGGGTGAGCGTGAGCAGCTCGCCCAGCAGCATCTCCACCCCACCGTCGCCGGACAGCGCGACCACCTGGCGTCCGGGCAGCGCCGCCGCGGCGCCCACCGCCTGGGGCAGAGCGTTGGCCATCGAGCCGTGGATGAAGGAGCCGAGCAGCCGCCGGCGTCCGTTCATCCTCAGGTAGCGCGCCGCCCAGATCACCGGCGAGCCGACGTCGGGAATGAACACGGCGTCCTCGGCGGCCAGCTCGTCGACCACCCGCGCCACGTACTGCGGGTGCAACGGCTCGCCGGCCGGGCGCGGCGTCGCCAGCTCGTCCAGCTTCGTCCGGGTGGTCGCGTAGTGGGCGAGGGACTCCTCCAGGTGGCGCCGGTCCCTGCGGTGCTTGAGCAGGGGCAGCAGGGCGTTCGCCGTCGCCCCCGCGTCCCCGACCAGGCCGAGGTCGAGCGGCACCCGCCGGCCGAGGTGCTCTCCGCGCAGGTCGACCTGGATGATCGTCGCCCCGTCCGGAAGGAACGGACGGTAGGGGAAGTCGGTGCCCAGCATCAGCAGGGTGTCGCAGCGTTCCAGCGCGCGATAGCCGGACGCGAACCCGAGCAACCCGGTCATGCCGACGTCGTAGGGATTGTCCGGCTCCACCCACTGCTTGCTGCGCAGCGTGTGGACGATCGGGGCGGCGAGCCGGTCGGCCAGCGCCATCAGCGGCTCGTGCGCGTCCTCGCACCCTGCGCCCGCCAGGATGGTGACGCGACGGCCCTCGTCAAGGAGTTCGGCAGCGCGGGCGAGTTCGGCGTCCGAGGGACGCACCACGGGGCTGGTCCCGCTGACGGCGCTCACGGTGGTGTCCACGGCATCGGCGAGGGCCACGTCCCCGGGGATCACGACGACCGCGACGCCCCTGCGCTCGATCGCTGCCTGCATCGCGGTGCGGAGGATCCGCGGCATCTGCACGGGGGAGGCGGCGTACTCCACGTAGACCGAGCACTCCCGGAACAGCTCCTGGGGGTGGGTCTCCTGGAAGTAGCCGCTGCCGATCTCGGAGGTCGGGATGTGCGCGGCGATCGCCAGCACGGGGACGCGGGTGCGTTGCGCGTCGAACAGGCCGTTGATCAGGTGCAGGTTGCCCGGACCGCAGCTGCCCACGCAGACCGCGAGCTTCCCGGTCAGGGCTGCCTCCGCGGACGCGGCGAACGCCGCCGCCTCCTCGTGCCGGACGTGGAACCAGCCGATTCCCGACTCGCGCAGGGCGTCGGTGAGCCCGTTCAGCGAATCTCCCGGGATGCCGTACATCCGGGTCACGCCGGACGCGGCCAGGGTGTCGACGATGTTCTGTGCGACGGTGGTCATGCGGGTTCCTCCCGGCTCGGCGACGGCTGTCCCTCAGCTATACCCCCGTCCGGCGTCCGAGTCGTCGGGATCTCAGCCGGGCCCGGGCGGCCGAGATCCTGAGGGCTCGGTGGAGGCGCGAGGGGGAAGTCAGGCGTGGAAGGGCTGGACCTCGACGATCGTGACCTCGATCGGCTTGCCGGTCGGTGCGGTGTAGGTGACGGTCTCGCCGACCCTGCGACCGAGGATCGCCGCACCCAGCGGCGACTGCGGGCTGAACACCTCGATGTCGACGGAGTCGTCCACGCCGACGAGCTCGCGAGAGCCCAGCAGGAACGTGTCGGTGTCGTCGGGATCGTCGTCGTAGTAGATCGTGACCGATGCCCCGGGCACGACCTGGTCCGAGTCCGCGGACGGCGCCTCGCCCACCTGCGCGTTCTCCAGCATGGCGGCGAGCTGGCGGATCCGGGCCTCCTGCTGTCCCTGTTCCTCGCGGGCGGCGTGGTAGCCGCCGTTCTCGCTGAGGTCGCCCTCCTCGCGGGCCTGCGCGATCTTGGCTGAAACCGTCGTGCGTCCCTCGGTCTTGAGGTACTGCAGTTCCGCGGTCAGCCTGTCGAAGGCCTCCTGGGTCAGCCACGTGGTCGAGTCAGTCATGCCTTGCAGGCTATCCGATGGGTCCCTCAGCCGGTCCACTGACACGAGCCGATCACGGCCGTGGTCGCCCGCTTGAACGTCTTCAGGTCGATCTCGACCTGGGTGAGGGTCGAGCCGCCCGGCGGGACGCTGACGGTCAGCTCGCCCACCGTGTCGTAGGTGACGGCCTGCGCGGACAGCTCGCACTCCGCGCCCCGCGCCGGGTCGGGACGATCCACCGTCACCGTGACCCGGATCAGGGTGTCGGACTGCACCGAGAACGCGTCCACGCGTGCGGTGGGGACCTGGGTCGCCCAGTGCCCCCCGGCGACCACGAGCCAGATCAGGCCGAGCACGGACAGCCCGACCGCCGCGGGAATCCACCAGCGCCGGCGGGGTGCCGGGTACCGGCGGGCGAGGCGGGCGGCGGCTTCGGTGTCGGTCACGACGTCCATTCTCCCTGTCCGGGTTGGGCAGGTGGCCGCGAGTTCCGCAGAATGTGTGCATGAGCCTGCGGCTGCTGCACGTCCATGCGCACCCCGACGACGAGTCGAGCAAGGGTGCCGCGACCACCGCCTACTACGTCGCGCAGGGTGTCGACGTCGTCGTCGCGACCTGCACCGGCGGCGAGCGAGGCTCGATCCTCAACCCCAAGATGGACACCCCGGAGAACTGGAGGAACCTTCCGGCGCTGCGCAAGGCCGAGATGGAGAAGGCGGCGAGCATCCTCGGGATCCGGCAGGTCTGGCTGGGATTCGTCGACTCGGGCATGCCGGAGGAGGGCGAGGAACTCCCTCCGGACGCGTTCGCGCGGCTCGATCCCGCGGTCGCGGCCGGCCCGCTGGTGAAGGTGATCCGCGAACTGCGTCCGCAGGTGCTGACGACCTATGACGAGAGCGGCGGCTACCCGCACCCCGACCACATCCAGTGCCACCGGGTCTCGATGGCGGCCCTCGATGCGGCCGCCGACCCGGATGCGTGGCCCGAGCACGGCGAACCGTGGCAGGTGCCGAAGGTCTACTACGACATGACGCTGCACCGCGGCCGGTACGCAGCGTTCGACGCCGCCATGCACGAAGCCGGCCTGGGCCGGCCGTACGCGGAGTGGCTCGCGCAGTGGTCGGAGGACACCGACCGGCTCTCCCGGCTGACCACCTTCGTGCCCTGCGCGGACTACTTCGAGGTCCGCAACGCGGCGCTGCTCGCCCACGCCACCCAGATCGATCCCGACGGACGCTGGTTCGCGGTGCCGCTGGAGATCCAGAAGGCCGGCTGGCCGACCGAGGACTACCAGCTGGTGCGCTCGAGTGTCCCGGTGAAGCTGCCCGAGGACGATCTGTTCGCCGGGGTCCGCGACCAGCCGGACGACTACTCCATCTAGGGGGCTGCTGAACAATGCTGTTCCGAGCGAGGACG
>NZ_JASGES010000109.1:0-12479 GCF_047606205.1 Propionicimonas sp. | reverse complement strand
GGGCTGCTGATCATTGCTGTTCCGAGCGAGGACGTGCCGGGCGGGATGAGCGGCAAGGCCACATCTTGTGGGTGATAGTGGTCTTGTGCCCCAAGGCGTGGCCGCTGCGGATCGCCCGATCCGGCGGGCCGCAGCCGGGACATGATTGTTCAGCAGCCTCCTAGCATGGGCGGACCGAGGAGAGGGATCAGCATGAGGGTCGCGGTGTTCGGAGCCGGGGGACGGATGGGTGCGGAGGTCTGCCGCGCGGTGGAGGCCGCCGACGGCCTCGAGCTGGTCGCCGCCGTGGACGCGGGCGACGACCGCACGGCCGTGACGGGTGCCGACGTGGTGGTCGACTTCACGGTGCCCGGCGCCGTCATGGACAACATCGCCTGGTGCGTCGACCGGGGCATTCACGTCGTGGTCGGCACGACCGGCTTCACCCCCGAGCGGCTCGACCGGGTGCGCGAGCTGACCGCGGCCAGGCCCGGTGTCGGTGTGCTCGTCGCGGCCAACTTCTCCGTCGGTGCCGTCCTGATGATGCACTTCGCCGAGCAGGCAGCCCGCTTCTTCGAGTCGGTGGAGATCATCGAACTGCACCACCCGGACAAGGTCGACGCCCCCTCCGGCACCGCCCAGGCGACCGCGGGCCGGATCGCCGCGGCGCGCGTCGCCGCGGGCCTGGGCCCGGTCCCGGACGCCACGGCGAGCGGCCTTCCCGGCGCGCGCGGAGCGGACGTCGGAGGGATCCATGTGCACGGCGTCCGGCTGCGTGGCCTGGTCGCCCACCAGGAGGTGTTGTTCGGCGCGGAGGGGGAGACCCTGACGATCCGTCACGACTCGCTCGACCGGACCGGCTTCATGCCCGGCGTGCTCACCGCCGTCCGCGCGGTGGGCGGGCTGCCGGGGCTCACCGTCGGCATCGACGGCCTGCTCGGGTTGTAGACCGCCGCTCCGGCCGCCTGCCGGCGCCGCCGGCCCCCATCCGCCCAGCGGGGTCGGGCCTCACTCCCCGCTGAGCCGCTCGCGGAGCGCGCGGGGGCCGAGCACCGTGATCTGTGCGTCGGCCAGCCTCCCGATCAGACCGCGGTCGGCGGTGGCAACGGTGACGTCCTCGCCCCCGGCGGCGAAACGCCGGGCCTGCTCGACGATCTCGTCGTCGCCCGAACCCTGGGCATGGACCGTGGTCACGGTGCCCCGGCTGCCCTCGGCGACCCCGTCGCGGGCGCGCCCTTCCAGCACGAGCACGATCCGGTCGAACGGCTGCCTGGTGGCGACCAGCCGGTCGTGCAGCCGCGACGCGGCCCCGGCACGGTCGCTCCACCAGCCGTCGGGCACCGCACCGACGACGTTCGCGCCGTCGACGACGAGTACTCTCACGCGACGATCATGCCGGTTGGCAGGACGCGCGCGCACCGGCTCGGGGCGTCGCAACCGCGACCGGGAGGCGGCTCAGTCGATCGCGGTGTGCAGACGCACCAGCTTCAGCCGGGGCCCGTCCTCGGCGAGGGCGACCTCCGTATGGGCGCCGTCAGCTCCCCAGCCCGCGTCGATCAGGAACGTCCGTACTACATCGTCCGACGACCGGACCCACCAGGTGGCCCTCCTGAAGCCGTCGGCCCGCAGGGTGTCCACGCACGCGTGCAGCAGCCGGGAACCGTGCCCGCGACGCTGGGCGTCCGGGTCGATCACGAACTCCGCGACCAGGCCGTCGACGCCTGCCTCCGCGTCCGGGTCGTCGGAGGGTCCGAGCGCGGCGAAACCCACCACGCCGTCGTCGCTGACGGCGACCAGGACACGGAACTGCGCCAGCGGCGGACGGGCGATCGCCTGTGCCCAGCTGGCCGTCATCTCCTCCAGGCCGACCGAGCCCAGCACGTCCCGGGCCAGCTCCTCCGGCATCGACTGGCTCCAGCCACGCCTCTGCAGCGCGGCGATGGCACCGGCCTCCGAGGGCAGCGCGAGGCGTGCGGAGTCTGGGATCACTGCGCCACTCTACCCAGCCGGCGCTCCGCCGTCGTCTCGCCGCCGGCCGCGACGACGGGGTCCCAGCGTCCCGAGTCGCTGCCACGTCGGGGGGTCTGGTCGGTTAAGTTGGTTGCCGTGCGAGAGAGCTTGAAGACACCACCCACCCTGGCCCGCGACACCCTCCGGATCACTCCGCTGGGTGGGTTGGGGGACATCGGCCGCAACATGACCTCCTTCGAGATCAACGGCGACCTGCTGTTCGTCGACTGCGGCGTGCTGTTCCCCTCCGACGACCAGCCCGGCGTGGACCTGATCCTTCCCGGGCTCACCCTGGTCGACGACCGCCTCGACGAGGTGAGGGCACTCGTGCTCACCCACGGTCACGAGGACCACATCGGCGCGGTGCCCTACCTGCTGCGCCGACGCAGCGACATCCCCGTGTTCGGCTCCCGGCTCACCCTGGCGCTCGTCCGGGAGAAGCTGCGCGAGCACCGGATCCGCGACGTCGACCTGCGCGAGGTCGCAGAAGGCGATCGGGTCGTGGCCGGGGAGTTCGACCTGGAGTTCCTCGCGGTCAACCACTCGATCCCGGACGCGCTCGCGGTCACCCTGCGGACGAGGGCGGGCACGGTCCTGCACACCGGCGACTTCAAGATGGACCAGCTGCCGCTCGACGGCCGACTCACCGACCTGCGCGGCTTCGCCCGGCTCGGCGAGGAGGGTCTCGACCTGTTCATGCCGGACTCGACCAACGCCGAGACCCCCGGCTTCACCACCCACGAGCGCGACATCGAGCCCGCGATGGAGCGAGTGTTCGCCAACGCCACCCAGAAGCTGATCGTCGCCTGTTTCGCATCCCACGTGCACCGCGTGCAGCAGGTGATGAACGCCGCCGTCCGGCACCACCGCAAGGTCGCCTACGTGGGACGGTCCATGCTGCGCAACATGACCGTCGCCAGGGAGCTCGGCTACCTGCGGGTGCCGGAGAACACCCTCATCGACATGAAGCAGATCGAGAACTACCGCGACGACGAGGTGGTGATCATCTCCACCGGCTCGCAGGGCGAACCGCTCAGCGCGCTGTCCCGGATCTCCAACCACGAGCACCCGGTCGTGACCGCGGGCCCCGGCGACGTCGTGCTGCTGGCGTCCTCGCTGATCCCCGGCAACGAGAACTCCGTCTACCGCGTGATCAACGGGCTGTCCCGCAACGGTGTCACCGTGGTCCACAAGGGCAACGCGCTGGTGCACGTGTCCGGCCACGCCTCGGCCGGGGAACTGCTGTACTGCTACAACCTGCTCAAGCCGCGCAATGTCCTGCCCGTCCACGGGGAGGTGCGGCACCTGATCGCCAACGCCCAGCTCGCCGTCGCGACCGGTGTCCCCGCGGACCGGGCGCTGGCTGTCGAGGACGGGGCGGTGATCGACCTCGCCAAGGGCAGGGCGAGGGTTGTCGGACAGCTCGACTGCCCCTACATCTTCGTGGACGGGCTGACCGAGGGCGATGTCAGCGACGCGGAGCTCACCGACCGCAAGATCCTGGGCGAGGAGGGCTTCATCTCGGTCGTCGCCGTGGTCAACTTCCACGCCAACACCCTCGTCAGCGGCCCGGACATCCACGCCCGCGGCTTCGCCGACGACGACTCGGTGTTCGAAGCGATCCGTCCCGAGCTGGTCCGGGTGATCGAGCAGGCTCTCGCAGACGGCGTGGAGGACACCTTCCAGCTGCAGCAGCTGGTCCGGCGCACGATCGGGCGCTGGGTGAGCAACAACTTCCGCCGTCGGCCGATGATCCTGCCGATCGTCGTGGCCAGCTGAGCCGACGCCGTGAGGGTCGAGGCCAGGCCCGGATTCGCCTGATCCGGGCCAGGTCGGGTATCGTAGGCAGGTCCCTGTCGTGGGGGCCGACGTTCACCTGCGCGCCTCGCCGTGCGGAATCGCTAGACAAACAAGGAGTACTGCGGTGGCTGCCGTCTGTGACATCTGCGCCAAGGGTCCCGGCTTCGGACACAACGTGCCGTGGTCGAAGAAGAAGACCAACCGGCGCTGGAACCCGAACATCCAGCGGGTGCGTGCGGTCGTCGACGGCACCCCGAAGCGCCTCAACGTCTGCACCTCCTGCCTGAAGGCCGGTCGCGTCATCCGCTGACCCACCTGCTGAGAGACCCGTCCGCCGGACGGGTCTCTCTGCATGTCCGGACCGGTTGCCGGGTGCTGTCGGCGCCGCCGTTTAGGCTGGGGAGTCGTGGATGCAGGGGTGAACGGCTGGCGGACGGCGATGTACGCAGAACTCAACGCCCCGTTGTCGAGCGTGGTGGGGGAGCGGACGGCCAAGGAGTTCGCAGGGCTGCGGATCACCACCGTCGGCGACCTGCTGCGCCACATCCCGCGCCGGTACCTGTCCGGCACCGAGCTCACCGACCTGTCCACCCTCGTCGAGGGCGAACTCGTCGCCGTGGTGGCCAGGGTGGCCGAGATCCGTCGCCATGACGGCCACGCCGGGCCCGGCCGGAAGCCGCGACCCGGGCGCCTCGAGGTGCTGCTCAGCGACGGCCACGGCCGGCTCACCGCGACCTTCTTCGGCAAGGCGCACCTGCTCGACTGGTGGTCGAGGCAACTCGGCGAAGGGGTGGCAGGGCTCTTCGTCGGCAAGGTGGGCAGCTTCCGCAACCAGCTCCAGATGAGCCACCCGGTGTTCGCGATGATGGACGCCCGGGGCCACATCGTGTCCACCTCGGAGGAAAAGGAGCGGATCGCCGCGCTCTCCAGCGGAGGGCTGGTCGGAATGTATCCCGCCACGGGCAAGCTGCCCACCTGGAAGGTCGCCGAGTGCGCGCGGCTCGCGCTCGCCGCGCTGTCCGGAGCCGAGGACCCGTGGCCCGCCTGGCTGCGTCAGGCGGCGGGCGTGATCGACCTCGCGGACGCGTTCGCGGCAGTGCACCAGCCCCGTACTCTGGCCGAGGCGGCGAGGGGTGCCGAGCGGCTCCGGTTCGACGAGGCGCTCGCCACCCAGCTCACGATGGCCTACCGCAGGGCCGACGCCGCCCACCACGACGCCCGTCCGCGGATCCGCCTCGCCTCAGGACTGCTCGACGCGTTCGACGCGCGGCTGCCGTTCGCCCTGACCGCCGGCCAGGCGGAGGTGAGCGATGCCATCCTCGCCGATCTCGGCCGGACGCGGCCGATGCAGCGCCTGCTGCAGGGCGAGGTCGGCTCCGGCAAGACCGTCGTGGCGCTGCGGGCGATGCTCGCGGTCGTCGACGCGGGTGGCCAGGCCGCGCTGCTGGCGCCGACGGAGGTGCTCGCGTCCCAGCACTTCCAGACCATCCGGACCCTGCTCGGCGACCTCGGCGGCGGGCGGATGCTCGGCACGCCCGACGTGGCGACCGACGTCGTGCTGCTGACCGGCTCGCTGCCCGCGGCGGCCCGGAAGTCGGCACTGCTCCGTGCGGCGAGCGGCGAGGCGGGCATCGTGATCGGCACCCACGCGCTGCTGGCCGACCGCGTCCAGTTCGCCGACCTCGGTTTGGTCGTCGTCGACGAGCAGCACCGGTTCGGCGTCGAGCAGCGGGCCGTGCTCGCCGACAAGGCGTCGGCGCGCCCGCACGTCCTCGTCCTCACCGCGACGCCGATCCCGCGGTCGGTCGCGATGACGATCTTCGGCGATCTCGACGTGTCCACGCTCAGTGAGTTGCCCGGTGGTCGCGCGGAGGTCGCGACCGTCGTCGTGGACGCCTCCACCCGCCCGCAATGGGTGGACCGGGCCTGGGAACGAGTGCGCGAGGAGGTCGCGACGGGGCGGCAGGTCTTCGTGGTCGCGCCGCGGATCACCTCCTCCGCGGAGGGCACCGGCGTCGTCGAGCTCGCCGACGACCTGCGGTCCGGCGCGCTGGCCGGGCTGAGGGTGGGGGTGCTGCACGGACAGCTGCCGGCCGACGGCAAGGACGAGGTGATGGCCGCCTTCGTCGCCGGCGACCTCGACGTCCTGGTCGCGACCACCGTGATCGAGGTCGGGGTCGACATCCCGAACGCCTCGATGATGGTGGTCTGGGACGCGGACTCCTTCGGCATCTCCCAACTCCACCAGTTGCGGGGCCGGATCGGTCGGGGCGAGCACCCCGGCGTCTGCCTGCTGGTGACCAGGGCGCCGGCCGACCAGCCGGCTCGCGCCCGGCTCGACGCGGTCGCCTCCACCAGGGACGGCTTCGAGCTCGCCGAGCTCGACCTCGAGCAGCGCAGGGAGGGCGACGTGCTCGGCGCCAGTCAGGCCGGCAACAGGTCCAGCCTGCGCCTGCTGCGGGTGCTGGAGCATGCCGAGCTGATCGCGCAGGCGCGCGAGCTGGCCGCCGAGTGCGTGGCCAGGGACCCCGACCTGGCCACCCCCGGCTTCGCGGACGCGATCCGCGCCACCGAGCTCCTCGCGTCCCCGGACTGGCTGGAGCGCAATTGAGCGCCCTCGCCGCCCCCGAGGGCCCGACCTGCGACCACCGGTGTGACCCGCGAGTCGCCGGGAGCGTGAGCGAGCAGGCCGGGCCGGGAGATCGGTAGCCTGAGCCGGTGACCAGGATCATCGCGGGCAGCCGCAAGGGCCACCGCCTGCGGACCCCCGCGCACGACACCACCCGGCCCACCACCGATCGCGTCCGCGAGGCGGTCTTCTCCCTGGTCGCCGACTGGGCCGGCACCCTCGGGGAGCCGGCGGACGGGCAGCTGGCCGGGCTGTCATTCCTCGACCTGTACGCCGGCTCCGGCGCGGTCGCGCTGGAGGCGGCAAGCAGGGGGGCGGGCCCGGTGTGGGCGGTGGAGAGCGACTCCGGCACCGCCAGGATCGCGCGCGGCAACGCCGCCGAACTCCGGCTGTCGCTCACCGTCCGGGTCCAGACCGTGGAGGCGGCCCTCGCCGGCGAACCCCCGCACCGCTTCGACGTGGTCTGGGCCGACCCCCCGTACGCCCTCACCGGCGAGCGGCTGGCTCCGGTCCTGGCCGCCGTCGCGCAGCGGTGGCTGGCCACCGACGGGCTGCTCGTCGTCGAAAGGTCCACTCGAGACCTCGCCCCGGTCTGGCCGCCCGAACTGTGCGATCGCTGGGAACGGCGTTACGGTGAGACGACGTTGTACTTCGCCAGGAGGCCCACCGGATGATCGCGATCTGCCCGGGGTCGTTCGACCCGGTGACCCACGGTCACCTCGACGTGATCGCGCGCGCCGCAGGACTCTTCGAGGAGGTCGTGGTGGCCGTCGGCCGCAACTCGGCCAAGAACTACCTGTTCGAGACCGGGGAACGCGTTGCCCTGGTCCGGGAGACCACCAGCCACCTGCCGAATGTGACCGTGGCACCCCTGGACGGCCTGCTGGTCGACTTCGCCCGGGAGCGTGGCGCCGGCGTGCTGGTGAAAGGGATCCGGTTCGCCTCCGACTTCGACTTCGAGCTCCAGATGGCGCACATCAACCAGGTCGTGGGTTCGGTGGAGACCGTGATGTTGCCCGCGTCGTCGGTATGGTCCACGCTGTCGTCCACGATGGTTCGCGAGGTCGCCTCCTTCGGGGGCGACGTCTCGGCCTTCGTGCCGGAGGTGGTCGCGTTGGCGATCCGTCGCAGAACCGAGGGATGGGAGCAGCGCAATGGTTGAGCGGACGAGAGAGGTCCTCGCGCAACTCCGGCACCTCGTCGACGGCGCGAAGGCCGTCCCGATGTCGGCGTCCTGCATGGTGAACCGTGGTGAGGCGCTCGCCCTGATCGACGCCGCGGCGCGGGCCCTGGAGGAGGATGTGGGCGAGGCGCAACGGGTGACGGCCACCTCGCTGGAGACGCTGGAGCGGGCGCAGGACGAGGCGAAGCAGATCATCGCCTCCGCGGAGGAGAAGGCACAGTTCCTGGCCAGCCAGACGCCGGTGATGGAACTGGCCAGGAAGAAGGCCGCCCAGCTCGAGGCCAGGGCGCTCACCGATGCGGAGGCGCTGCGCCGCGAGGCCGATGCCTACGTGGACGCCCGGATCGCCTCCTTCGAGGCCGGCCTGCAGAAGACCATGTCGCAGGTGCGGACGATGCGCGACCGCCTGGCCAGCCGCTCCTCGCTGGACGACACCTCCACCCAGGCGCTGCCGCGCCTGAAGGCCTGATCCGGGGCCGGCAACAGCGGTTTTGGCGCGCGGCATCCGCTCACGGTAGAGTTCTGCGTTGGTTATGACGCTGTCGAACCGTGTGCTGAAGGGATCCGTCGTGCCTCCCCGTCTGCCAGACCCTCGATCCGGGCTCGTCCTGGACACTCATGAACTGAGTCGCAGGGCCGGCGAGCAGGTGGAGGTGACCCGGGTCGCGGAGGCTCCCGCGGATCTCGGCATCGACGTAATCGGTGTGCCACCCGGCTCACCCGTCGACCTCGACCTCAGGTTGGAGTCGGTGGTGGAGGGGGTCCTGGTCACCGGCACCGCCGTGGTCCGGCTGCAGGGTATCTGCGCGCGCTGCCTGGAGGAGGTCTCCGCTACACAGGAGGTCGACATCCAGGAGCTGTTCTGCTACCCGGGCAAGGAGCTCGACGACGCCGAGGCCAGGCACGTCGAGGGAGACCTGGTCGACCTCGAACCCGTCCTGCGGGACGCGGTGGTGCTCGACCTGCCGTTCACGCCCTTGTGCCGTCCGGACTGCGCAGGGTTGTGCCCCGAATGCGGGGCCAACCTCAACGCGGACCCGGAGCACGACCACGCTGATCCCGTCGATCCCCGATGGGTGGGCCTGGAGGGCTGGACGCAACCGAAGAACGAACCGAAGAACAAGGAGTAACGCCGTGGCCGTTCCCAAGCGGAGAATGTCCCGCGCCAATACGCGGGCCCGCCGTTCGCAGTGGAAGACCTCTGCGCCGACCCTGGTCACCTGCGCCAATGCGGCGTGCGGGGCCAGGCACCTGCCCCACACCGCGTGCCCGGAGTGCGGCCAGTACGGCCCGCGCGCCGCGCGCCGCCAGGTCCTCGAGCCCTGACGCGCGAGGAGCACCCGGCCACGTCCGGATCCGTGGCGGCCGCCGCAGGCCGCACGCCCGAACTGCTCGAGCAGCTGGGGATCGATCTCGATCCCCAGCTCTTCGAGCTTGCCCGCACCCATCGCTCCTACGCCTACGAGAACGGCGGGCTGCCCCACAACGAGCGGCTGGAGTTCCTGGGTGACGCCGTGCTGGGCGTGGTGGTCACCGAGTTCCTGTACCGCAGCTACCCCGACCTCCCCGAAGGCAGGCTCGCGAAGCTGCGCGCCGCCGTCGTCAACTCCCACAGCCTCGCCGACGTCGCCCGATCCCTCGACCTCGGGCACCAGCTGCTGCTCGGCAAGGGCGAGCTCAGCACCGGCGGAGAGGACAAGTCCTCGATCCTCGCCGACGCGCTGGAGGCCCTGCTCGGCGCCGTCCTGATCTCCTCCGGACGGGACGCGGCCGACCGCCTCGTCCACCACCTGTTCGACCCGCTGGTCGTCGAGGCGGCCGCGCTGGGTGCGGGCCTGGACTGGAAGACCAGCCTCCAGGAGCTCGCCGCCGACAGCGACCTCGGCACCCCGAGCTACCGCGTCGCAGAGTCGGGCCCCGATCACGACAAGCGTTTCGAGGCCGTCGCGATCGTGGCCAACCACGTGTTCGCCCCCGGCTTCGGGACCTCCAAGAAGCAGGCCGAGCAGGGCGCGGCGAAGAACGCCTTCACCGCGCTGTCCCCGGGACCGGATGCCTGAACTTCCCGAGGTCGAGGTGGTTCGCACCGGCCTGGCGACCGCGGTCACCGGGCGCACGATCGCCTCGGCCACCGTGCTGCACCCGCGTCCGGTGCGCCGGCATGCCGGCGGCCCCGACGACTTCGCCGCCGGCCTGCGGGGGCGTACGTTCGCCGAGCCCCGCCGCCGCGGCAAGTTCCTCTGGCTGCCGTTCACCGACGGGGACGCCCTGCTGGCGCACCTCGGCATGAGCGGGCAGTTCCGGCTCGACGACGCGGACGCCCCGCGGCCCCCGCACTGTCGCGTCGAACTCGGCTTCACCGACGGTGGGCGGCAGCTTCGGTTCGCCGACCAGCGCATGTTCGGCGGGCTGTGGGTGAGCCGCGGCGGCGCCGAGCTCCCCGCGGAGGTCCGCCACATCGCCCGGGACCTGTTCGACCCCGACCTCGACCTGCCCGCCCTGGTCTCCGACATCCGCCGGCGCCGCTCCGGGATCAAGCGCGTCCTGCTCAACCAGGAGGTCGTCTCCGGCATCGGCAACATCTATGCCGACGAGTCCCTGTGGCGGGCCCGGCTGCACTACGACACCCCGGCCGACCGGCTCAGCCGTCCCCGGGTCACCGAGCTCCTCGTCGCGGCGCGGGAGGTGATGGCCGAAGCCCTGGTCGCCGGAGGTACGTCCTTCGACGCGCTGTACGTGAACGTCAACGGCAGCTCCGGCTACTTCGGCCGGTCGCTGGCCGTCTACGGGCGGGAGCACCTGCCGTGCCTGCGCTGCGGCCGCGCGATCGTACGGGAGCCGTTCATGAACCGCTCCAGCTTCCGCTGCCCCGCGTGCCAGCGGCGGCCGCGGATGATCCTCGGATAGTCTTCACCGTTGTGACTGCACCCAGCCGGTTCGACCGCGTCCCCCAGGTGCTGCGCCAGTTCGTCAAGTTCGGGCTGGTCGGCGGTGCCGGCGTCGTGGTCAACATGCTGGTGGCGATCGTCATGAACAAGGCGAACGGCGGTACCGTCAACGCCCAGAACGTCCTGTTCCCGATCCCCGGCACCCGCTACAACTTCCGGTTCACCTCGCTGGTGTGGATCGTCGGCTTCCTGATCGCCAACGTGTTCAACTTCCAGTTGAACCGCTCCTGGACCTTCCGGCACTCGGCGAAGGCGCCCTGGTTCCGCGAGTTCTGGCCGTTCCTCGCCGTCGGCAGCGCTGCGGCGTTCCTGGGCCTGTTCATCAAGATCGCGTTCACCAACCCCAAGTCGCCGGTCTACCTGCCCGAGCCGTGGTTCCACGAGAACGCCGGCCTGCAGTCCCGCGAGTACTGGTCGCAGCTGTTCACGATCCTGATCACCATGCCGGTGAACTTCGTGGTGAACAAGCTGTGGACCTTCAGCCACGTCCGCAGCAAGCACTCCGCCACCGTCGACGCCTGAGCCATGTACCTGAAGAGCCTCACGCTGCGCGGCTTCAAGTCGTTCGCCTCGACGACCAACCTGGTCTTCGAGCCGGGCATCACCTGCGTGGTGGGGCCGAACGGGTCCGGGAAGTCGAACGTCGTCGACGCGCTGGCCTGGGTGATGGGCGAACAGGGCGCCAAGACCCTGCGCGGCGGCAAGATGGAGGACGTCATCTTCGCCGGCACGTCGGGCCGCGCCCCGCTCGGCCGTGCGGAGGTCGTCCTGACCATCGACAACTCCGACGGCGCGCTGCCGATCGACTACACCGAGGTGACGATCAGCCGCACGATGTTCCGCGCGGGCGGCTCGGAGTACGCGATCAACGGCTCACCCGCCCGCCTGCTCGACGTGCAGGACCTGCTCAGCGACTCGGGGATCGGCCGCGAGATGCACGTCATCGTCGGCCAGGGCCAGCTGGACTCGATCCTGCAGGCCACCCCGGAGATCCGGCGGGGTTTCATCGAGGAGGCGGCCGGCGTCCTCAAACACCGCAAGCGCAAGGAGAAGGCGCAGCGCAAGCTGGAGGCCACCGGCACCAACCTGAACCGGCTCAGCGACCTGCTCTCGGAGATCCGGCGACAGCTCAAGCCCCTGGGCCGGCAGGCCGAGGTGGCACGGAAGGCGGCCGTCATCCAGGCCGACCTGCGGGACGCGAAGGCTCGACTGCTGGCCGACGACCTGGTCACCCTGACCGCGGCGCGTGAGTCGGAGCTCGCCGCGGAGGCGGAGCTGAAGCAGCGTCGGCTGCGCCTGGAGGACGACCTCGGCCTGGCCCGGCAGGCCGAACAGGCCGCCGAGGCCGCGGCCAGGGACGCGCTGCCGCAACTCACCGAGGCCCAGGAGACCTGGTATGCGCTGGCCGGGCTCGCCGAGCGGGTGGCCAGCACGTCCACGATCGCCGCGGAAAGGTTGCGGAACGCCAGGGAGGTCGGGACCCAGGACCGTCCGGGCCGGGACCCTGAGGCGATCGAGCGCGAGGCGGCCGAGATGCGCAAGGCGGAAGCCGCGATCCGGGCCGAGGTGGAGGAGAAGGCCGAAGGCCTGGCCACGGCCACGCAGGCGCGCACCGCGGCCGAGGCCGCGCAGGCCGAGGCCGAGAGGCGGTACTCGGCCCAGCAGCGCGCGATCGCGGACCGTCGCGAGGGGCTCGCCCGGCTGTCGGGAGAGGTGAACACGCTGCGCAGCAGGGCGGAGGCGGCGGGGGCCGAGATCGAGCGGCTGGCCGCGGCCCGCGCCGGAGCGGAGCAGCGGGCGGAGGCCGCGCGACACCAGTACGCGACCGTCGAGACCCGGCTGGCCGGCCTCAGCGCGGGGGAGTCCGGCCTGGACGCGGCCTACGAGGCGGCTCAGGCCGCGGCGGACACCGCGGCGGCAACGCTCGCCG
>NZ_JASGES010000108.1:0-21103 GCF_047606205.1 Propionicimonas sp. | reverse complement strand
GTCCGGACGGAAGGGGGGACGGTTCCTTTCTCGGTCCGGGTGTCCGGGCGAAGGGGGGACGGTTCTTCACTCGGTCCGGCTGTCCGGGTGTCCGGACGGAAGGGGGGACGGTTCCCTTCTCGGTCCGGGTGTCCGGACGGACCGAGTAAGGAACCGTCCCCTCGGCCGCGGCGTCAGGGTCACAGACGCGGTTCATGCCCCTTCGCTGGTGGAGGGTGAATCGGAGCGATACCTCCGTTCGGGGCGCCGCCCACGTGCCTGGGCTGGGACGGGCGCGGACCCGAGCGGCCCTACCATTCGTGGCATGACTCTCGCCCAGTCGCTGCTCGGCTTCACGCTGCTGGCTGTCGTGGTGGCGGTCACGCCGGGGCTCGACACGGTGCTCGTGCTGCGACAGGCGCTCCGCGGCGGGCGTCGGACGGCGTTCGCCGCCGCGGCCGGAATCTGCCTCGGCGCACTCGTCTGGGGAGTGGCCGCCGCGGCGGGCGTGGCGGCGCTGTTCGTCGCGTCGCAGCTGGCCTACGCGATCCTTCGGTGGGCCGGCGTGGTCTTCCTGCTCTACCTTGCCGTCACCTACCTGCGCTCCGCGGCCCGCGGCCAGGCCCACACCGACCTGTCGGGCTCGGTCGGTACCGCGCGCGAGGCCTTCGTCAAGGGACTCCTCACCGACCTGCTGAACCCCAAGATGGCGGTCTTCTACCTGACCGTGCTGCCGCTCTTCCTGCCGGCCGGCTACGCACCGGCGCTGGCCGGAGCGATCCTCGCCGGCGTCCACGCGCTGGTGGCGTTCGCCTGGTTCTCGGTGATCATCGTCGGCGCGCACGCCGTCCGCGGCTTCCTGACCAGCCGCCGTGGCGGACGCGCCATCGACGGCGCCGCCGGCCTGGCCATGCTCGGCTTCGGCCTGGTCCTCGGCCTCGAGCGCTGACGCCGTCCGCGACCTCCTCTTCGTCGAACGCGCCCTCCTGCGGTTCCACCGGACCGCCACGCTCCCGAAAAGCGGCCTTGCTCCCGGAAATCCGGGAGCAAGGCCGCTTTTCGGGAGCTTCCAGGACGGGCGGGACGGGTACGGCGCCGCCACGGAGCGGGAAGCAGGAACAGCGGTGTGCCGCTAGACCGGGTTGATCCGGACGCTGTCGATGCTCGCGTCCGGCGGCAGGTCGACGGCCAGGCGGACGGCGCGCGCGACCTCGGCGGGGTCGAGGTGGGTGTCGGGGACGTACGGCGTGCCCTGGAGGGTGTTGAGCTGGGCCTGCATGTCGGTGGCGACCCGGCCGGGGTGGACGGAGGTCACCCGGACGCGGCCGCGCTCGTCCAGGCGCAACGCGTCGGCCAGCGCGGTGAGCGCGTACTTGGACGCCGAGTACACCGCGAAGCCGCGATGGGTGGTCAGGCCGGCGCCGGAGTTGAGGAACACCACCAGCCCGTGCGCGGCCCGCAGGCGGGGCAGCAGCAGGCGGGTGAGCGTCGCGGGTGCGACGACGTTGAGTTCCAGCGCCTCCCGCCACTGGGCGGTGCTGGAGTCGGCGAGCGCGCCGAACGCCACCACCCCGGCCGAGTGCACCAGCACGTCCAGGCGCTCGATGCCCTCCACCGCCGCCGCGAGTGCGACGTCGTCGGTGAGGTCGACCGCGAAGGGCTCGGCGGATTCCAGGCCCGCCACGACGTCGCCGACGAGGTCGGCGTTCCTGCCCCCGACCAGCACGTGGTGGGTGGGCGAGAGGGCCAGCGCGATCGCACGTCCGATGCCGCGGGACGCGCCGGTGACGAGGGCCACCGGGCGGCTCATCGTGGGCACCGCCGCAGGCGGTCGGCGGAGCCGGGCGGAGAAGAGGGCCTTCGTGGGATCCCGAGGGTGCTCATCCGGCGAACACCGCGATCGCGACCGGGATCACCCAGAGCACGGCGAGCACCTGCAGGATCGGGTCGGACAGCACGACGTCCTCCGGCTCGCCGGCCCGGCCCTGGTCGATCTTCATCGCGTAGCGCAGGACGGCCAGCGTGAACGGGGCGATCGAGATCGTCGTCCACGGGATGCCCCACACCGACGCCGCGCCCTGCTCGAACGCCCACAGGCTGTAGGACATGATCACGATCGCGATCGACACCGACCACACCTCGCGCAGGTACGACTTCGTGTAGCGCTCCAGGCTGGCCCGCGTCCCCGCCTCGGTGCCCAGTTCCTTCAGCTCGGAGTAGCGCTTGCCCGCGACCATGAACAGCGATCCGAACGACGCGACCAGCAGGAACCACTGGGACAGCGGCAGACCGGACGCCACGCCGCCCGCGACCGCGCGGAGCAGGAAGCCGGCCGCCACCATGGCCAGATCGATGATCGGCTGGTGCTTGAGGAACAGCGAGTAGATCACCTGAAGCACCCAGTAGGACGCCAGGGTCACACCGAGCAGGGGCGCCACCCAGAACCCGATCACCAGGGACGCCGCCAGCGTGACGGCTGCCAGGACGTAGGCGGTCGGGATGGACAGCTCGCCCGCGGCGATCGGCCGGAACTTCTTCTTGGGGTGCAGCCGGTCGGCCTCGACGTCGCGGCTGTCGTTGATCAGGTAGATCGACGCGCTGACCAGCGAGAACGACACGAAGGCCCAGGCGGAGGCGATCAGGGTCGCGGGCTCGAAGAGGCGGCCGGCGGCCAGCGGGGCGGCCAGCACGAGGACGTTCTTCACCCACTGCTTGGGGCGCATCGCCCGCAGCCAGGCGGGCAGCACGGACTTCGTCGGCGCCACCTCGGGGAGGTTCTCGGTGTCAGTCATGGCACTCCAAGGCTATCGCCACCGGCTCGGCAGCATTCGAGGCGGTGCTGCGGGTCACGAGGTCGTCCAGAGCGTGTGCCAGCGGACGCCGAGCTGCCCGAACAGGTCCCGCAGCAGCGGCAGGCTGATCCCCACCACCGCGTGCGGGTCGCCGTCGACCGCGGTCACGTAGGCACCGCCGAGGCCGTCGATGGTAAACGCGCCGGCCACGCTCAGGGGCTCACCGGAGGCGACGTAGGCGGTGATCTCGTCGTCGGCGAGGTCCGCGAAGGAGACCGCCGTGGTCGCGACGCCGGAGGCGGTGCCGGACATCTCGCCCAGCCGGATCACGTGGTGGCCGGTGTGCAGGTGCCCGGTCCGTCCCCGCATCCGTTGCCAGTAGCCGACGGCGGCCTCCGGCGTCCCCGGCTTGCCGAGCGGCTCCCCGTCCAGCTCGAGCAGGGAGTCGCAGCCGACGACGAGGGTGCCCGCCTGAGCGGGGACGGTTCCGCTCCCGGTCCATCCGGGTCGCGGTGGACCGGGAGCGGAACCGTCCCCGGGTGGTCCGGGGGCGGCGTCGCGCGCGGGGATCATCAGGGACGCTGCCACCGCCTCGGCCTTGGCGCGGGCCAGCGCCTGGACGAGGCCGGGCACATCGGGCGCGGTGAAGGCGTCCTCATCCACGTGCGAGACCACCACCCGCGGCGCGAGGCCGGCCCGGGTGAGGGTGTCCAGCCGGGCCGCGGAGGCCGAGGCCAGGACCAGTTCCGGTGCGGGCTCAGCGACCAAGGATCTGCCCGAGCAGGTCGCCGAGGACGTCGCCCGACCCCTGCTGCGTGGTCTGCCGCGCCGGCGGGGAGGCGACGGTGTCGTCGGTGCCGGTGGGGATCTGCATGCCGCTCGGGTTGCCGGGAGCGTTGAACACGCCGCCGAGGCTGCCGTCGGCGCCCGCCTGGGGGCCGGAGCCGTAGCCGGTGGTGGCCGTCGCGCCGTCCGTCCCCGCTGCGCCGCCGAGGATCTGCCCGAGAATGTCGCCGAGGCCACCCGATCCGGTCGTGGACGACGCCGCACCGCCACCGAAGAGGCCGCCGAGCAGGTCGCCGAGAATGTTCCCCGAGCCCCCCGACGAAGGTTGCGCGGAGCCCATCCCCATCCGGCTGGCCAGGTAGCTCATCACGATCGGGGCGAGCAGGGGCAGCAGCTTGCTGAGCAAACCGCCACCGAGACCACTGACCGCCTGCAGCCGGTTCGGGTCGTCGGCCAGTGCGTGGGCGACGATCTTCTGGCCGTCGGCGGTGTCGACGGCGTGGAGATCGATCGTGTCGCCGTACAGTCCGCTGCCCGCGTGCTGCTCGAGCGCGCCGAGCAGGCCGGAGGCGCCGTCGGCCGAGCCGGCGTTCGCCTGCAGGCTGTTGATCAGGGTCGGGATGGCCGCCGCGGCGGCGCTGCGTGCGGTCGCCTCGTCCGTGCCGAGGGCCGCGGCCAACTGGCTGGCGTCGATACTGCCCAGAATGTCCTCGATGGCGCCCATCGTCATCTCCTTTCTTGTCGGCTCCGCCGACCTGTTCGAACCGGGGTGCGCAGCCACCGCGGCCCGACAACCCGGCGGGGGTGGATCACCTACATACGGAAACTGCTTCGCCACGCCTCCCTTCCTGGAACCAGTGGCGTGCGGACGGTGTGCCAGTAGGAGCGCCAGCCACCGGCCAGCGTGCTGGTGGCCGGGGCGTGCGGTGCCGGACGCGCCCGGCGGAGCGCCACGACCACGGCGGCGAGTGCGGCGAGCTCCTCGTCGCTCGGGCTGCCCGCGACGACCTGGATCAGAGGCGCCGTCGCGTCGGGCTGCGGGGTGCTCACAGCGGGATGTTCCCGTGCTTCTTGGGCGGTAGCTGCATGCGCTTGGTGCGCAGCAGCCTCAGCACGCGGATCACCTGGGCCCTGGTCTCGTGCGGGTAGATCACCTTGTCCACGTAACCGCGCTCGGCGGCGACGTAGGGGTTGGCGAGGGTGTCGTTGTACTCGTCGATCAGCTCGGCGCGCCGGCCGGCCGGGTCGGAGGCGTCGGCGAGGTCCCGCTTGTAGAGGATGTTCACCGCACCTTCCGCGCCCATCACCGCGATCTGGGCGGTCGGCCAGGCGAGGTTCACGTCCGCGCCGAGCGGTTTGGAGCCCATCACGCAGTACGCGCCGCCGTAGGCCTTGCGGGTGATCACGGTGACCAGCGGCACGGTGGCCTCCGCGTAGGCGTAGATCAGCTTGGCGCCGCGGCGGATGATCCCGTCCCACTCCTGGTCGGTGCCGGGCAGGAAGCCGGGCACGTCCTCGAAGGTCAGGATCGGGATGTTGAACGCGTCGCAGGTGCGGACGAACCGGGCCGCCTTCTCCGAGGCCTTGATGTCGAGGCAGCCGGCGAACACCATCGGCTGATTGGCGATCACGCCGATCGAGCGGCCCTCGACGCGTCCGAACCCGCAGACGATGTTCGGCGCGTAGAGGCTGTGCACCTCGAGGAACTCGTCGTCGTCCAGCACCCGCCGGATCACCTCGTGCATGTCGTAGGGCTGGTTGGGCGAGTCGGGGATGAGCGTGTCCAGGACGAGGTCGTGCTCGGTGATCGTGAGGTCGGCCTCCTCCTCGTCGAACACCGGCGGGTCCTCGAGGTTGTTCTGCGGCAGGTAGGTGATCAGCTGCCGCACGTACTCGATCGCGTCCTGCTCGTCGGCGGCGAGGTAGTGGGAGTTGCCCGACCTCGTCGAGTGCGTCCGGCCGCCGCCCAGTTCCTCCATCGTCACGTCCTCGCCGGTGACGGTCTTGATCACGTTCGGGCCGGTGATGAACATCTGGGAGGTCTGGTCGACCATGATCACGAAATCGGTCAGCGCGGGGGAGTAGACGTGGCCGCCTGCCGCCGCACCCATGATCAGCGAGATCTGCGGGATCACGCCGGAGGCGAGGGTGTTGCGCCGGAAGATCTGGGAGTACAGGTCGAGGGAGACCACGCCCTCCTGGATGCGGGCGCCCCCGCCCTCGTTGATGCCGATGATCGGGCAGCCGGTCTTGATGGCGAAGTCCAGGATCTTCACGATCTTCTCCCCGTACACCTCGCCGAGCGCGCCGCCGAAGATCGTCACGTCCTGGCTGAACACGCACACGGGGCGGCCGTGGATGGACCCGACGCCGGTGATCACCCCGTCGGTGTAGGGACGCCGCTCCTCCATGCCGAAGGAGGTGGAGCGGTGTCGGGAGAAGCGGTCGAACTCGGCGAAACTGTCCTCGTCCAGCAGGGCGTTCACCCGCTCGCGCGCGGTCATCTTCCCCTGGGCGTGGACCTTCTCGATCGCGGCGGCGCTGGACGGGTTCAGCGCCTCGTCCTTGCGGACGCCGAGGTCGGCGAGCTTCGCGCGGGTGGTCTGGGTGTCCGAGGCCATGTGCTGACCATAGCGCCGCGTGCTGGACCCGGGCATAGGGTCTGGGCGTGAATCCGTCCCAGACTTCGCCCCTCGTCGACGCCGACCGGCTGGCGGGGGCGCTGGTGCGTCCCGGCACCGTCTGGACGGGGGTGTCCAGCGTCACCTCGACCGGGTCGACCAACGCCGACCTCGCCGCGGCGGCGCGGGCCGGCGCCCCCTCGGGGACCGTCTTGGTCAGTGACCACCAGAGTGCCGGGCGGGGACGGTTCGCGCGGGTCTGGGAGGCGCCCGCCGGGACGTCGCTGGCGATGTCGGTGCTGCTGCGTCCGCCGGCCGCCCTGCCTTCGGAGCGGTGGCTGTGGCTGCCGCTGGTGGCGGGGCTGGCGGTCGCGGAGGGGATCGGGATCGGGTGCGGGCCGGCCGCCGAGGTGAAGTGGCCCAACGACGTGCTGATCGGCGGCAGGAAGGTGTGCGGCATCCTCTGCGAGCGGGTGGACGCAGGCGAGCCGGCGGCCGCGATCCTCGGGATGGGGCTCAACACCACGCTCGGCGAGGACGAGTTGCCGGTCCCCACCGCGACGTCGCTCGTGCTGGCCGGCGCCGAGGTCGACCCGACCGGGGTTGCCGCGGCCGTCCTCGCGGCGTTGGGCCGGTGGTACACCCGCTGGCTGGCCGCCGACGATCTGCGCGCCGAGTACGCCGCGCGCTGTTCGACGGTGGGACGCCCGGTCCGTGTCGAGGTGTCGAGGGACCAGGTGGTCGAGGGCACCGCGACGGGCGTCGACGATGCCGGCCGCCTGCTGGTCGAGGTGGCCGGCCGGGTGCGCAGCTTCGCGGCCGGCGACGTGGTGCACCTGCGCTGACCCCGGTCACGGAGCGCGGATCGGGCCTCGCGAACGGCCGCGGGCGTCGGTTCGGGGTGGCTGGGGCCGCGCCCGAGGGGCCACGACGCCCGGGCTGTGCCACCATTGCCGCATGGGCCTGGATCCGCAACTTCTCGGCAAGGACGAGGTCGTCGTCCTGCACCTGCGCACGCATGTGAAGGCGCTGATCGTGCCCGCGCTGCTGCTCGTCGTCGTCTCCGTGCTCACGGGGTTCGCCTTCGCCCTGCTGCCGCAGGCCTGGCGTCCGGTGGGCAGTTGGGTGGTGGCGCTGGTGGCGCTGGTGGCGCTGGGCGTCTGGGTGGTGGTCCCGTTCCTGCGCTGGATGTCGTCGACCTACACGTTCACGAACCGTCGCATCATCACCCGTCGCGGCATCCTGGTGAAGAGCGGTCACGATCTGCCGTTGACGCGGATCAACAACGTGGCCTACCGCCGGGGTCCGATCGACCAGTTGCTGGGCTGCGGCACCCTGGTCCTGACCACGGCCGCGGACCAGCCGGTGACGCTGGAGGACATCCCCGACGTCGAGCGGGTCCATGTCGTGATGACCGAGTTGCTGTTCAGCGGGGACGATCCGATCCACCAGCCGACGCTGCGGGACGAATGAACGAGGCATCGATCGCCGGCGGGGCCACGCCGAGGCTGGCGCTGCGCACCCAGTTGGTGCGGTTCGTCGTCACCGGTGGACTGTCGGCGGTGGTCGACTTCGGCCTGCTGGTGGTGCTGATGAACCTGGCCGGCCTCGACCACACCCCGGCGAAGGCGCTGTCGTTCGTCGCCGGCACGACGACCGCGTACCTGATCAACCGCCGCTGGACGTTCCAGGCGGAGCCCTCGAAGCGCCGGTTCGCCGCCGTCGTCCTGCTGTACGGGCTCACCTTCGTGCTCCAGGTCGGACTCTTCGCCGTCCTCTACCCCTGGGTGCTGACCCTGTCCGGCGGCCAGACGGCCGCCCAGGTCGTGGGCTTCGTGATCGCCCAGGGCGTCGCGACGGCCGTGAACTTCGTCGTGCAGCGAGCCCTGATCTTCCGCTGAGGCCACCCGGCACCCTCTCTGCCCCCGTTCGCCGCGACGGTTCCCACCCGTTCGGGGGACGGTTCTGTTCCCGTTCGGTGGTCTGTCCCTCTTCCCGTTCGGGGGACGGTTCTGTTCCCGTTCGGTGGTCTGTCCCCTTTCCCGTTCGGGGGGACGGTTCCGGCCTGCCGGGTCACGGCAGGCCGTCCCACCTGCCGCGGGCCTACAGGACGGTCATCTGCTGGGGCTCGACCAGGACGCCGCTGGCGGTCGGAAGGTCGGAGGGGAGCACGCGGTAGACCCGCTTGCCCCGCGCCTCGGCGATGAACGTGGCCGGCACACCGTCGACGTAATGGACGCCGGCGCCGTCGTCGGCGCCCCATCCCCCCGGCAGGTCACCGGAGGCGACCGCCTCGGTGAACGCCGGGGCGCGCTCGGCCTCCCCGTCGAAGTGCGGGCAGAAGCTCCCCGGGAGCAGGCCCAGCCCGCCGCGCCACGGCCGGAAGTCGCCGAACGAATCGGTGATACAGCCGTCGTACCAGCACGCGCCACCCGCCGACACGCCGGCCAGGACGACATCTCCCGCGGCGTAGCGCGCGCGGATCGCGTCGTCCACCCCGTGCGCGCGCCACAGCGCCATCAGGTTCACGGTGTGGCCGCCGCCGACGAGCAGCAGGTCCGCGTCCGCCAGTCTCCCGACGGACGCCGCCGAGCCGCCTCCCCACAGGGTGAGCACCATCGTGCGGACACCGAGCGTTCCGTAGGCCAGCAGGAACCTGTTGATGTACTGCGGGTCGTCCGCGGACGCCGTCGGGGCGAAGCAGACCAGCGGCGACGGCTTCCCGGTGAGTTCGACGAGGTAGCGGTCGAGGTTCGTCGGGGCGGAGAAGGTCGACATCGAGAACCCGCCGCCACCCATGGCGACGATGTGGGCGGTCATGACTCCATCTTGGCAGAGCGGGTCCCACCCGTACCGCCGAACGCCGAGGTCCGGCCACCGCACGGCACGCGGACCGGCCGCGCCGGCGGCGTCGGTGCCCGGCAGCGGATCTCACCGGCTCCGGCGGGCTGCCCAGGGCCGGGCGGCCCCATTAGGCTCGCCGGGGTGAGGACTCCTGCGGCGACGATCGGCGTGATCGGTGGCGGCCAGCTGGCCCGGATGATGCACGCCGCGTCCATCGGGCTCGGCCTGCGGCTGCGGCTCCTGGCCGAGGGTCCGGACGTCTCCGCGGCCCAGGTGGTGCGCGAGGTCGAGGTCGGCGACTACACCGACCCGGCCGTGGTGGCGGCCTTCGCGGCCGGCTGCGAGGTGGTCACCTTCGACCACGAGCACGTGCCCACACCGATCCTGCACGACCTCGAGGCGGCGGGCGTCGCGGTCCGCCCGGGACCGGACGCGCTCGTGCACGCCCAGGACAAGGCGGTCATGCGCGCGCGGCTGGCCGCCCTCGGCGTCCCCTGCCCGGCCAATGCCGTCGTGGCGGACGAGGCGGCGCTGGTCGCTTTCGGGGACGCGCGCGGCTGGCCCTGCATCGCCAAGACGTCCCGCGGCGGCTACGACGGCAAGGGCGTGTGGAAGCTCGACGGACCCCAGGATGCGCACGTTCCCTTCGACGGCCTGGCCGGGCTGCGGGCGAACGCGGTCGTGATCGCGGAGGAGTTCGTCGACTTCACCCGCGAACTGAGCGTGCTGGTGGCCCGCCGCCCGGGCGGGCAGGCGGTGGCCTACCCGGTCAGCGAGACCGTCCAGACCGGCGGCGTCTGCACGGCGACCACGACTCCCGCGCCAGGCCTGCGTCCCGACCAGGTGCGCGACCTGACCGCGATGGCGATGCGGATCGCGGACGAGCTCGGCGTGGTCGGAATTCTCGCCGTCGAGCTGATGGAGGCCAGTGACGGACGGGTCGTCGTGAACGAACTCGCGATGCGTCCGCACAACACCGGCCACTGGAGCATCGACGGCGCGGTGACCAGCCAGTTCGAGAACCACCTGCGCGCCGTCGCGGACCTGCCGCTCGGCTCGACGGCCGTGCTCGCCCCGGTCTCGGTGATGGTGAACGTCCTCGGCGGCAGCAGGACGGACCTGCTCGGCGGCCTGGCCGACGTGATGGCCGCCGACCCGGCGCTGAAGGTGCAGCTGTACGGCAAGGATGTGGTGCCGGGACGCAAGGTCGGGCACGTCACCGCGCTCGGCGACGACGTGGACGAGACGAGAGCGCGGGCCTGGCGTGCGGCCCGTCACCTGATCGGAGACGACGATGAGTGAACAGCCCCTGGTCGGGATCGTGATGGGCTCGGACTCCGACTGGCCGGTGATGCAGGCCGCAGCGGACGCCTGCGCGGAGTTCGGCGTCCCCTTCGAGGCGGACGTGGTCTCCGCCCACCGGATGCCAGAGGAGATGGTGGCCTACGGGCGCGGCGCGCACGGCAGGGGGCTGAAGGCGATCATCGCCGGTGCCGGCGGGGCCGCCCACCTGCCCGGCATGCTGGCCGCGCTCACCCCGCTGCCGGTGATCGGGGTGCCGGTCCCGCTGAAATACCTCGACGGCCTGGACTCGCTGCTCTCGATCGTGCAGATGCCGGCCGGCGTCCCGGTGGCCACGGTGGCGATCGGCAACGCCCGCAACGCCGGCCTGCTCGCGGTCCGGATCCTCGCCGCGTCCGATCCGGCTCTCGCCGAGCGGATGGTCGCCTTCCAGGAGTCGCTCCGCGACGCCGCCCGCGCGAAGGGCACCGCCGTCCGCGCCCGCTGACCGGCACGCACCGGTTGCCCGTCGCACGACCTCAGGAAACCCACCCACCACCGGGGCGGTAGGGATCCTGACAAGTCGGTGAGGGGCGGCGCGGCACCCGGGCTGGTTTCCGGCTGCCGGTAATACTGGGAGGCGCCCGAGCAGCCGACCCTGCAGGAGTTCCATGGCCACCACAGCCCAGCCCGCCGGCCAGGCGCTGCCGTCCCCGCTGCGCCGCAGCCAGGGGATCGCGCTGCGCCGCGCGCTGGTGCTGATGGGGATGACCCTGCTCGTTCCCGGGTCCGCCCAGCTGGCCGTGGGCCAGCGCCGGCTCGGCCGGGTCGCGTTCCGGATCTGGGCATCGCTGATCGTGCTGGTGCTCCTCGGCGGGCTCCTCCTGCTCACCCCTGCCCGGGGGTTCGTGATCGGGCTCTACGCCAACCAGATCACGCTCACCGGGTTGCGCTGGCTCGTCCCGGTGCTCTCCCTCGGCTGGATCGTCCTGCTCCTCGACGCGTGGTGGCTGGCCAACCCGCGGCACCTCTCCGCGGTGGGCAAGGGGGTCTCCGGCGCCCTCGCGGTGATCCTCGCCGCGACCAGCGGGACGGTGGCCTGGGCGGCGTCCGGTTCCTTCGCCACGCAGGCGGAGGTCGTCAGCAATGTGTTCGGGGGCGGGGGCTCCAGCCAGGCGGAGAACGGACGGATCAACGTCCTGCTGCTCGGCGGCGACGCGGGCAAGGACCGCACCGGGCTGCGCCCGGACTCGATGACGGTGGCCAGCATCGACGCCCAGACCGGGCGGACGGTGCTGTTCAGCCTGCCGCGCAACCTCCAGCACGCCCCGTTCCCCGCCGACTCGCCGCTGCACGCCAAGTACCCGAACGGCTACTACTGCAAGGTGAAGGACCTGTCCGACGCCTGCCTGCTGAACGGCATCTACACCCTCGCCGTGAACAACAAGAAGCTCTTCCCCGGGGTGAAGTACCCCGGCGTGGAGGCGACCAAGGGCGTCATCGAGGAGATCCTCGGGCTCAGGATCAACTACTGGGCGATGATCGACCTGAAGGGTTTCGAGGACCTGATCGACGCGGTCGGCGGCATCCGGCTCGACATCGGGCAGAAGGTGCCGGTGGGCAGTGTGGACGGGCCCAAGGGCGTCTACGAATGGATCATGCCGGGCAAGAACGTCCACCTGGACGGCTTCCACGCCCTGTGGTTCGCCCGCTCCCGGGAGTACTCCAGCGACTACGTGCGGATGATCCGCCAGAAGTGCGTGCTGAACGCCATGCTGCGCCAGCTCAACCCGACCACCGTGCTCACGAAGTTCCAGGCCATCGCGAAGGCCGGCGAGCAGATCGTCGCAACCAATGTGCCGACCTCCGACCTCGGCACCCTGCTCGACCTGGCCATGAAGGGCAAGACGCTGCCGATGGCCTCGGTCAGTTTCACTCCGCCGCTGATCACGCCGGCCAGTCCGGACTTCGCCAAGATCCGGACGGTGGTCACCCAGAGCATCGCCGAGTCCGAGGCGAAGGACGCGAGCCCGAGCAGTTCGGCGTCCGCGTCCGCCTCGCCGACCGCGAAGTCCACCTCGAAGAAGAACACCAGCACCGACACGTCCAACCTGGACAGCATCTGCAAGGTGAGCGGCTGAACGCTGTCCTGTCTCACCCGGAGTGTCGCAGGTACGCCAGTACCGCGAGGACGCGTCGGTGCACTCCGCCGTCGTCGGAGATCCCGAGCTTGTGAAGCATCCGGGCGATGTGCGATTCGACGGTCCGCTCGCCGATGAACAGGCGCTGGGCGATGGCCTCGTTGCTGAGCCCTTCCGCGACCAGGGACAGGACCTCGAGTTCACGCTCGGAGAGCCGATCGACCGGGTCGTCCCGGCGGCGTCGCCCGACCAGTCTCGCCACGAGCACCGGGTCGATGACCAGCTCGCCGCGGGTGACCCGGTCGAGGGCGTCGACGAGCACGGCAATGTCGGAAACCCGGTCCTTGAGGAGGTAGCCGGTGCCCTGCGGGTAGTCCTCGACAAGTCGCAGGGCGTATCCCGGCTCGACGTGCTGGGAGAGCACGAGCACTCCGACCGCGGGGTACCGATCCCGAATCCGCTCGGCAGCGCGGAGGCCCTCGTCGGTGAAGGTGGGTGGCATCCGGATGTCGATGATGACGGCGTCCGGGGAGTCCGCGCCGACCACCGCCTCCAACACCGACGCTTCGGCGAGGCGGTGGGCCACCGTGACACCGGCGTCCTCCAGCAGCCGAGACAACCCGTCCCGGATGAGCATGGAGTCGTCGACGACGATCACTCGCACGGCAACACCGCCGTGAGTGTCCGGTCCACCCAGTCCAGCCTGCCACCGATGGCCCCGACGCGGTCGGCAACGTGGCCAGGGACGGGGCCGGCGTAGCCAGTGAGGGAGACGACGACCGTGCGATCGCCGTCCTCGAGCCGGACGCACAGGTCTCCCCTCGCCCGAGCGACGGCATCGTGGACGAGTATGTAGGCGGCGCGTTCGACGGCGGCCGGCGCCCTGTGGGCCAGCTGGTCATCGACGATCACAGCGACCTCGGCGTCGTCGGCCAGAGCGTCCAGCGCCGAGGCCAGCCCGGACGCGTCCAGGGCTGCCGGGTACACGCCGTGCGCGAACTCCCGGATGCCGGCGACCAGATCGCGGACGCCATCGGCGATCGCGCCGAGTTCTGCGGCGGTGGCGTCCGCACCGGTCCGTTCGGCCCGGGATCGCGCCAGCGCCACCTCGTAGAGCGCGCCGAGGAGCTCTGCCTGGACCACGTCGTGGATGGAGCGCTCGACCGCGCGGCGGGTGTCGTCGGCCGCCGCGACGACCCGCTCCCGGGAGGCCTGGACCTCGACCAGCCGGGCATGCAGCTCGGCCTGGAGCCGCTCGTTGTCGACGGCGAGGCGGGCAGCTGATCCGATCACGTCCTCGAGCTCTGCCGGGTTCCGGTCGCGCCGCGTGAGCGAGATCGCAGCGAGGCGCTCACCGGCGCGTCGCAGCGAGACGGGCCACTCCTCGGCGTCGGGCACCGGGGTGCCCGCGGCGTCCACGAAGGTGTGCTGTTCGGTGAGCCAGTAGGCCACCCGGATGCCGGGGTCGCCCAGGGCGTGGGCCAGAACGCCTTCGAGCGTGCCGAGCGCCGGAGCGTCCCCGAGTTCGGCTGCGAGCTGGCGGAGCCTTCTTCGGCGGAGGATCGTGCCGACGGGCTGGAGTCCGACAGCGACCACGAAACCTGCCAGGGCGATCACGCCGGCTCGAGCGAGCAGGAGCGGGGCGGTGCGCTCGGGCCCCCGTGCCGCCGCGACGACGGTGATGACGGCAGCAGCGGCGGTGAGCACGAGGGCGAGATCGAGCGCACCGGCACGGAGTCGCCGCCGGTGAAGCCAGACGCGGGCCGCGAGCACGGCCGTCAGGGCAGCCACTGCTGCGGTCGCGAGCGCGAGCACCGGGACGGCGAGGCGAGCGGCGACCGGCGAGGGCCACGGGGCGACATCCTGGAGCGAGCAGTCGATCCAGCAGTCCGCGTCGTGGAACGGATCCCGGACGGCGAACACGATCAGCGACGCGAGCGCGACGAGGCCGCCGCTGCCGATGACCAGGGACCGGCTCCGGCCGTCCCGGCGAGCGACCGGTTCGAGCGGAGCGACGATCAGGAGGGGCGCGACGATGCCGCCGACCGACCGTGCCCACGCAGGGGCCTGTTGCCAGCTCAGCACGACGCCGCCGGTGAGACACACCAGTGCGGCAGCGGCGGCCCAGCCGTCAGCGCGCCAGGGAAGCCCTCGACGGCCCAGGACCAGCAGGCACCCCGTGCCCGCGGCCGCCAGCAGCCACGCAACGACAACGCTCCCCACGCCGACCGCGCGATCGACGGAGAACGGCCCGGCAACCGTGCCGCCGGTCACCGCCCAGGCCGTCACCAGCGCGAGCAGCACACAGCCTCCCGCAGCAATTGAGCGCACGGTGGACCCGGCCGTCATGCTGTCATTGTGACGCGATCGCCACCAGACTGATTGCGTGCCAGCACGTGCGCGAATTCCGTACGGCGCCGGACGCCAGTTGCTGGAGCGATTTCTAGGCTCCCGGCCATGAACAGCACGCACAAGCCGCTGGCGGTGGCTCTGACCGCCCTCGCACTCTCGACCGCTCTGGGCGGCTGCACGACCACCCCTGTCGACCTCGGCTACACCGGCGACCCGATCACCCTCAGCATCGGCACCGACGACTCCCCGGGCGTGCCCTCGGCCGAGGCGATCAGCCACTTCGTCGATGGGGTGAAGACCCTCAGCGGCGGCCTGATCACCATCGAACCGAAGTGGCACGCCGAAGGCGACGGTCCTGAGTGGGACCAGAAGGTCGCTGCGCTGGTGCGCACGGGCGACCTCGACCTCGCGCTGGGGCCGACGTGGGCCTGGGACGTGCTCGGCGTCCATTCGTTCGAGCCGATCCAGACGCCGTTCCTCATCGACTCCGACGGCCTGGCCGGAAAGGTGGTCGCCGACCCCGAGCTGGCCGGAGACCTGATGGCCGGGCTGCCTGACGCCGGTGTGCACGGCGTCTCGCTGTGGCCCGAGGGCCTGCGGCACCCCTTCGGCTTCGAGAAGCCGCTGACCTCGCCGGAGGACTTCGCGGGCAAGCTCTTCCGCTCCCCGAAGTCTGACGCGAGTTCCAGGTTGTTCGAGGCCTACGGTGCCACGACGACCGACGACGATCCGGACGCCACCCGCATGGTCGGCTCGCACGCCGAGTACGCACTCCGCCCGAACGGCATCGGCGCGGTCAATGTCACCTTCTTCCCCAAGGTCAACGTGCTGTACGCGAACCAGACACGCTGGGAAGGGCTCGGCGCCGGCGCCCAGTCGGTGCTCGCCAGGGCTGCCGCCGCGACGCAGGACTGGGCGATCGGGCGGGCCAGCGACGTCGATGCGGGCACCGAGTTCTGCAGTGACGGCAGCCGGACGCTGGTGGCCGCCACCGACGACCAGGTGAACGCCCTGGTGGCGAAGGCTCGGCCGGTCATCGACGCGGTGACGAAAGCGCACCCCGACGTCGTCGCAGCGATCACCGCCCTGAAGGGTGGCCTGCCGGCACCGACCTACGCGGCCACCTGCGATGGAGCTGCAGACATTCCGACGACGCTGGCCGGCATCCCGAACGGCACCTACCGCAAGAAGATCACCGAACAGGACCTCGCGGCCGCCGGCCTGAACAACGACGACGGCACGTCCGGGGTCTGGACGCTCGTCGTGAACAGCGGGCACTGGTCGCAGACCTGCCGCCCCCTCTCGGCTCCCGGTGTGGACTGCGGCCACACGGATTCCACGGACGAGCTCGACTCGGGCACCTTCATGGGCGACGACTCGGTGGCGTGGATGGTGTCGGACCACGCGTCCTTCGCCGCGCAGCGGCTGGAATGGTCGCTCGACGGCAAGGATCTCGTCTTCACCGCGGGCGACTCTCCGGGCAACGAGACGACCCTCAAGACCTACGTGCGTATCGGCGGTGCCGGCTCCGAGCCATCGGCGGAGTCGAGGCTCAACGGCACCTACCGCTTCACGCTGACTCCGCCGGACTTCACCGGCGCGGGGCTGAGCGAGAAGGACGCCGAGGACAATGCGGGCGTGCAGACCTTCGTGCTGACGGACGGGAAGGCCAGCTACCAGCTGGATCCCAGCCAGCGTCCGTCCCGGGCAGACGATGCCGCCGACGGCACGTACCAGGTCAATGGCGACGAGATCACCTTCGCCTTCCCGTCCTACGACAACGAGGTCGACCATCTCAGGTTCTCGGTGAAGCCGGGCGGCGACCTCGCCATGACCTGGGTGTCGGGCAGCGACCCGAAGGTCGAGGTCTACATGGCGAGCAAGGTCTGGAGGAAGGTGACGTGAGTCGACGCCTGGCCGCCATGGCTGCCACCCTCCTGCTGGTCGCGGGCGGAGGGTGTACGGCGTCCGGCTCCAAAGCGGGCGGAATCGAGCCGGAAGTCGTCCTGCGCCTGGCGCTCGTCGAGAACACCAACGCGCCCTATGCCAGTGCCGTGCGTGGCTTCGCGGATCGCGTCGGCAACCTCACCGACGGCCAGGTGCGCGTCGAGCTCGACTTCGAGGCCATCGGCTGGACGAGTGCCTCCGAGGGCACGATCGCCGACATGGTCCGGGACGGGAGGACGGACCTCGCCCTGGTGCCGCCGCGAGCGTTCGACACGGTCGGCATCGGCGGGTTCGAGGCGCTGCAGACGCCGATGCTCATCGACACCCCTGAGCTCGCCGGCGCGGTGGCCACCGGAGACCTCGCCGCGAGGCTCCTCGACGGCCTGTCCGATGACGGAGTGGTCGGTCTCGGCCTGCTGTACGAGGGGCTCCGCCGGCCACTGGCGACCAAGGGCGCGCTCACCGAGGTCGGGCAGTTTCGCGGCCTGTCGATTCGCGTCCCTCCATCTGGCATGAGCGAGGAGCTGTTCCGGACGCTCGGGGCGACGCCCGACCATGCCGACAGCCACACGATCGACAGCACCGGGACGCCGTTCGCCCTTGTCGAGACCGAGTTCGACCTTGCGATCACAGACTTTCGCCACGGCAGCACCGTGACCGCCAACGTGGTGTTCTTCCCCAAGTACGACGCCCTGCTGGCCAACCCGGCCGTGTTCGAACGACTGAGCGACAGCGAGCGCCAGGCGTTGCGCGACGCCGCGGGCGAGACCGCCGCGGCGTCCGTCCGGACCTCGAGCGACGACGAAGCGCTCGCGGCGAGGTTCTGCGCGGCCGGTGGCCACGTGGCACTGATGTCGGCCGGGCAGCTGGATGCGATGCGGCGGGCGGTCGCACCCGTGGTCGATCGACTGCGTTCCGCCGCTGACTCAGGAGCCACCGTCGCGGCGATCGAATCGCTCGCGAGGACGCTCAGCCTGCCGGGGTGGGATGTCCCGCCGGCCTGCCTGCCGCCGACGGGGGACGGGGCGCAGCTGCCGTCCAGTCCTCCGCCGCCGGAGCCTCCGCGCTGACGGTCGTCCCGGACTGGGTGGACACAATGGTCAGCCGGCCGCCCAGCGCTTCGACGCGGTCGGCGAGACCCGCGAGCCCGGTGCCGGCCGACGTGACCGCCCCACCGACCCCGTCATCGACCACCGTCGCGCTGACCCGTCCGTCCGAGACGTCGTAGCGCACGCTCACGTGGGTGGCGTTGGCGTGTTTGGCGACGTTGGAGAGCGCCTCGGCGATGACCGCGTAGAGCGTGTCCTCCACGGCGGCGGACGCACGGCCCCCGGTCAGTTCGACCGCGGCGTCCAGGGCGGTGACCAGCGGCAACCGGCGCACCGCCGCAGCCACGCCGTCGTCCAGGCCCGCCGGACGCAGTCCCTCGATCGCGGCGTCGAGACTGCCGCCGGCCCGAACGAGTCCTTCCGCGACGCCGAGGCGGGCGGCGTCCTCGGTGAGTGCCCGGAGCGGCCCTGTTGCGGTCTCGGTGAGCGCGGCGGCGAGGCGAGCCCGCTCATCGGCGGCGGAGGTGACGAGCCGGCGCCTCGAGGCGGTGACCTCGGCGATGGCGACCTGAACCTCATCGCGGGCCGTGGCGTTGGCGCGCTCGAGCCGCTCCGCATGCTCGATCGCGGTGCGCAACTCGGGTTCCAGGCCGGGCTCGGCGCGCAACCGTTCGAGCAAGGAGGCGACGTCCCGACCCGTCGTGGTGCCCAGATCGACGGCCAGATCCGCGAGGTCCGCGCGGCTCGGCACCCGGACCAGCGCTCCGGACGCAGCGAGCGTCGCGAGCACGAGCGCGTCGTACGCTGCGATCACCTCGGTCCGTCCCACGCCGAGCCGACTCGCCACGGTGGGTCCGAGGATCGCGGCCACGAGGAGCCCGGCGGGCACCAGCCAGGTGCGGTCCTGCCGGACGGCCGCCTCACCGACGGCTGCCGTCGCGATGAGCCCGGCGAGAAGGAGCGCGGCCACGTCCTGTTGCCAGGGCGTACCGAAGAGGGACGCGACGCCGACGAGCGCCACCGTCCCGGCAGCGGGCCGGCTGCGCGGCCACAGTCGCGGCGCGGCGAGGACGAGCAGGGTCAGCGCCCCGCGGTGCCAGTACAGGGCCGGACTCCAGAGCGTGCCCAGCCACCACGCGGCCGCGACGACGAGGGCGAGCCGCGCTGTGCTCGACCTCCAGGTGACAACCGCGACCGCGATCCCGGCCGCACCGACCGCCGCGTCCGGCAGCCACTGGGCGACCGGCTGGTGCGCGTACGCGGTGGAGATCGCGGCCACCCCGAGCCCGACAGCACCGAATGCGAGCGCGATCCTCATCGGGCCAGTGTGCGGCACGGACGCCCGGATGATCTCGGTGACCAGATCGCCTGGCTGCACGCTGGGTGGAGTCAGCCGCGGGAGGCGTGGTGGCGCACGGCCGGGCTGCTCGCCTGCGCGCGCCCCTCAGAGCGTGCCGGAGCCGAGGATCGAGAACACCCACGTGCCGACCTCGCTGGTGACCGCCCTGCCGGTGTCGAAGTCGGGGACGCGGGTCATCACGCACAGGCGGTAGTGGCGTCCGTCGCCCTCCACGGCGCCCATCGAGTTGACCGCCCACAGGCCGTCGGTGGACTTGAACTGCACCCAGCCGTTCTTCAGGTGGACGTTGACGCTGGACGACTTCGGCTGGCCGACACCCCAGGTCTGGTCCTGCTCGACCTGGCCCATCAGGTTCCACAGGTAGGCGCACTCGTCGTCGGTCAGCGCGCTCGAGCCGCCCGTGGACAGGGTCCGCACCAGCAGTACCTGGTCGCCCGGTGTGGTCCACGTCCAGCTCCACTGGTCGGACTTCGCCTCGTCGAGGTGCGTGTGGGTCATCTTCAGGTCGTCGGCGAGGGTCTGATAGGTCTGGTAGCCGGCGAAGGCCCACAGCGCGCTGGCCGCGTCGTTGTCGGAGTTCTCGATCGCCCTGGTGGCATTGGTGGCGTTGTCGCCGGTCAACGGACCGCCCGCCTTCCGCATCGCCATCGACACGATCATCGGCTTCGCCATCGACGCGCTCTGGCTGGCGTAGTCGCCGTTGAAGCTGTACGTCCCGCCGGTCCGGACGTCCTCGACGTACACGCCGAAGTTGGTCGAGCCGTTCGCGATCGTGGTCAGCACCTGGTCCAGCTGATCCTTGATCGCCCCTGTCGGCGAGGCCGTCGGACGGGGGATGTTCACCGCCCCGGAGCAGCCCATCAGGGTGCTGGCGGCCAGCCCTCCGGCGAGGGCACCGGTCGTGGTGAGCAGGGCACGGCGGGAGATCATGCGCGGGTCCGTCCGGTCGGGGGCGTGGCGTTCGCCATCATGCCATCCCGCCGGTGACGCGCTCGGCGGCGACGAGCCGGGCGAGGGCGTCGGCGTCCACCGGGCCGTCGACGACGACGGCGGATCCGCCGCCCAGGATCGGGCCCAGCACGGCGTCGACGAGGGTCTGCCAGGCCGTGGTGGGGCGGACGAGCACCCGTTCGGGGCCTGCCCGGTCGGCGACGGCGCTCGATCCCGTGGTGGGGTCGAGGGCGTCCAGGCTCAGGCTCCGTGCCGCGTCGATCCAGACCGGGGTGGTGGGTCGGCCGGACACGGACAGGTGCGCGTCCGGCTGGGCGAGCGCCTCCCTGCTGAAGTCGAGGACGCCGTCAGGAAGGTCGCCCAGACCCAGACCGAGCGGGTGCAGCGAGCAGGCCAGCGTCACCATGCCCGGCTGCGCACGGGGGTCCTCCGGACCCACGACGACCAGCTCGCTCGCCGCGTCCGGCTGATCGGCGAGGTAGCAGCAGCCGTGCTGCCAGGTGGCCAGCGGCCAGACCAGGCTCATCCAGTGGCCGGGGTGGGCCAGGCTGACCGGGCCCGCGACCCGCCCCTCCACGCCGAGGTCGTCGAGCAGGTTCGCGGTCTTGTCGACCCAGTTGGCGAAGGTCCGCACACTCAGCTCGGTGCGTCCGTCCGACTGCGGCCGGTACCACGTGAGCAGCGGCGCTGACCCGTCCCGCCGCACCCGGTCGGCCAGGGCTGTCACGACAGGGTTCTCCACCACGGCGCCCATGCTAGGTGGTCGAACGGCAGCCGGCTCCAGGACGACCGTCCCGCCGCGCCGGTCGCTGAACGGGAAAGGAACCGTCCCCTGAACGGGAAAGGAGCCGTCCCCCGAACGGATAGGGGACAGACCTGCGAACGGGAAAGGAACCGTCCCCGCCCGTTCAGGGGACGGTTCCTTTCCCGTTCGCAGGTCCGTCCCCGGTTCCCGTTCGCAGGTCCGTCCCCGGTTCCCGTTCGCAGGTCCGTCCCCGGT
>NZ_JASGES010000107.1:0-2559 GCF_047606205.1 Propionicimonas sp. | reverse complement strand
GCCATATCGCGATGGTGGTGTGCGTGGTCGGGTTCGGGCTGTCCGGGGGCGTCCTGCCCGCGGTGTCGGCGGCGATCGCCGGCGTCCTGACCATCGCCTTCTTCACCATCGGGCAGGCCGTCCAGGTCCTCGTCGCGGACGCGGAGCCCGGCCGCGTCCTGCTGGCTGCGCTGCTCTCCTACGCCGGACGGATGGGCGCGCTCGGTGTCCTGCTGGCGCTCGCGCTGGCGAACCGGGAGCGGCTCGCCGGAATGGATCCGGTGGCGGTGGTGGTGACCACGATCGCGGTCGTCGCGGGCTGGCTGGCCGCCGAGATCCGTGTGTTCGCGCGGCTGCGCATCCCGGTGTTCGACGAAACCGAGCGACAGGGCGACGGCTAGCCCCGAAGTGGTGCTGAGCACTCATTCCGGCTGATAGTGTGCGAAGGACCATGGGTGAGCAGAGCGGTATGGACGCGGGTCTCCGCGTTCTCAGCATCCTGATTGCCGGGCTGATCTTCTACGGTGGGCTGGGCTGGTTGCTGGACGCGTGGCTGCACACCTCCTGGTGCCTACCCGTGGGCATCGTCGTCGGCACGGCAGCCGGCGTGTACCTGGTCATCGCGAAGTACGGACGCTCGGTGTGAGTGCCAGACAGGAGAGTGCATGCCCGGCCTGGTCGGACTGCTGATCCCCCTCGAATGGGCGGTCTGCCTCGGTGAAGGCGCCGAGCACGGGAGTGAGGGCGCTTCCAGCTCGGGGTTTCCGCCCGGCGTCTCCAGCTTCTGCTCGCGCGCCCTCTTTCCCGGCCTCGGCGACGACTTCGGGTGGCTGAACAACCAGCTGGCCCAGGCGGTCATCGCTGCCGCGCTGGTGATCGGCTTCTGGCTGTGGGTCTCGCGCGACCACACCGTCGTTCCCGGCAGGCGCCAGTTCGTCGGCGAGTACCTGTACAACGTGATCCGCAACAGCATCGCCCGGGACATCCTCGGCCACGACTACCGGCGGTTCCTGCCGTACCTGGTCGCCCTGTTCAGCTTCATCCTGGTGAACAACCTGTTCGGCGAGTTCTTCCTGTTCATGTTTCCGACCTTCTCCAAGATCGGGTACCCCTACGGGCTGGCGCTGCTGTCGTGGATCCTCTACAACGCCGCCGGCATCTCGAAGTCGGGCTTCCTCGGCTATCTGAAGAAGAGCACCCTGCCCGCCGGCGTCCCCGTCTTCCTGTGGGTGCTGATCATCCCGCTGGAGTTCCTGTCCAACTTCATCGTCCGGCCGATCACGCTGGCGCTGCGTCTGTTCGCCAACCTGTTCGCCGGCCACCTGGTCGTGATGGTCTTCGTCGTCGGCGGCACCCTGCTGCTGGAGAGCGGATCCCTGGCCTACATGGCCGCCGGCGGGGTGTCGCTCATCTTCAGCTTCGCGATCTTCGCCCTGGAGATCTTCGTCGGGGTCCTGCAGGCCTACATCTTCACCGTCCTCACCGCCCAATACGTCTCCTCGGCCCTCGCCGAAGAACACTGAGCACGCCAACCAACCCGAAAGGAAAGTGCACATGCTCCCCCTGGAAGTCATCATGAACGGCTCCCTGAACATGCTCGGCTACGGTCTGGCGACGCTCGGCCCGGGCCTCGGCGTGGCCTGGATCTTCTCCTCGGTCATCAACGGGACCGCCCGCCAGCCCGAGGCCCGCGGCGCGATGATGGGCACCGCCTGGATCGGCTTCGCCGTGGTTGAGGCGCTGGCCATCATCGGCATCGCCCTGGCCTTCGTCATTCAGTGAGGCTGGTCGGCATGCTGCCGCTCGAGCTGGACCTCGGTCCACTGCTCCCCGAGCACCTCTCCGAGCTGATCGCGGGCATCGTCCTGTTCGGTATCATCTGGTGGGTCGTGGCGAAGAAGGTCGTCCCCGTGTTCGAGGAGACCTACGCCGAGCGCACCGCGGAGATCACCGGCGGGATCGAGAAGGCGGAGGCGGCGCAGAAGGAGGCCGCTGCCGCGCTCGCCGAGTACCAGGCCCAGCTGGCGACCGCACGGGAGGAGGCCGCCCGGATCCGTGAGGACGCGCGGGCGCAGGCCGTGACCCTCGCGGCCGAGATCCGCGAGGCCGCCCACGCCGACTCGGCCCGGATGATCGCCACGGCCAAGGCGCAGATCGAGGCCGAGAGGACGCAGGTGATCGGCCAGCTCCGCGCGGAGGTGGGCGGTCTGGCCACCCAACTCGCCGGACGCATCGTCGGGGAGTCCCTCGACGAGGACGACCGGGCCCGCCGCACGGTGGACCGGTTCATCGCCGAACTCGAGGCCGAGCCGGTGCAGGGCCCCGCATGAGCGCGGCCGCGCAGGCCCGGCTCTCCGAGCTCGACCGGGCCATGGACGCCCAGCAGGCGAGCCCGGAGATCGCTGCGGACCTGTTCGCCGTGGCGGACCTCCTGACGGCGAACCCGCCGCTGCGCAACGCGATGGCCGACCCGACGGTCCCCGACGACCGCCGGCGGGCATTCGCGGAGGGCCTGCTGGCCGGCCGACTGGGCCCGGGTGCGACCGCGGTGGCGGCGGCTGCGGCCGGCCTGCGCTGGGG
>NZ_JASGES010000106.1:0-12077 GCF_047606205.1 Propionicimonas sp. | reverse complement strand
GGCACCGACCCCGGAGCCGGCGAGCGGGGCCGCGCCGGTCACCGGAGGCGGCGACGTCGAGAACCTCGCCCGCCAGGCGTACGGAGAGCCGGCCACCGAGCCCGCCCCGCCGCCCGCGGGCGCCCCGTACGCGGACTCGCCCTACGCCGCGTCCCCCGGCGCCTTCGCTCCCGCGGCCGAGCCGACCTACGCCCAGCCCCACTACGCCCAGCCCGCCTACGCCCCGCAACCGGGGTTCGGCCCGTCCAGTGGCGGGCAGCTGGTGCCGAACGCACCGCTGCCGGCGGCGGACCAGCAGACCTGGGCGACCGCCGCGCACTGGTCCTCGCTCCTGCTGAGCCTGGTCAGCCTGCCGTTCCTCGGGCCGCTGCTGATCATGTTGATCCAGGGTCCTAAGGATCCCCGCGTCCGCGCCAACGCGGTCGAGTCGCTGAACTTCGACCTCACCTGCATCATCGCGATGGTGGCCAGCTTCCTGCTGATGCTCGTCCTGATCGGTTTCGTGACCGCACCGATCGTGGGCATCTTCTGGGTGGTGTTCAAGGTCGTCGCGACGATCCAGACCGCGAACGGACGCGACTACCGCTACCCGCTCACCATCCGCATGGTGAAGTGATCCGCTGCCGGACCCGGGTTCTGCTGCCGGTAGACTCGGGGCGTGCTGAGCCCGGGTGACGACTGGACCGACGACCCCGGCCCGAGGGATGCCTGCGGTGTCTTCGGTGTGTGGGCACCCGGCGAGGAGGTCGCCAAGCTCACCTACTTCGGTCTGTACGCGCTGCAGCACCGCGGCCAGGAGTCGGCCGGCATGGCCGTCAGCAACGGCGAACGGATCATGGTCTTCAAGGACATGGGCCTGGTCTCGCAGGTCTTCGACGAGCCGACGCTGAACTCCCTGCACGGGTTCATGGCGGTCGGGCACTGCCGCTACTCCACGACCGGGGCCAGCACCTGGGACAACGCGCAGCCGACCTTCCGGGGTACGCGCGACTTCGGGCTCGCCCTGGGCCACAACGGCAACCTCACCAACACCGACGAGCTCGAGGCCTGGCTGGGTGAGTCGGTGGCCGAGGCGGAGGTCCCCCGCAAGAACCGGATGGACTCGACCTCCGACACCGCGCTGGTCACGGCGCTGCTCACCGTCCACGCCGAGAACGGGCTGCGCGAGGCGGCCCTCACCGTGCTGCCCCGCCTGCAGGGGGCGTTCTGCCTCGTCTTCTCCAACGAGCGGACGCTGTTCGCCGCGCGCGACCCGCAGGGCATCCACCCGCTCGTCCTCGGGCGGCTGTCCAACGGCTGGGTGGTCGCCAGCGAGACCGCGGCCCTCGACATCGTCGGCGCGTCCCTGATCCGCGAGGTCGAGCCGGGAGAGTTGATCTGGATCGACGAGTCCGGGCTGAACAGCACCCGGTTCGCCGAGGCCGACCCGAAGGGCTGCCTGTTCGAGTACGTGTACCTGGCGCGCCCGGACACCCTGATCTCCGACCGGCGCGTCCACGCCGTCCGGGTGGAGATCGGCCGGACGCTCGCGCTGGAGTCGCCGGTCGACGCCGACCTCGTCATCCCGACCCCGGAGTCCGGGACGCCGTCGGCGATCGGCTACGCCGAGGCGTCCGGGATCCCGTACGGCATCGGCCTGGTCAAGAACTCCTACGTCGGGCGCACGTTCATCCAGCCGTCTCAGACGATCCGCCAGCTCGGCATCCGGCTGAAACTGAACCCGATCCGGGACATCATCGAGGGCAAGCGGCTGGTCGTCGTCGACGACTCGATCGTGCGCGGCAACACCCAGCGCGCGCTGGTGAAGATGCTGCGGGAGGCCGGGGCCGCGGAGGTGCACGTCCGGATCTCCTCCCCGCCCGTCCAGTGGCCGTGCTTCTTCGGCATCGACTTCGCAACCAGGGCCGAGCTGATCGCGCCGGGGCTGAGCATGGACGAGATCTGCCGCTCGATCGGGGCCGACTCGCTGGCCTACATCTCGCTGGAGGGGCTCACGGCGTCCACCGGCATCTCCGGCCGGCGCCTGTGCCGGGCCTGCTTCGACGGGGTCTACCCGGTGCCGATCCCGGCCGGCCGGGCCGAACAGATGGGATTGGAGCGGAAGTTTGGCTGCTGAGAGCGCATACGCCGCCGCCGGGGTCGACATCGTCGCCGGCGAGCGGGCCGTGGAGCTGATGAAGGCGTCCGTCGCCGCCACCCACCGTCCGGAGGTCCTCGGCGGGCTGGGCGGCTTCGCCGGGTTCTTCGACGCCGCGGCGCTGGCGCGCTATCGGCGTCCCGTCCTCGCCACGTCGACCGACGGGGTCGGCACGAAGGTGGCGATCGCACGGGAGCTGGGCGTCTACGACACCATCGGGTGGGACCTGGTCGGCATGCTCGTGGACGACCTCGTCGTCACCGGCGCGGAGCCGCTGTTCGTCACCGACTACATCGCCTGCGGCCAGGTGCACCCCGAGCGGATCGCCGCGATTGTCTCCGGCATCGCCGCGGCCTGCACGGCGGCCGGTGCCGCCCTGCTCGGTGGCGAGACTGCCGAGCACCCGGGCCTGATGGATCCCGAGGACGTCGACGTGGCGGGTGCGACGACCGGCGTGGTCGAGTACGAGAAGATCCTCGGCGCCGACCGCGTGCGTCCCGGCGACGTGGTGCTCGCGCTGGCATCGTCCGGACTGCACTCCAACGGCTACTCGCTGGTGCGCCACGTCCTGGCGAAGGCCGGCTGGGCGCTCGAGCGGGACGTGCCGGAGCTCGGCGGCACGCTCGGCGAGGCCCTGCTCACGCCGACCCGGGTGTACGCGAAGGACCTGCTGGCGATCATCGACGCGGCCGAGGTGCACTCGATCAGCCACATCACCGGCGGGGGACTGGCGAACAACCTCCGCCGGGTGCTGCCGGACGGGGTCGCCGCCGATCTCGACAGGGGCACCTGGGCGCCGGCCCCGATCTTCGGCCTGGTGCAGGACCTCGGCGGAATCTCCCAGCCCGACATCGAGGCCACCCTGAACATGGGCGTGGGCATGGCGCTCGTGCTCCCGGCGGCGTCGGTGACCGAGGCCCAGCGGGTCGCGGAGGCCGCGGGCATCGCGTCCTGGGTCGCCGGAACGGTCTCCGCGACACCCGGCGAACCGGCCGCCGTGAGCCTCCACGGAGCGCATCGCGTGGCGTGAGAGTCGTCTTTGCGGCGATGCCCGGAGCAGGTACCCTTGGCCTCACGACGAAACAGTGAATCTTGAAGCGGCTACGACCGCTGCGAAGGGGGCTGACCTCATGGGGCGCGGCCGTGCGAAGGCGAAGCAGACCAAGGTCGCTCGCGATCTGAAATACCGTTCCTACTCCACGGACTTCTCGTCCCTGGAACGGGAACTCCGGGGCGACGCGTACGACCCCGAGATCGTGACCGGGGAAGATGCCGAGGACGACGACGAGGACGACCAGTACGGTGACCTCGCCGATCGCTACTCCGGCGACGAGGACGACGCGGCCGGCGCCTACCGTCGCATCAGTTGAGGCACATCTCCCCACACCCCTGAGCCCGCCGACGGTTCACTGAACCGACCGGCGGGTTCGTTCGGTCTAGTGCACGGCCTTCAGGCCGATCACGCCCCCGACGATCATCGCGAGGAACACCACGCGCAGCAGCGTCACCGGCTCGCTACCGGTGGCCATGCCGTAGCCGACGGCGAACGTGGCTCCGATCCCCACCCACACCGCGTAGGCGGTGCCCGTGGGCAGCTCGCGCATCGCGAACGCCAGCCCGCCCATGCTCGCCAGCAGTGCGAGGGCGAACACGACCGAGGGGACCGGGCGGCTGAAGCCCGCCGAGCGTCCGAGCGCGACCGCCCAGACCGCTTCGAGGACACCCGAGACCACCAGCACGATCCAGGACATGACAGGCCCTTCCTGGCCGTCTTGTCGCTCGCCGGGTACAGCTCCCTCGTCCGGGCCTCCTCGGGAGGCTCCCCCCAGTCTCGCACACCAGCCTGCCGCCACCGTCACTGGTGCTGCCCCTCCCGCGGGGACGGAGGTCTCGGCACCGTGGCCGGCGGGCGCGCTCAGTACCGCCCGGCGATCCTGACCGCCTGGTCGCCGTAGCCGCCACCGAACAGGACGGCGTGGACGAGCAGCGGATGCACCTGGTGCAGGCCGATCAGGCCGCGCCAGCCGGGCGGCAGTTGTCGGCTCTCGTCCTCGTAGGCGGCCAGGACGTCCTCGAGGTACGGCAGCCCGAACAGGGCGAGCATGGCCAGGTCGGTGAGCCGGTGGCCGCCGTGCGCGGCGGGGTCGATCAGGGTCGCGGCATCCCCGCTGAACAGGACGTTTCCGCTCCACAGGTCACCGTGGATCCGCGCCGGGGGCGCCTCGTCGTCGAACACTCCGCTGGCGAGCCGTTCCGCCACCGCCTCGATCACGATGAGCCCGGCGGCGTCCACAGACCCCTTCCGCACAGCCGCCCGGGCGTAGGGCAGCACGCGCTGGTGTGCATAGAAGGAACCCCAGGTGGTCTCGGGTCGCAGGCTGAGTGGGGCGTCGCCGATGTAGCCGCCACGGTCCCAGCCGTCCGGGCCGACCCCGAAGGCGGAGGCTCCCGCGTCGTGGGTGGCGGCGAGCAGCGCGCCGAACCGGGCCGCCGCGCGCGGAGTGGGCGGGACGGTCTCGACGCGTCCGATCGTGATGCTGTTCGCATCGACGGACAGCACGGCCGCGACCGGGACGCCGCCGGGCACGTCCAGCCAGCGCAGCCCAGCCGCCTCCACCTCGAAGAAACCGGGCGGAGCATCCGCGCGGCGCTTGGTGAAGCCGCGGTCCCCGGCCGCCGAAGGGGGCATACGACGACGCTAGCAGCGCGGGCGGGACCGTGCCGTCCGTTGTTCCGGGAGCCGGTGCGGACGCCGCAGGTCACACGGCCCGGGACGTGGGCAGCGACAGCGCGGCGAGGAACGCCAGCAGCCCTCCGGCAACCCCGATCGCCAGCAGGGGAGACGCGACCGGAGCGCTGGTCAGGCTCGCCACCGTACCGGCGACGGTGCCCAGGCCGTCCCCGAGCCCGTGGATCAGGCCCTGCATCGCGAGCCGCCACGCCAGGCCCACCAGGAGCACCCAGCCGAGCAGGCTGAGCCCCAGCCCGGCCAGTGGCCCTCGGGCGCCGGGCCACACCCACGCCGCAGCCACCGCCAGGGCCAGCGCCAGCCAGGGCAGCCCGCCTGCCACGGCGGCCAGGGCCCGGTAGCCGGTCTGCGCGGCGGGCAGGATCGCGGGGTCGATCCTGAGCAGCGTGAAGCCGCCGGTCACGGTCGGCAGCCGGTCGAGGAACGGCACCCCGGCGTCGGTGAGCCGCTGTGTGATCGCGTCCACGAACGGCGCGTAGGGGAGCTGGATCACTCCCTCGGTGATCTCCAGGCGCCCCGGATCGCCCCGGAGCTGCGCAGCGAGTTCGGCGTGCGCCAGGCGCAGGCTCGCCGTCGTCGCGGTGGCGAAAGCCTCGCTGCCCGCCGCCTCGCTCACCACCCGCGTGACCAGCGTCCTGGTCAGCCGGTTGTCGCCCACCCCGAGCTGGGCGATCACCGCGTCGGTGAGCCGGCCGGTGAGCTCCTGCTGCACGGCGGGGCTGCGGACCAGCGGGGAGTAGGTGGCGACGAAGGTGTCGGTGTCGCTGACCAGCGTGTGCGTCCAGGCGGCCACCACCGACAGGGATGCGGCGAGACCGGCGAGGACGGCCAGCAGCACGCCCAGGACCGTCCTTACGACTCGCCCACCTGTTCGGCCAGCTCCAGCCACGTCTCCTCCAGGTCCTGTTGCCGGGCCAGCGCCTCGTCCAGCTCGCCGCCCAGCACGACCAGTCTCTCGTAGTCGGCGGCGTTCTCGCTCAGCTGGACGTGCAACTCGCTGATCCGGGTGCCGAGCTTCGCCAGCTGCGACTCCACGCGGCCGAGGTCCTTGCGCGCCTGCCGCTGCCGCGCTGCGTCCGGTGTGGATCTCCGCGCTCGCGCCTCGGCGGGCTGCTCCGTGGCGGCGGTCCTCGACCGGCGCCGGGCGAGGTACTCCTCCACGCCGCCGGGCAGCAGGACGCAGCTGCCGTCCCCCATCAGGGCGTACTGCACGTCGCAGGTCCGTTCGAGGAAGTACCGGTCGTGCGACACCACGATCAGGGTCCCGGGCCAGCTGTCCAGATAGTCCTCGATCACGGTGAGGGTGTCGATGTCGAGGTCGTTGGTCGGCTCGTCGAGCAGCAGGACGTTCGGCTCGGCCAGCAGCAGGCGCAGGAACTCCAGCCGGCGCCGCTCACCACCGGACAGTTCGCCGATCCGGGTCACCAGCCGCTGCCCGGTGAACCCGAAGTCCTCCAGCAGGTCGGACGCGGAGGACTCCCGGCCGGTCGCGAGCCTGACCTGCCGCTGCAGCCCCTGCACCGACTCCAGGACCCGTTCGTCCGGACCCGGGGGTGGACCGAGTGAGGAACCGTCCCCGATTCGGTCCGGACCGGGTTGGGGACGGTTCCCTACTCGGTCCGGACCGGGTTGGGGACGGTTCCCCACTCGGTCCACGGCGGCGGCGTCCTGGCTGAGGTGGCCGATCCGCAGCGTCCGGCCCTGCGTGATCCGGCCATGCTGGGGTGCCACCTCGCCGGCCAGGAGACGCAGCAGCGTGGTCTTGCCCGACCCGTTCACTCCGACGATGCCGATCCGGTCGCCCGGGCCGATCGACCAGTCGAGGTGGCGGAACAGCGCCCGCCCGTCCGGGAGCGAGTAGTCGACGCCGTCCAGGTCGAACACGTCCTTGCCCAGCCGTGTGGTCGCGAACTCCCTCAACTGGAGGGTGTCGCGGGCCTGGGGGACGTCGCGGATCAGCACGTTGGCCGCGTCGATCCGGAACTTCGGCTTGCTGGTGCGCGCGGGCGGGCCACGACGCAGCCAGGCGAGCTCCTTGCGGAGCAGGTTCTGCCGCCGCGCCTCGTTCGCCGCGGCCTGCCGGACGCGTTCCGCGCGGGCCAGGACGTACGCCGCGTAGCCTCCGTCGTAGGCGTCGACGACCGCGTCGTGGACCTCCCAGATCCGCGTGCACACGGCGTCGAGGAACCACCGGTCGTGGCTGACCACCAGCATCGCCGTACCCGCGGCCTGCAGGAGGTTCAGGTGGGACGCCAGCCAGTCGACCGCCTCGACGTCGAGGTGGTTGGTCGGCTCGTCCAGCACCAGCAGATCGTGCCCGGTCAGCAGGACCGCGGCCAGACTCACCCGCCGCCGCTCGCCGCCGCTCAGCTGGGCCACCGGACGCGCCAGGTCGAGCTCGCCGAGCAGGTGCGTGACGACCGCCCGCCTCGCCGCGTCCGCGGCCCACACGTGGTCGGGCCGTCCGCCCACCACCACGTCCCGGACGGTCGCCCCGGCCGCGAAGTCCTCCACCTGGCCGAGGTGACCGATGGACGCCGACCGATTGCGGACGACCTGACCGGAGTCGGGCGCGCGCTCGCCGACGAGCAGTTCGAGCAGGGTGGACTTGCCGTCGCCGTTGCGTCCCACGACGCCCACGACGTCGCCGTTGTCGAGCCCGAGGCTGACCTCGTCCAGCAGGATCCGGGTGCCGAAGGCCAGGCTGACCTTCTCGGCGTTGACCAGGTTGGCCAAGCTCAGCGCCCGCGCATCGCCCGGTTGACGCCCTTCATGGTGGGCATCGGGCCGCGGGGCAGCGGCACCTTCGGCCGCACCGCGTCGAGGGCACGCAGCCGGGCCTTGACGTCGGTGACCTGGCTGGCCTCCAGCTTCTTGGGCAGCTTCTTGATCACGTCGGCCAGCTTCGCCAGCGGCACCTGGCCCTCACCGTCGCCCATCACGATGGAGGTGACGGTGACGCCGTAGGCGACCTGCTCGTGCTTGCGCACCTCGGAGGCGAGCAGCGTCCTCACCCGGCCCTGGGCGCCCTCGCCGATCAGCACGATGCCGCCAGGGCCGACCGCGCGATGGACCACGTCCAGCTGCTTGGTGGCGGCGATCACCGCGGAGTACGCCCACTTCTTGGAGTCGAGCATGCTGAGTGCGACCTCGGCCGATCCGGGCTGGCCGGCGTACCGCACGAAGGTGGCCTTCTTGGCCCGGTTCAGCAGCACCCACAGCGCGGCGGTCATGCCGCCGGCGATGCCGAGGATCAGCCACATCCACCACGGCTGGGCGAGGATCCCGATCACGACACAGACCACCAGGACGCCGAGGAACGAGCCGGCGAGCAGCAGGTTCAGCTGCTTGTCGACCTCCGCCGTGACCTTGTATGTCTGCCAGATCTGCTTGTACCAGGGCCAGTCCCTGGGGTTGGTCGAGGTCTTCTTCGCCAGCTTCGCGGCCCTGACCTCGGCCTTCTGCTTCGCAGCCAGTTCCCTGGCCTTCTCGCTCGCCATCTCTTTATGCGCTCCGTGTTGAATCCGTCGCCCGCTCGCGGGCAGCCATCGCCTGCCGGTACAGGCGGCCGGCTCGGTAGGAAGAACGTACCAATGGTCCGCTCAGGACGCCGACAAAGCCAATTGCGGTGGCGACGTCGGCCAGCTCGTCGAACTCGGCGGGCGTCACCCAGCGATCGATCGGGTGGTGACGGACGGATGGACGCAGGTACTGCGTGATCGTGACCAGTTCCGTCCCGGCGTCGTGCAGGTCCTGCAGGGCCTCCACGATCTCCTCGCGGGTCTCGCCCATGCCCAGGATCAGGTTGGACTTGGTGACCAGCCCCTGCTCGCGGGCCAGCGTGAGCACGCCCAGCGACTTCTCGTAGCGGAAGCCGGGCCGGATCTGCGTGAAGATGCGCGGCACCGTCTCCACGTTGTGCGCGAACACCTCGGGCCGGGTGTCGAAGATCTGCTGCAGCAGTTCCGCGCGTCCGGAGAAGTCGGGGGCGAGCATCTCCACCCCGACGCCGGGGTTGCGGTCGTGGATCCGGCGGATCGTCTCCGCGTACAGCCACGCGCCCTCGTCCGCCAGGTCGTCGCGGCAGACCCCGGTGACGGTCGCGTAGCGCAGCCCCATCGTCGCCACGGACTCCGCCACCCGGGCCGGCTCGGCGGTGTCGTAACCGGAGGGCTTGCGGGACTCGATCTGGCAGAAGTCGCAGCGCCTGGTGCACGAGTCACCGCCGATCAGGAACGTGGCCTCGCGGTCCTGCCAGCACTCGAAGATGTTCGGGCAGCCGGCTTCCTGGCAGACGGTGTGCAGCCCCTCGTCCTTCACCAGTTGCCGGAGCTCGGAGTAGTCGGCCCCCATCGTCGCGGTGGTCTTGATCCACGGGGGCTTGCGTTCGATCGGGGTCTGCGCGTTGCGCACCTCGAGGCGGAGCAGCCGCCGTGGCTGGGTGTCGGTCACCGGATCATCGTATCCGGGCCGCCCGAGCGGGTCACCCGAGTTGGTTGCAGCTGGTTCAACCAAGTGCGATACTTGAACTCCATTCAACCAACTCTGCGGGAGTCACGATGAACCCCGACGAATCCGCCGAAGCGAATGAGGCCACCGAGAGCCTCGAGACGATCGCCGAATCGCGCGCCGCGATGGCGAGGACCGGCCGGCGACCGGCGTGGGTCGACGCCGGCCTCGCCGTGGCAATGGGGCTGTTCGTACCGCTCACGCTCGTCGGCGGCGAGGCGGTCGGTGTGGCTCCGGTCGGGGTCCTCATCGCCGGGATCGCATGGTTCGTCCTCGGCGAGCGGTTCTACGCCACCCGCCACGGGCAACTCATGGACGCGCGGGCGCGTGGCGCGCGGCTCGGCCACCTGCTGCCGCTGGCTCTGGGCGCCCTGCTGGTCGCCCTGTTCCCGCCACCACAGAGCTGGCAGCCCTGGTATGCGGTTCTGGTCGCCGTGGCTTTCGGCGCCGGCTGCTTCGCGTGGCTGCGCTGGTCGGTCGGCTATCACGTGCGCCGCCTTGCCGCCGGAGACTACGACCCGGCGTCGCTGCGGTGACCTCCGACCAGCCCGCGGCCCGGTTCGACGAGTTGATCCACTTCCCGACGCGACTGCGGATCATGGCCTCGCTGGCCGCGGCCACCGAGGTCGAGTTCGGCGCGATCGAGGAGGCTCTGGGCATCTCCACCTCGCTGCTCTCGAAACAGCTGACCGTGCTGGCGGAGGCGGGCTATCTGCAGCGAGAGGCCCGGCGGCAACCGATCGGACGGCCGCGAACCTGGCTGCGACTGACCGGCAGCGGGCGCCGGGCCTACCTCGGTCACGTGGAGGCTCTCCGGGAGTTGACGGCCGGCGTGGTCACGTCCGACGATCCGGACCGGTTCAGCCGGTGAGCCCGTAGCTGACCCGAGGATCGGGCCCGCGACGCTCCGCGGAGAGTCCGAGCGGCGGGGTCTGGTGCAGGTCCGGCGACAGCTCGAAGGGACCGAACGCCAGCAGTTCGCTCAGGTGCGGTTCGAGGTCCTTCGCCACCTCGGCCAGGGAGGGGACGGGCCCCTCCCACTCCTCCGCCAACGAGGTGACGCCGGCGTCGGCGATGCCGCACGGGACGATCCGCCCGAAGTCGGCCAGGTCGCTGGCCACGTTGAGGGCGAAGCCGTGCATGGTCGTCTGCCGCGACACGCGGATGCCGATCGCCGCGATCTTGCGCTCGGGGCGCGCCGCGTCCGCCGCCAGCCAGACGCCGGTGCGTCCGGGGACGCGACCGCCGGGCACCCCATAGCCGTCCAGCAGCCGGATCAGGGCCTCCTCGACCCGACGGACGTAGTCGACGACGCCGACCCCGCGCGGCAGGAACACGATCGGGTAGCCGACCAGCTGGCCCGGCCCGTGGTAGGTGATCTTCCCGCCCCGGTCCACCTCGACGACGGGCGTCCCGTCGGTGGGTCGCTCGTGCGGCTCGGTGCGTCGCCCGGCCGTGTAGACCGGCGGGTGCTCGACATACAGCACCTGCGGTCCACGCTCGCCCGAGGCCACCTCGGCGTGCACCTTCCGCTGCAGGTCCCAGGCCTGGTGGTAGTCGGTCAGCCGCGCCTCGGCGAGGCCGAGGTGGTGGAAGCTGACCGGACGGGGGTCGGCGACCTGCGCGCGGGTGGTCACAGCTCGAAGGCACCCTCCTCGAGGCGTGCCTTGACCGCGCTCAGGAAACGGGCCGCGTCCGCGCCGTCGACCAGGCGGTGGTCGTAGCTCATCGACAGGTACATCATGTCGCGCACCGCGATGATCTCGCCGAGGTTGGGGTCCTTGACCACCATCGGACGCTTCACCAGCGCCCCGGTGCCGAGGATCGCCACCTGCGGCTGGTTGATGATCGGGGTGTCGAACAGCGTCCCGGCCGAGCCGTAGTTGGTGATCGTGAACGTGCCCCCGGACAGCTCGTCCGGGGTGACCTTGTTGCTGCGGCTGCGGGCGGCGAGGTCGCCGATCTTCTTGGCCAGACCGCTCACGCTCAGGTCGCCCGCGTCCTTGATCACGGGCACCATCAGGCCCTTCTCGGTGTCGACCGCCACCCCGAGGTGCTCCGCCTCGGCGTAGGTGATGGTGCCGGCCTCGGTGTCGATGGTCGCGTTCACCTTCGGGAACTGCTTGAGCGCCTCGATCGCGGCCTTCGCGATGAACGGCAGGTAGCTCAGGCCGACGCCCTCCCGCGCCCGGAACGCGTCCTTCTCCTTCGCCCTGAGCTTGGAGATCGCGGTGAGGTCGACCTCGACGGTCGCGGTCAGCTGCGCCGAGACCTGCAGGGACTCCACCATGCGCTTGGCGATCGTGGCGCGGATGCGGGTCATCTTCTCGGTGGTGCCGCGCTTGGCTGCGTCGGCTGATGCTGCGGCAGGGGCCGGGGTGGGCGCGGGGGCGTCGGCTGCGGGGACGGCCTTCTGGGCCTGCTCCGCTGCGCGCGCCGCCTCCTCGGCGGCCTTCTTCGCCGCCTCCGCCGCGGCGAGCACGTCCTGCTTGCGGATGCGTCCGCCCACGCCGGTGCCGGTGAGCGTGGCCAGGTCGACGCCGGCGGCGTCGGCCATCTTGCGCACCAGCGGCGTCACGTAGCCGGTGTCGGGAGTGTCATCGGCCGCGCGGCGGGCGGGAGCAGGAGCAGCGGCAGGGGTGGGCGACGCGGCCGGCGTCGGCTGGGGTGCGGGTGCGGCGG
>NZ_JASGES010000105.1:0-4667 GCF_047606205.1 Propionicimonas sp. | reverse complement strand
GTGCCGGGCGGTCCGGCCGTGGCGGCGGGGGCTGCCGTGGCTGCCGCGCTCACTCCGTGCGGGCCCGACTGCGGCGCCACAGTCCCCCGCCGATGGCGGCGATCGCCGCCAGGACGGCGGCGACGAGAACGACCACCCCCGCCGATGGCGCGTCCGAGGCCTGCGCCGGGGTCGGCGCGCTGGTCGGGGCCGCGGTCGCCGACGGTGTCGGCGAGGGGGACGGGCTCGCCGTGGCCGCACCGACCTCCGCCTGCGCCCAGCCGACGAGCGTGCTGTCGACGTCCAGCACGGCGAACCGGTGTTCTCCCGCTGCGAGACCGGAGGTCGGGACCGTGACGGTCCCGTCGACCGAGACCTGCTGCCAGCCCAGCCCGGCCGGACTGGAGTAGGCGAAGACGTAGGCCCATTCGCTCGCCCGGTCGGTGCCGACGTCGAGGACGACCTGTCCGTCGCCGGGGGTGGCGCGCACGTGGCCGGCCGCGGACTCCTTCAGGTCGGCTCCGTCGTCCACGGGCGACCGGGGCGTCTTCGACGGCTCCTTCGCTGCGGTTCCCGCCTTGGCTTTCGCGATCTCGCCGGAGGACGTCTTCGTCTCCCCCTCGGTGACCGTGACGGTCTCGCCTCGACCGGCCGAGGTCGAGGTGGAAACCTTCGTGATCGTGAACCTCGGGCTGGCGTTGGTGAACCCCTTCGTGCCCTTGCTGTGGTCGTCGGCGTCCACCCAGGTGGAGGCGAGGAAACGCAGCCAGTGGGTGCCCCTGCCCAGGCTGGCCGGAAGGGTGAAGGCGCCGTTCACCACGCCGGAGGACGGAATCTTCTGGGTGTGGTAGACGCAGGCTCCGTGGGAGGTGTCGGAGCAGGACTTGCCGTCGTCGATCTTGATGTACAGCGTCTCCCCTGCGGGGAACCCACCCACGGTGAAGTGCAGGACGCTGCTCCCGGCCAGCTTCCTGGGGCTCACCCGCGACCAGGTGCCGGGGGTGTTGGGCGAGGCGCCGCCGTCCGGGATGGCCGAGGCCGCCGGGACGGCCAGGGTCAGACCGGCCAGACCGGCGAGGGCGATGGCCGCCCGTCGCCGCCACCTCAACCGGCTGGTCATGCCTTCGCCCCCTTCGGTGCGCGGACCGCCAGCCGGTAGCCGATCAGGCCGCCGCCGAGCAGGACCGCGACGGCGAGCCCGATCAGCAGGCCGTCCGCGGATCCGCCCGGGGCCGGGGGCGTCGCCGCGGCCTCGGGCACGGGGGCGGTGGTCTGGTCCGGCGTCGCGGGGGCCCCGGGGGCCGGTGCGGTGGTCTGGTCCGGCTCGGGATCGCCGATCACGGTGTCCACCCACCCCAGCAGGGTGGCGTCGGCCGCGACGGCGACCACCCGGTGGCGACCTTCGCCCACCGCGGACAGGTCGACGGTGAAGCGGCGCTCGTGGTCCAGTTGCACCCAGCCTGCCTTCGCCACGGACGCCCCGGTGTAGACGTAGACGTAGACCCATTCGGCGGCCATGCCCTTCGGGACGGTCATGGTGACTTTCGTGCCCTTCAGGGTGGCGGTGGCTCCGCCGTCGCTGCGGCCGGTCAACTGACTGGCCCGCTCGACCGGAGCAGCCGGAACCTTGGTCGGCGCGGTGGTCGTGCCGACGTAGCGAATGATCGTGGTGGTCGTGCTGGTCGTGGTTGCGTCGTCGTCCGCGGTGACGGCGATCGTCAGCGGCGCCCAGCCGAGCAGGGTGCCGAGGACGCCGCTGTTGCCCGACTGCACGGACAGCTTGCTCGCGCCCTCGGGCAGCGTGACCCCGGTCAGGCTCGCCGTGACGGTGCCGTTCGCGTCCGCCCGGAACCAGGTGCCGCCCCACGGGAAGCTCGGCGAGCCGTCGTGGAAGACGTTGAGGTAGATCCAGTCGCCCTCCGCCGCTCCGGGGACGGTGACGGTGAGCGTGCTGCTGCCGAGGCTCAGGCCCACCCCGCGGCGGCTGGCCGTGGTGAGGTCCTCGGTGGCCTCCGGCGGATCGGGCACCTCGCTGGGAGCGTAGTCGCCCACCACGAAGGTGGCCGACTCAAGGGTGCGCGAGGTGTCGCCGGTCTTCAGGGAGCCGGTGAGCAGTCGCAGGGTGTGCGCGCCGGTCGGGAAGACGGGCGCGGACCCGTCCGCCCCGGACGCGGTGCCGTCGGGGAGCGTGAGCTGGACGTCGAACGTCCCGTCGGTGTCGCCGGCGTGGATGATCGCCCAGATCGTGCGGTTGGCGTGGACGGAGGTATCCAGGCGGCTGTAGGCGCCCTCGTCGAGCTTGACGGCGATCACGGAGCCGCCGTCGGTGGGGTGGCACCAGCCGGTGCCCGTGAGGTGGAGGGTGTCGCCGACGGAGAGCGCCGGGTTCTGCACCGTCACGGTCGGCGCGCTGGTCGGCACGCAGGTGGTCTGCTGCTCGTCGTCGCCGCCGGTCCAGGCGAGGCCGCCGACCACCAGCGGATCGGTGACCACGCTGCGCACGGTGTCGGCGGAGTCGAAGCGTCCGGACTGGAAGCGAACGGTGAGGTACTGCCCCGCGACCAGGCCGGAGGGAGTGTCGATGCTGATCGAGAAATCGCCGTCGTCGGCGAGGGTGAAGACGTGCGCGTTGCCGCTCGGGTTGGCGGGAGCGAGCAGGGCCCAGATCGTGTCGTCGCCGGAGGCGGAGGGGTGGCTCACCACGTCCGAGCCGGAGCGCGCGTACTGCTGGCCGTCACCGTAGGTGAGCTTGATCGCCACGGTCGAGGCGCCGGTGCCGGCCTGGTTCACCCAGCCGGTGCCGACGATCCGGATGGAGCTGCCGGCTGCGGTCGAGACCTGCGACTCCACCCAGGCGGTCGCGGTGCGCCCGTGCGTGGTGTCGGTCGCGGTCACCGTCTCGTGCGCCCAGGCCGGCTCGGTCGGGGCGCTGGCGGTCGGCTCAGGGTCGGAGGTCGCCGTGGCGGCGATCGTGATCGGGGCCGTGCCGGAACGGACCAGGTCGCCGGTCAGCAGCGATCCGCTGAGCAGGGTGAGGGAGTGGCTCTCGCCCGCCGCCCACGCCCGGTTGCCGTTGGCGAGGGTGGGGAAGGGCAGGTCGAGCTCCCATTCGCCACCGGCGTCAGCCTGCACGATCGCCCAGATGGTCTTGTTGGCGACCACCGAGCCGGTGGCCGGGTTGGTCACGTCGCGGGTGGTGGACACCGCACCCGCGTCGAGCTTGACGGCGACCACCGACCCGGCGTCACCCGCGGCGTTCAGCCAGCCGGCGCCACTGATCCGCAGTGTCTCGCCGTCGGTCCAGGTCGCCGGCACCCACGAGGACGCGCCGTCGGTGGTCGTGCGCTCGACGCCGTCGTGCGCGATCGACGCGGCGGCGACCTTCGGGTTCCCCCGGGGCCTGGCGGACGCGGAGGACGCCGCGCCGGCGGACGCGGAGGACGCCGCGCCGGCGGACGCCGACGGTGTCGCGGTGGCGGACCCGGACGGGGTCGGCGACGCGTCGGCCGGCGTGGAGGCGGTGGGTGTCCTGCTCACCGTCGGCTCCGGGGTGGCGTCGGCGCTGCCGTCCGGCTCGGCCGTCCGCTCGGCCGTGGTGGCGCTCGGCGTGGGCTCCGCGCTGTCGTCGGCCACGGCGTGCGGCGCGGCGACCGCGGTGAGGCCCAGCAGGATCGCAGTGAGCACGACGCCGCTGAGCCGGCGCAGGGCCGGCAGGTGTGGGTTCGGCATGGTTGTCATCCCCTTGTGGTGGAAGTGCGGGTTCGGCCCAGTGCGTCAGCCGAGTGCGGCGAGGACGTCGTCGACGAGGCGGTTCATCAGCAGTGGCCCTCCGGTGGAGGTCCACGCCGAGCCGTCGACGAGCACGATGTGGTCCTCGGTATAGGCCCGGAGGGTGCGGAAGCCGGGCACCTTCTCCGCGGCGGCCAGTGCCGTCCTGGCGCCGGCCAGGTCGGCGGTGCCGCCGGCGTTCGGGTTGTCGACGCTGGAGCCGCCGAGGGTGCCGAAGAAGAGGTAGTCGGCGTCGATCTGGGCGAGGTTCTCCAGGGAGACCGGCTCGGAGTGGCCGCGGCCCTCGGCGTCCTGGCCGGCCGGCCGTTGCAGCCCGAGGTCGTCGAGCGCCTGGCCGGGTGGGAGTTCCTTCAGGATCAGGGAGGGGGCGGTCCCCTGCCAGCGCACGATCGAGAAGGTCTCGCCCGCGTGCGGGGCAAGGGTTCGGCGGGCAGCCTCCACCTTCGCCTCGTAGTCGGCGATCACCTGCTCGCCCTCCTGCGTCTTGTTGAGGGCGTTCGCCACCTGCCGGAAGTTGTCCCGCCAGGCGCCTCCGGCATAGCCGGCGACGACAACCGGCGCGATCTGGCGCAGCGCCTCGATCACCGGGGGGTTGTTGTTCACGCTCGTGCCGTCGACGAGGATCAGGTCCGGGTCGGCCGCGCCGATCGCCTCGTAGTTGGGCTGGCCGATGCCACCGAGCAGCGGGATCTCGCCGGCCCGGTCGAACAGGTAGTGGGGGACGGTCGACTGCCCGCGGCCGGTGACCGTGCCGATCGGGGTGACGCCGACGGCCAGGGCTCCGTCCAGGGTCGGCTCGCTGAGCACGACCACACGGGAGGGGTTCGCCGGCACCGTCACCCGGGTGCCCTCGGCGTCGGTGACCGTCCGGTCGGCCGTCGCGGCGGCGCCGGACGCCG
>NZ_JASGES010000104.1:0-2864 GCF_047606205.1 Propionicimonas sp. | reverse complement strand
TCTCTCGACGCGTCTGATGGCAGCACCATCACCATCAATGCGTCCGGGACGATCAATTCCGGCAGCAGCCCGAACCAGAGCGGCAATGCGCCGGCGGGCATCGAGGTCGGCTACACCGGCTCCAAGAACGGCACCACGGCCAATACCGGTGTGACCGGCACGGTCGTCGTCAACAACCAGGCCGACATCACCGCGGCGGCGGGTTACGGCATCCACGCCTATAATTACGGGAACGGCGACGTCACGGTGAGCGACGGCGCCGCCACCACGATCGTCGCAGCCGAGGACGGCATCAGGGCGCAGGCGCTCAGCGGCGGGACCGGCGATGTCAGCGTGACGCTCGGCGCCAATGCGTCGGTGACGGGCACGAACGGCTACGGCATCATCGCCTACAGCATCGACAAGGGTGACGTCAGCGTCACCATGGCGAAGGGCGACAGCATCACCTCGGGCAGCTCCGGCATCGTTGCCGTCAATTACGCGACCGCGATCGCGGCCGATGTCGACAGCACGATTTCCGTCGAGGCCCACGGCACGATCCACTCGGGCACGACCCTCAACAATGACGGCACCACGCCGGGCGCGATCATCGTCGGCTACAAGCCCGGCGGCAACTCCTCCGCTTCGAGCGCCGTCAATGGCAACGTCACCGTCACGAGCGATGCGACGATCACCGCGGATGCGGGTTACGGCATCGATGCCTTCACCTGGGGCGTCGGCGACGTCACGATCACGACCGGTGAACTGTCGTCGATCACGGCTTCGGGGACGGCGATCGGCGCCTTCAACCACGGCGGTGGCGATGTCAGTGTCACCAACGAAGGCTCCGCGACCGGCGCGGTCGGCCTCGCCGCGTTCGCGACGGGCGCGGGCGATGTCACCATCGTCAACGACGGCGATCTCACCGGCACCAGCCTCAACGGCATCGTCGTCAGCCAGAACGGCACGGGCGCGACCGGCTCCACGCACATCACCAACACCGGATCGGTCGTCGGCGCCGACGGCCACGCCGCGATCCTCATCCTGGAGAACGCGACCGGCACCGCAACCGTCGACAATTCCGGGACCGTCGGGCTTGCTGATCCCGCGACCGTGACCTCGACGACCTATGCCATCTTCGAGCTCGGTGGCGCCATCACGATCAACAACAGCGGCGACATCAACGGCAATATCGCGGTCGGCACCGCCACTTTCAACAACGAGGCCGACGGCACCTGGACCGTGGCCGGCACCAGCGTGTTCGGCAACCTGTCCACGATCGTCAACGACGGCGTCATCGATCTGCTCGACGGCGCCTCGGTGCTCGGGACCGGGCTGGGCATCGACAACGCCAATGCGATCAATTCCTGGGGCACCGCCTCGATCTCGGGCACCATCGTCAATACCGGTGCGATCGAGGTCCATAGCGGGACCCTCACGCTGTTCGGTTCGCTGTCGGGCTCGGGCTCGGTCACGATCGATTCCGGTGCGACGCTGGAGGTCGACGCCACGGTGTCGCAGACGATCACCTTCGGCAGCGGCGGAGGCGCCGAACTCCAGATCGACACGTCGAGCTTCGGCGGGTCGATCGCGGGCTTCGCCGCGACCGACAAGATCGATCTGTCGACCATCAAGTATGACGGCGGCACCACGGCGACGTATGACGCGGCGACCGGCAACCTCGTCGTGAGCGACGCCTACGGCCACAGCATCACGCTCAAGCTCATCGGCGACTACAGCAACGCGCATTTCGCCGGCAGCAGCGACGGCCATGGCGGCACGCTCATCACCTACAACGCGGTGGACGACGCGCCGGCCTTCGTCGCGGCCGAGGCCTCGCCGAGCGTCAACTTCTCGGAGCTTGCGGCCACGACCGGCTCCTCCACGCTCGACCCCGCGTCGGGCGGGACCGGCACCATCCATTTCACCGACATCGACCTGACCGACCGGCCGACGGCGAGTATCACCGCCCAGACCGTGACCTGGCTCGACACCGATCAGACCACCCATCTGACGCTGACGCCGGACGAGACCGCCGCGCTCGAGCATGCCCTGACGCTGCAGCAGGCGGGCAACACGAACAACGGCGCGATCGGCTGGACCTACTCGATCGCCGACGGTTCGCTGGACTTCCTCGGCCAAGGCCAGACCGCAAAGGTCGTGTCCACGATCACGCTCAATGACGGCCATGGCGGGACCGACACGGCCCAGGTGACCGTGACGATCGCGGGCGCGAACGACGCGCCGGTGATCAGCGCCAAGAGTGGCGACAGTACCGGTGCCAACCTGACCGAGACGAATGCGGGGCTGACCGCGACGGGCTCCTTGACCGTGTCTGACGCCGATGCCACCGACCACGTCACGGTGGCGCTCGACCATGTCTCCGTCTATCTCGACGGCGTGCTGCAGACCGACGGCGTCGACGGTCTGACCAATGCGCAACTGCTGAACTATCTGGCCGTGCAGTCGGGCGACATCTTGAACGGCACCGCCACGCACGCCCAGTTCACCTGGAATTTCAATTCAGGCAGCCAGGCGTTCGATTTCCTCGCCCTCGGCGAGACGCTGTCGCTGCAATACACCATCGTTCCCAGCGACGGCCACACGCCGACCGGCACCGGCAATGGCACCGTGACCATCAACATCGCCGGCACCAACGACGCGCCGACGCTCGACGATGCGACGCTGGCTTCGGTCGCCAGCAATCAGAGCGATCCGAGCGGCAGCAAGATCAGCACGCTCTTCGCCAACGGCTTCCACGACGTCGATGACGGCGCGAGCCTGAAGGCCATCGTGGTGACGTCCGATGCGGCGACGGCCGCGCAGGGCGTCTGGCAATACGAGGTCGGCGGCCAGTGGGTCGACATCGCATCGGTCAGCGATAC
>NZ_JASGES010000103.1:0-7218 GCF_047606205.1 Propionicimonas sp. | reverse complement strand
GTGGGGCCAGGCGTGGTCGGCCGCGGCCTCCGCCCGCGCGTGCCCGGCGATCCGTTCCGCCGGCCAGCCCGCCCGGGCGAGGTCGTCGACCAGGGCGGCGACGTCGGGCTGCCCCGGCTCGGGAAGCGGGAGTTCGACTCCGGTGAGCGCCCAGGCCAGGGCTGCGTGCCAGCGCGCGGTCACCGGTAGTGCCGCGGTTCGCCCGCGTCGGGCAGGTCGACGGCCCCTGTGACCCGCGCCGGCGCGTCGAAGTACCACGGGCCCCGGACCCGCAGCGACTCGGCGCCACGCAGCGAGGGGACGACGGTGACGAGCCTGTCGAAGTCGTCGATGAGCTTGTAGTCGGCGCCGAGGTCCACTTCCGGGATCCGGTCGACGGTGCTGCGCAGGCGCCCGTCCGCGCCGAGGTCGAACACGTCCGAACGCAGCAGCAGAAGTTCGTTGGTGGTCTTCACCGGCAGGAACCGGTCACGTCCGACAGCGATCGCGGTGGCGCCGGGAAAGACCTCGATGGCCGCCCCCATCGCGCTCTCGAGCTGGATCACCTTCGGCGAGGTCGGGTCGGAAGGGTCGACCGTCTTCTCGTTGCGGATCAGCGGCAGGCCGAGCACGCCGTGGCGGGCCACGAGGATGTCACGGACCTGGACGAGGTCGAGCCACAGGTTGTTGGCATGGAAGTACGGGTGTCGGTGCTCGTCGGTGAAGTAGTGCATCTCCTCGGGAGCGGTCTGGGCGGTGTCGCGCAGGATCAGCTGCCCGTCCGAGACCCGGATCGCGAGGTGCCCGCCCTTGCGGTCGTTGACGGTGCGCGGGCACACCTCGGCCGCGTAGGGGGCGCCGGACGCGGCGAACCAGCCGGCAAGGGTGGCGTTCGGCGCGGCACCGAGGTTGTCGCCGTTGGCGACGGACGCATACCGGAAGCCGGCGCCGATCAGGGCATCGATGAGGCCCGTTCCCCACAGTGCCGGGTACAGGTCGCCGTGGCCGGGCGGGCACCATTCGAGCGCGGGATCGGCGGGCCAGGAGACCGGACCGAGGCCGTCGGCGAGAATCTTGGGCTCGGCGTTCTGGAGGAAGTCCAGCGGGAGCCCGTCGACGGCGAGGCCCGGGTGGCCGGCGAGGTGGGCGAGGCTGTCGTCGCGGGTGCGGAAGCTGTTCATGAAGACCAGGGGCAACCGGGCGTCGTAGCGCTGGCGGGCGTCGAGGACCTGGGCGACGATGAGGTCGAGGAAAGTGCGTCCGTCGCGCACGGGCAGGAGCGTCTTGGCCGCCTCCAGGCCCATGGAGGTGCCGAGGCCGCCGTTGAGCTTGATCATCACGGTCTGCTGGATGGCCGCACGCGCGTCCGCCTCGTCCACCTCGAGCTGGTCGAGCCGGGGCGGGTCGAGCAGCGGACGGATCGTGTCCTCGCCGATGATGCCGGTGGCGCCCGAAGCGCACAGCTGCCAGTAGTGCCGGAAGTTGTCGATGGCCGCCTGGTTGATGTCAGCCGCGCGCATCTTCTCCAGGCACTGTTCCAGGGCGGTCTCGCTCATGCGCCTGATGCTAGCGGCAGCGGCCGCAGGCGACCGACCGGACCCATGAGGTTCACCGACCGCGGGGCGCGACGTGCGCAGGGCACGGACGGGGAAAAGGTGAGAGTGACGCACCTCGAAGGGCTAGAAGCCGTCTACCCACCCCCAGGAGACAACATCGCGTGCGTCACTCTCGGTACTCGACTGTATCGGACCGCGATCCCAAAGCAAACTCAATCGCCGAGATTCCCAGATGGTTCACAGGGTGTACCTGGCCGCGGCGGTGGGTCGGCGCAGGCCGTTCGGGGCTCGCGGCCGAGGCGCTAGGCTGGTGAGGCCCCGCAGGGGCGTGGCCCCATAGCTCAGGGGATAGAGCAGAGGTTTCCTAAACCTTGTGTCGCAAGTTCGAATCTTGCTGGGGTCGCCAACCACGCTGAGCGTGAAATACCTTTTGACAAGCACAAACGCGGGCCCCATCGAGTGGTCGCTCATGTTCAGAAGATGACACTGGTGATCGCTCGTCCGCCAAGATGTTGCACGTATGCTGCACGCCGGGCCTCCGCGGAGCGCAGGAGGCGAGATGAGCAGGCGCGGCTTCGGGATGGTGCGGCGATTGCCGTCGAGGCGCTACCAGGCCAGCTACTACGGCCCCGACCTCACCCGACACGTCGGACCGACGACCTTCACCACCAAAGCCGACGCCGAGGCATGGCTCGCCGAGGAACGCAAGGAGGTTGAGTCCGGCAAGTGCCGACCGCCCGCGGCTCGGACGGCCGAGGCGTTGCACACCAGCCGAACCGAGAAGAGGGAGAATGCCATCCCGGACCGAGGCGCTGCGGCGAACCTGGAGGGGCGAAACGCTGCCTGGAGGCTGGACCGTACAGCACAAGGCCCAAGTGCTCCCGCCAAACTGGCTTCTCCGATACCTGTCCCATCACCACCCTCCATCCGAAGAAAGCATGGCACTCAGGGCTGACACTCGGGGCTCTCGACAACCGCGAGTACCTGCTCGTCGGAAGGTGACAACGCGCGGATCTGCCGCCTACCGCTTGTTTGATTGGTTCTTGCGGCCGCGCACACCTGTTCCTATCCCGTCCCAAGTGCGCGGGCCCGCTTCCGGTGCGCAACCATCTGCTGAACGGCGACACCTGTCGCCGAAACCCCGAGGAGCATGAGTGCCGTCAGCATGGCCACTGTGAACCTGTCTGGCGCCTCCCGGTAGGTAACCGTTTCCAGCCCGATCTCTGCCGCCAGGGCCAGGAGGAGCAGCCCGACCCCGGCGAGAACCCAACGGCCGAAGGTTCGACCGATAGCGGCCGCGATGATGGCAACCACCCCAACGCCAGCGATGCTCAACGCGTAGAGGCCGTCGTAACGCCCTGAATCTTCATCGAGGGTCACCATGGCGGCTGCCAAGAGCCCAAACCCGACCAGGCCCGACCCCATGATCGCCAACAGAACTCGCCCGCCGAGCCCTTCATCAGGATCGTGCGGCGCGCTCATGGCGCAAGCGTAGTTGCCCCCCACAGCCAACTGAGCGGGCCGAAATGCGAACCCTCACATCCGGTCATGCCGCGGCCCGGGGGTCGATCTTGCCGAAACGGTGCGCGAGATGAGTCTCCCCGCCGTCCACAGCGGCGCCCGGCTGATCCGGATCCCGGCGCCGGCGCTGGAGCAGCTCTTCACGCCCGTCCCGAACGCCACCTGGTGGGCCTCGTGACGTCGCCATCACCCCGCCTTGGATTCTCGTACGTGATCACGTACGCTGATCACGGAGGTGGAGAGATGACTGCTGTGAGTGCGACCGCTGCCCGTGCGAACCTGTATCGCCTGATCGATCAGGTCAACGAGGAGTCCGAGCCGCTGACCATCACCGGTCAGCGGGGCAACGCCGTGCTGGTCGGCGAGGACGACTGGCGCGCCATTCAGGAGACCCTGCTGCTGGCGAACGTCCCGGGCTTCACCGAGTCGATCCGGCAGGCACGCGCCGAGGGCCTGGACGAGGGCTCGGAGGAACTCGACTGGTGACCGCCTGGCGGCTGGTGTTCTCGAAGGCGGCCCAGAAGGACGCCAGGAAGCTCGCCTCCTCCGGGTTGAAGCCGAAGGCCCAGGAACTCCTGTCCATCATCGCCGAAGACCCGTTCGCGAATCCGCCTCGCTACGAGAAGCTGGTCGGCGACCTGGCCGGGTGCTACTCACGGCGGATCAACATCCAGCACCGCCTCGTCTACGAGGTGCTCGCCGAGGAGCACACCGTCCACGTCCTGCGCATGTGGACCCACGACGAGTGATCCTTCCCCTCAGCCGTCCTGAGCCTGAGAGTGAACTCGTGCACCGTGTACGGTGCGCGAACTCACAGTGTCCCGGTGGTGGCCTCACCTGATGCGGGCGAAGGCGAGCCCGGCAAGGGCGACCAGCGCCGCTCCCCCGGCCAGCACCAGCACCGCCGACGGCCGGCCGGCCAACAGGGAGGCGAGCGCCCCGACCGCGAGCGTGCCGCCCACGAGCGCCATCCCGCGCGGGATCCCGCGCGCCAACGCCGCGACCTCGACCCGCGCCGAGAGGGCGACCCGCTCCGCCCACCAGGCGAGCCGGACGCACACCCACACCAGCGGGACCAGCCCGAACACGACCGGGTCGAAGGGACCGTACCCGTCCGCCGCGACCAGCAGGCCGGTGACCACCGTGGCGACGTAGGCAGCCGTCGTCGACGGCCACAGCGCCATCACCACGACTCCCACGACAACCACGGTGCCCGCCAGCCAGTCCGCCGCGCCGCTGCGCTGGGCCGCGATCGCCAGGTCCGCGCCGGTGGCCACGACCGCGGCCGCCCGCAACGACCAGCCGGGAACGGTGCGCCCGAGGTCCAGCCCGACCCGGGGCAGCGGCCGCTCCGAGAGGTCGGGAAGGTCGCGCAGCAGCGGCAGTTCCGATCTGGCCAGGCGAAGCCACGTCCTCATCGCCAGTCCCGCTTCCGCGCGGCGACCCGCGCCAACGCCTCCAGGCTCGCCGCCGCGCGCAACCTTCCCGACCCGGCCCACGAGACGATCGGCACCCCCTCCCGGGCGAGTCGGTCGAGCCGCAGTGCACGCTCCATCCGCACGATCCGCCACGCGATCGCCAGATGCGGCTCGGTGACCGGTCTGACGTCGGGCAGCGTGTCGACCACCACCACCTGGTGCCCGAGGCTCCGCCAGGTACGGACGAGCTGGGCGGCGGCGTCGTCCAGCACGGTGCTGAACAGATAGACCAGGGTGTCTGCCGGCACCTGCGGCGGGCGCACCCGGGGGCTCGGCTGCCCGACCGGGTGGGCCAGAGCGAGGCCGTGCAGGATCCGGCGCAGGTGCCTGCGGCCTGCGGCGGGCGGCACCGGCCGCGTCTCCCGAGCCAGGTCGACCAGGCCGACCCGGTCCCCGTGCTCGACCAGTGCCCTCGCCACGCTCGCCGCGGCATGCCGAGCGAGGTCGAGCGAGGTCGCCTCGTCCACCCGCTGCTCGCCGTAGCCTCGCCACGTCCGCACATCGGGACCGACGTCGTCGCGCGAGTCCACAACCAGCATCACCGCGGCCTCGGCATCGGCGAAAGTGCGCCTCACGTAGAGGGTGTCCAGGTCCGGGGACCGTCGCGCGGTGGCCCGCCAGTCGATACGACGCAGCCGGTCTCCGGGCACGAACGGGTGGATGTCGCGCAGTTCGTTGCCGTCGCCGAACCGCCGTGACACCCGGGGCCCGGTGACGCCACGCAACGAACGCGGCACCGGAACGGCACCGAGCCGCATCGACGACGGCAACACCAGCCGCCCGGTCCCGCCGACGGTCAGCGGGTCGTGCTCCCACACCCCGTCGTACCCTCGGACGTCCACGACCGCGGTCTCCTGCGGACCGGTTCGCACCGAGGCCAGCCGGAGGCCGAACCGGCGCCCCCCGGCGGGAAGACGGGCGACGAACTCGGTGACACGGTGACCCGCGGCCGACGCCCGCACGTGGGCGAGCTCACCGCCACCGACGTGCACCCTCGACTCGACACCCCCGGCCGCCTCGCCTGCGGCAGGATCCTCGCCGGCCTCCAGCGGCCCTGCGGGCGGCCTGGTACGGCTGAACACCGTCGCCAGCAGCGCGGGAACGCCGAGCAGCGCCACATCCGCCCTGCCCACCAGCAGGCCGGCGAGCAGCAGCACGACACCGGCGACGACCGCGGCATCGTGCAGCCCGCCGTCCCGCCAGGCAGGTCCGCCACGCGCCATCAGGTCTGCCGCACGGTCGCAGGGCCGGGCACCTGGGCGAGCAGTTCGGTGACCACGTCCTCGGCCCTCCGCCCGGATGCCCACGACGTCGCGGTAAGGGTGAGCCGGTGCGAGAGAACCGGCACGGCGACCCGTTTGACGTCCTCGGGCAGGACGAGGTCGCGTCCCTCGAGCACGGCGATCGCGCGAGCCAGCAGGACGAGGTTCTGCGAACCCCGCGGGGACGCCCCGACCTCCAGCGCGGGATGGCTGCGGGTGGCTGCGGCCAGGTCGACGCAGTAGGCGAGGACATCGGGGTCGACCGCCAGCGCCTCGACGCCGGCCTGCATCGCGCGGACAGTGGTGGCATCCACCACCTGCGCGACCGGGGCGGCCTCCTGCCTGCGGGCGATCCGCCGGGCGAGCACCGTCTGCTCGCCCTCCCGGCTGGGGTAGCCCACCGCGAGCCGCACCATGAACCGGTCGAGTTGCGCCTCCGGGAGCGGATAGGTGCCCTCGTACTCGACAGGGTTGGAGGTGGCGACGACGTGGAACGGCAGCGCGAGCGGCCGGCTCGTCCCCTCGACCGTCACCTGACGCTCCGCCATCGCCTCCAGGAGGGCCGACTGGGTCTTCGGTGCGGTGCGGTTGATCTCGTCGGCGAGGAAGAGCCCGGTGAACACCGGCCCGGGACGGAAGGTGAAGTCGGCGCGCTGAGGGTCCCACACGCTGGAGCCCGTGATGTCGCTCGGCAACAGGTCGGGCGTGCACTGCAACCGGGCGAAGTCGAGGCCGAGCGCGGTGGCCAGGCTGCGTGCCGCCAGGGTCTTCCCTGTCCCCGGGACATCCTCGAACAGCACGTGGCCGCCGGCGAGAATCGTCGCCAGCGCGAGTTCGAGCGGCTCCCGCATGCCCACCACGGCCGTCCCCACCTCGCGCAGGATCTCGGAGCCGAGGCGCGCGACCTCGGCAACGGGAAGGGTGTCGGTCATTGGGACGTCCTCTCATCGGTGAGCCGGTCGACCGCGTCGAGCCAGGCCTGCAGGGTTCGGGCGGTGGGTGGCTGCCCGGAAGCGAGACCCGCGGCCGTATTCTCGCCGAGCAGCCGGCTGGCCTCCGCAGGGTCCTCGGGATCGGCGCCGGCCAGGCCGATTCGCGCGGCGGCGAGGTCGCGCACGCGTCGAACGACGTGGGATCGCACCCGTCGGTCCTGGCCGAAGACCTGCCATCCGAGGTCGCTGACGCCGCTGCGTCCGCCGGCCCGGCTGGCGTGGGGGCGTTCGGGCCACTCCTCCTGCGACACCTCGGTGCTCCCGGCCCGCAGCACGACGGCGGCGAACCCTGCGCAGCCGAGCAACACGGCGTGCGTCGTGTCGAGGACGCCGCCCGCTCCGAGCAGCACGCACACGGCGGCGATCGCGAGACCTCGGCCGACGACGGCCCGCACCGGCACGGTCACGCCGGGCCGCCCGCGTCCGCGGC
>NZ_JASGES010000102.1:0-14780 GCF_047606205.1 Propionicimonas sp. | reverse complement strand
CGCGGTTCCCGCCGGCGCGCGGCAGGCCGCGCAGGTGAGGTCGAGGACGTCCTCGCTGTCACCGGTTCCCGGCAGCAGCGCACCGCCCACTCCCCACCGCTCGCGGCCCAGGGGCAATGTGACGACGTGCCCCGACCCGTGCCGCGCGACCAGGAAACCGCTCTCCACGAGGATCGCGTAGGCCCGGGTGACGGTGGTACGGCTGGCTCCCAACGCCTCGCTCAGCCGCCGCTCGCTGGGCAGGCCGTGCCCGGCCGGCACCCGCCCGTCGGTGACGACCCGGCGCAGCCCGTCCGCCAGCCAGCGGTAGGCGGGCACGCCCTGGTCCCTGCGCCCGAGCAGCTGGACGAGTCGCGCGGCGCTGGTCGCGGGAACAGTCATGGGAACCACTCTGCGTGAAGTGGCACTTTTTCACAAGGCCACTTCGGGCGAGGATGTGGTCATGTCGATCTCCAGCCCGCCGCGCGCCGCCGACGTCCTCGCCGATCTGGGTCCGCTCGAGCAGCTGCGCGCCGGTCGGCTGGGGCGCCGGCTGCCCCAGCTTCTCCTCGGACTGTGGCTCTACGGGTCGGCGATGGCCATGTTCGTCCGCAGCGGCCTGGGCCTCGACCCGTGGGACGTCCTGCACTCCGGCCTGCAGCAGCTTCTCGGCTGGTCGTTCGGGACCGTGGTGATCGCGGTCGGCTTCCTCGTCCTGCTGTTGTGGATCCCGCTGCGGCAGTGGCCGGGCCTCGGCACCATCGCCAACGCCGTCGTGATCGGGATCGCCACCGACGCCACCTTGTCGGTCATCCCTGCGGCCCCCTCCTGGCCGGTCGCCTGGGGCCTGCTCGCCGGTGGTCTGGTCGTGAACGGTCTGGCCGGGGCGCTGTACATCGGCTCCCAGCTCGGGCCGGGGCCCAGGGACGGTCTGATGACCGGGATCGCGCGACGCACGGGTTGGTCGCTGCGTCTGGTCCGCACCGGTCTCGAGCTCTCCGTGCTCGCGATCGGCTGGGTCCTGGGCGGCGCCGTCGGCATCGGGACCGTGGTGTATGCACTGGCGATCGGACCGCTGGTGCAGTTCTTCGTGCCCTTCGTCGCCGTCCGCCTCGACCGTCCTGCGGAGGCCCGCTGAGCCGCGAGGCGTCCACTCCACTACACTGATCGCTCACCAATCCGGAAGAGGCGTGTGAGCGACCGTTGACCCAGACCGAGTGGATCCTGGTGGCCGTTGCCGCCGTCTGCGTGGTCCTCGCCGCGCTCCTCACGACCGCGGAGGCCGCCCTCTCCGCGATCTCCCGATCCCGCGCCGAGAGCCTCCTCGAGGAGGGGAATGGGCGCGCCCGACGGCTGCTGCTGGTCGCCCAGGACCCGGCGCCGCACCTCAACACCTCGATGTTCCTGCGGATCTCGCTGGAGGTGGTGGCGACCGTCCTGGTCTCGCTGGTGTTCTTCGAGCACCTCGGCGCCACCTGGGAGCGCGTGCTCTACCCGGTGCTCACCATGGTGGTGGTCTCGTTCATCGTTCTCGGTGTCGCTCCGCGGACGCTCGGCCGCCAGCACGCGGAACAGGTCGCCCTCGCCGCCGCCGGACCGATCGGGGCGCTCACCTCCGTGCTCGGCCCGATTCCGCAACTGATGATCCTGATCGGCAACGCCCTGACCCCGGGCAAGGGGTTCACCGAGGGGCCGTTCACCTCCGAGGCCGAACTGCGTGAACTCGTCGACATCGCGGAGGCGAGGGAGCTCATCGAGGCGGGCGAGCGGAGGATGATCCACTCGGTGTTCGAGCTCGGCGACACGATCGTCAAGGAAGTGATGGTCCCCCGCACCGAGATGGTCTACATCGAGCGCAGCAAGACCCTGCGCCAGGGCCTGTCGCTGGCGCTGCGCTCGGGCTTCAGCCGCATCCCGGTGATCGGGTCGGACGCGGACGACGTGGTGGGCATCCTGTACCTCAAGGACGTGATGCGCCGCATGTACGACAACCCGAGGGCACAGTCGAACGAGACCGTCGACACCCTGATGCGGCCGCCGACCTTCTGCCCGGACTCCAAGCCCGTCGACGAGCTCCTCCGCGAGATGCAGGTCACCCGCAGCCACGTGGTGATCGTGATCGACGAGTTCGGTGGTACCGCCGGCCTGGCCACGATCGAGGACGTCCTGGAGGAGATCGTCGGCGAGATCGTCGACGAGTACGACCACGAGGTGCCCCCGGTGACCCGGCTGGGCGAGCACAGGTTCCGGGTGTCGGCCCGGCTCCCGATCGACGACCTGGGCGAGCTGTTCGGCCTGAAGCTGGACGACGACGACGTGGACACGGTGCTCGGGCTGATGGCGAAGGAGCTCAACAAGGTGCCGATCCCCGGCTCGGTCGTGCAGTGGGAGGGCATCGAGCTCACCGCGGAGCGCGGCAGCGATCGCCGCCACACGATCCAGACGGTGCTGGTATCCCTGGCCGCGGAGGACGCCGACTCCGCGGCGGACGCGGCGGCCAAGCTCGCCGAGGAGTCCGCGAGGAGGAACTCATGACCGCCCACCGCTCCGGTTTCGCCTGCTTCGTCGGCCGGCCCAACGCGGGCAAGTCGACCCTGACCAACGCGCTGGTGGGGGAGAAGATCGCGATCGCGTCCTCCCGCCCGCAGACCACCCGGCACGCCGTGCGCGGCATCGTGAACACCGCGGACGCGCAGCTCGTGCTGATCGACACCCCCGGCCTGCACCGGCCTCGAACGCTGCTCGGCGAGCGGCTGAACGATCTCGTCTACGAGACCTGGGCCGAGGTCGACGTGATCGGCGTGTGCCTGCCGGCCAACCAGCGGATCGGCCCGGGCGACACCTTCCTGGTCGGAGAGATCGCCAAGCTCCCGCGCCGGCCGAAGCTGGTCGCGCTGGCCACCAAGTCCGACCTGGTCAGCAAGCAGCGGATGGCCGAGCACCTGCTCCGGATCGCCTCGCTCGAGGACGAACTGGGCATCCGCTGGGAGAGCATCGTCCCGGTCTCCGCGGTCACCTCCGACCAGGTCGAGGTCGTGGTGGCAGAACTCGTCGCACTGCTCCCCGACGGGCCGAAGCTGTACCCCGACGACGAGGTCACCGACGAGCCGCTGGAGACCCGGATCGCCGAGCTGATCAGGGAGGCGGTGCTGGAGGGCGTGCACGACGAACTTCCCCACTCCATCGCCGTGATGATCGACGAGATGGGCGAGCGGGAGGGCCGGCCTGCGGACCGGCCGCTGCTGGACATCTTCGCCTCGATGGTCGTCGAGCGGGACTCGCAGAAGGGCATCATCATCGGCCACAAGGGCGAGCGCCTGCGGCAGGTCGGCACGGCGGCGCGCTCCCAGATCGCCGCACTCGTCGGCATGCCGGTGCACCTCGACCTGCGTGTCAAGGTGCTCAAGGAGTGGCAGCGCGACCCGAAGTACCTCAACCGGCTCGGCTTCTGAGCCGGCGGGCGCCCGGGTGAACGTGGTGGCCAGAACCTGGAGCCGGTTGACCCGCCGTGGTCGTCGGCTCGGCGTGGCGCTGCGCCTGCATGCGCGCGACGGCCGGCGCAGGGCCGGCGGTTCGCTCGTCCCCGTCCTTCAGGCAGCCGTCGCGGCCGCGCTGGCGTTCTCCCTGGCCCGCTACGTGATCGGGCATCCCTACCCCTTCTTCGCGCCGGTCGCCGCCTGGGTGTGCCTGGGCTTCACCAGGAACCGGCAGCCCCGCCGGGTGGCCGAGCTCGGCGCCGGAGCGGTGCTCGGCGTGCTGACCGGGGAGCTGCTGCACCTGCTGATCGGGAGCGGTCCGTGGCAGATCGGCGTCGTGCTCGTGGTCGCGGCCCTGGGCGCCCGCTTCGTCGACCGGGGCGACCTGTTCACCATGCAGGCCGGTGTCAACGCGATGGTGGTACTCGCCACCTTCACCCTCGTCACCTCCGACCCGGTGGGCAGGGCGGTGGACGCGCTGGTCGGCGCGCTGGTCGCCCTCGTCCTCGCTGTGCTGCTGCCGCGGGACGTGACCAGCAGGCCGAAGCGCTACATCGCGTCCGTGCTCACCGAGAGCCAGGTGCTGCTGCGGATGGTGGCGGACGGCCTTCGCTCCGGCGACACCGCCCGCCTCAGGGACGCCCGCACGCAGCTGCGCGGCGTCCGGGACATCCTCGACTACGGACGGACCGTGGTCGGCTCGTCCAGCCAGGTCGCACGGCTCAACCCGACGCTGCGGCGCGACCTGCCGGTCCTGGCGGAGCTGGAACGCCAGGCCGTCCTGCTGCGCAGGATGCTGAACACCGTCGAGCTGCTGGTCCGGCAGGGGCGCGGGGTGGTGGGGGAGTCCGGGCCTCAGCCGGTGGTGGCCATGCTCGTCGCGGAGGCGGCCGGAGTGACCGGGCAGTTGGCGGGTTCCGTGCGGGAGTGGAGCTTCCCGACCGAGGCGCGGCGGAGGGCCGCCAACCTCGCCGCCGAGTGCGCGCCGTCCGCGGTGATGCACTCCACCTGGCGGTCGGTCGCGCTCGTGTCGGTGATGCGTTCGGTGACTGTCGACCTGCTCCAGCTGACGGGGTTGTCGCGGGAGGCCGCACGGGCCGAGCTGCCCGATCTGCCCGACTCGCGGGAAGTGGAAGAGGCCGCCGAGGGGCCGGACGGGGCGTCCGGAATCTGGGCGGAACGTCCATGATCGGCGTGTCGGGGGTTGGCGAACCGCCGCCCGGTGTGCGAGCATGACAGACATGTCATGGGCGCGGCTCATCCTTCGTCGCCGCAGCGAGGCCTCGTAAGTCCCGATCAGGCCTCCTCGCTGCGGAGTTCGTCACGCGCCTGCCAGCCCGCCACGCACCAGCGAGGATCCCATGACAACCAACACTTTCGGAACGCGCCAGCAGCCCGTCCCGGTCCAGCAGCCCAGCCCGATGCCGTTCGCTCGCTACACGCCGTTCGAGCCCATCGACCTGCCAGATCGGACGTGGCCGGCCAAGAAGATCACCGCCGCACCCCGGTGGCTGTCCACCGACCTGAGGGACGGCAACCAGGCGCTGATCGACCCGATGACGCCGTCGCGGAAGCGGAAGATGTTCGACCTGCTGGTCCGGATGGGCTACAAGGAGATCGAGGTCGGCTTCCCGTCCGCGTCCCAGACGGATTTCGACTTCGTGCGCGGCCTGATCCTCAGCGATGCCATCCCCGACGACGTCACCATCAGCGTCCTCACCCAAGCCCGTGAGGACCTGATCGAACGCACCGCCCAGTCCCTGATCGGGGCGAGGCGGGCGACCATCCACCTGTACAACGCGACCGCGGAACTGTTCAGGCGGGTGGTGTTCGGGATCGACGAGGCGCAGTGCATCGCGATGGCGACCCGGGGGACCGAGCTGGTCATGAAGTACGCCGATCAGTTCCTCGGCGATGTCGAGTTCGGCTACCAGTACAGCCCGGAGATCTTCACCCAGACCCCGACCGATTTCGCGATCGAGGTCTGCAACGAGGTGATGGCGAGGTGGCAGCCCGGCCCCGGCCGGGAGATCATCCTGAACCTGCCGGCCACGGTCGAGCGATCCACTCCCAACACCTACGCCGACCAGATCGAGTACTTCGGTCGCCACATCGACAACCGGCCGTTCGTGGCCATCTCCCTGCACCCGCACAACGATCGCGGGACGGCGGTGGCGGCGACCGAGCTGGCCCTGATGGCCGGCGCCGACCGGGTCGAGGGTTGCCTGTTCGGCCATGGCGAGCGGACCGGCAACGTCGATCTGGTCACACTGGGCCTGAACCTGTTCAGCCAGGGCATCGACCCGAAGATCGACTTCTCCGACGTGGACGAGATCCGTCGCACGGTGGAGTACTGCACCAACCTGCCGGTCCATCCGCGCCACCCGTACGCGGGGGACCTGGTCTACACCGCCTTCTCCGGCTCCCACCAGGACGCCATCAAGAAGGGGCTGGAGGTGCTGGAGAGGACGGCCGCCGCCCAGGGGAAGACTCTGCACGAGATCCCCTGGGAGGCGCCGTACCTCCCGATCGACCCGCACGATGTCGGCCGCACCTACGAGGCCGTGATCCGGGTCAACAGCCAGTCCGGCAAGGGTGGCATGGCCTACATCATGAAGTCCGAGCACAAGCTGGACCTGCCCCGACGACTGCAGATGGAGTTCTCCCGGGTCGTGCAGGCGCACACCGACTCCGAGGGCGGCGAGGTCGGCCCGGAGGAGATGTGGCGGATCTTCTCCACCGAGTACCTCGAGGACTCCTCCCCGCTCGACCTGGTGACGGTCACCTCCGTGTCGAACGGCGGTGGCTACGTGGTGACCGCCGTCGTGCGCGACCACGGCGTCCAGCGGGAGATCACCGGGGAGGGCAACGGCCCGGTGTCGGCCTTCGTGGACGCCCTGGGGATTCTCGGCTACCACGTCCGCGTCCTCGACTACACCGAGCACGCGCTCTCCTCCGGCGGTGACGCCAGGGCTGCGGCCTACGTGGAGGCCGAGATCGGCGAGGGCGAGGACGCGCATGTGCTGTGGGGCGTCGGCCTGCACGAGTCGATCGTCACCGCGTCCCTGCGAGCGGTGGTCGGCGCGCTCGACCGCGACGCCCGGATCCAGGCCGCGGAGTCGGTGCCCGGCGAGCCGCGCCCCTGACGCCCGTTCGTCCCGGGAGCCTCAGGGCTCGACGAGGCGGCGGACCGCCGCCACGACGTAGCCGCGACGGTCCCCGGCGGGCACCTCGCGCTCGAGGACGGCGAACTCGGGCGGCAGCGCCGTCCAGGCCGCAGTGAGGGTCAGGATGAGGCCGAGGAGCACGGCCGGCGGAAACCGGTCGGTCACCAGTCCCGCCTCCTGCGCCGCCCGGATCTTCTCGATCTTGGCCAGGTTCGCCCGTTCCAGCGCCGCGATCGACGCCGCGTCGCCGGCCCGCTCCAGGCGGTACCACAGGACGAGCCTGCCGAGTTCGGGGTGCTCCTCGTAGTTGTCGAAGATCCAGCCCGCGGTGCCCGGCAGGTCGGACGCGTCGAAGTACTCCTGCTCGACGGCGGCCTGGGCGTGCCCTCCGAAGACGGCGTCGAACAGGCCGTTCTTGCTGCCGAAGTAGTGGTAGATCTGCGCTTTGTTCGAGCGGGCGGCGGCCGCAATCCGGTCGACCCGGGCGCCGGCGATGCCGTACTGCGAGAACTCGATCGTCGCCGCGGCGAGCAGCCGCTGCCTGGTGGCCTCCGCGTCCCGTTCGATCACGGGACGAGAGTACTTACTAAGCGGTTAGTTGACAATCTTGGACGGTCGCCCGACACTGTTGCTAACCAAACAGTTAGGAACTGGCATGACCTCCGTCGTCCTCGTCACCGGTGCCTCCTCCGGCATCGGTGCAGCCACCGCCCGCCGGCTCGCCCGGGCCGGGCACGTCGTCTACGGCGCCGCCCGCCGGATCGATCGGCTCGCCGCGCTCCAGGGCGACGGCGTTCGCCCGCTGCTCCTGGACGTCACCGACGAGGCGTCGATGGTCGCCGCCGTCGAGCGTGTCCTGGCCGAACAAGGGCGGATCGACGCCCTGGTGAACAACGCCGGTTATGGCTCGTACGGCGCGATCGAGGACGTGCCCCAGGACGAGGCCCGTCGCCAGCTCGAGGTGAACCTCTTCGGCCTCGCGCGGCTGATCCAGCTCGTGCTGCCCGGCATGCGGGCGCAACATTCCGGCCGGATCGTCAATGTCACCTCGATCGGCGGCCGGATCGCCACCGCCTTCGGCGGCTGGTACCACGCGTCCAAGCACGCGGTCGAAGGCCTGAGCGACTCGCTCCGCCAGGAGGTCGCCGGCTTCGGCATCGACGTCGTCGTGATCGAGCCGGGCGCGATCCGGACCGAATGGGCCGGGATCGCGGCGCAGACCGGAATGGCGGCCTCGGGTGGGGGCGCCTACGCCGAGCGCGCCAACGTGGCCGCCGGCAGGCTCGGCGGCGACGCCAGCCCGGCCGGACTGGGCTCGGACCCCGACGTGGTGGCACGGGCGATCGAGCGCGCGGTCACGACCCCACGTCCACGGACCCGCTATGCGGTCGGCGGTGGCGCCAAGCCCGTCCTGTTCGCCCGCCGCGTCCTGCCCGATCGCGCCATGGACGCGATCTTCGCCCGCGTCATCGGCTGAGGCGACGCCGATGACCGCGAAAGTGCTCGTCAGCGGCGGCTCCGGCTTCATCGCCGGACACTGCATCCAGCAGCTGCTCGACGCCGGCCACCAGGTCCGCGCGACCCTTCGGTCGCTGTCGCAGGAGGCCGCCGTCCGCGCCGTACTCGCCGACGCGGGCGTCGCCGCGGGCGGGAACCTGGATTTCGCTGCCGCAGACCTGACCTCCGATGCCGGCTGGCCCGAGGCCGTCCGCGGCGTCGACGTGGTGCTGCACGTCGCGTCCCCGGTCCGGCCCGGCCAGGTCGACAACGAGGACGACCTGATCGTCCCGGCGCGGGAGGGTGCGCTGCGCGTCCTGCGGGCCGCCCGCGACGCCGGCGTGAAGCGGGTGGTGCTCACCTCCGCGTTCCACGCGGTCAGCTGGGGTCACCCACACACCGACCACGTGTTCACCGAGGACGACTGGACGGTACTGGACGGTCCGGGCACCGACGCGTACGGACGCAGCAAGACGCTGTCGGAGCGCGCGGCGTGGGAGTTCATCGAGCGGGAGGGCGGCGCGCTGGAACTGGTCACGATGCTGCCGGTCGCCGTGATGGGCCCGGTGATGGGGGACTCGATCACGGGGTCGAACGAGATCATCCAGCGCATGCTCGCCGGCGGGATGCCGGTGCTGCCGAACCTGTCCATCCCGGTCGTGGACGTCCGCGACGTCGCGCGGGCCCACCTGCTCGCGATGACGCCTCCCGAGGCGGCGGGCCAACGGTTCCTGCTCTCCAACGGCCCGGCGATCCCGCTGGCGGAGATCGCCGCCACCATCCGGCGGCAGCTGGGAGACGCGGCGGCGAAGGTGCCCACGCGGAGGCTTCCGGATCTGCTGTTCCGGCTGGCCGCGCTGGTCAATCCGGAGTTCCGCGGGATGGCGCCCGAACTCGGCTACGTCAAGCAGACGTCCAGCGCCAAGGCTCGCGAGCTCCTCGGCTGGGTTCCGCGCGATCCCCACGAGGCGATCGTCGCCGCTGCCGAGAGCCTGGTCGCGAAAGGGCTGGTGGGGCGGGGTTGAGTCGCCCGGTATTCCCTCGACGGGGAATACCCGGATCCGAGTGTCGCGTTGGCTGAGACGACATCGCACGTCCTGAAGGAGAACAAGAACAGTGGCAAGGCTTCTCATCGTCAACGGCAGCATTCGCGAGGGCCGCATCGGCGCCCCGATCGGCGAGTGGGTGCGCAGGACCGCCGAGGCCGACGGGCGCTTCGAGGTCGACTACGCCGACCTGGCCGAACTCCGGCTCCCGCTGATGGACGAACCCAACCATCCGCGACTGAAGCAGTACGTCCACGACGACACCATCGCGTGGAGCCAGCGCGTCGATGCCGCGGACGGTTTCATCTTCCTGTTCCCGGAGTACAACTACAGCTACTCGGCGCCCATCAAGAACGCCATCGACTACCTCCACAACGAGTGGAACCGCAAGCCGGTCGGCTTCGTGAACTGGGGCGGCAACTCCGGGGGCACCCGTGCGCAGGCAGCCCTGCGCCCCGTCGTCACCGCACTCGGTCTGGTGTTGACCAGGGGCAACGTCGAGATCAACTTCCCGCAGCGTCAGCTGAGCGACGACGGCCAGTTCGAGCCGAATGAGCAGCAGCGGCTGGTCCTGGGCATGGAACTGAAGGAGATCATCGCGCTCAGCGAGGCGCTCGCCCCGCTGCGCGGCTGACCGGCGAGGCGGACGCCCGGCCGGGCCGCGACGCGGACGCGGTCCGGGCCCCTCGCCACGATCACCCGGCTCGGAGTACCCGGTCCAGCGGACGCCCTTTCGCGAGCTCGTCGACCAGCTTGTCCATGATCCGGATCCGCCGCATCAGTGGGTCGGCGATGTCGGCGATCCGCACCCCACAGACCACCCCGGTGATCGCGACGGCATCCGGGTGCAGGTCGGCGGCGTCGAAGAAGTCGCCGACCGTCGTTGCCGCGTCCAGGTGTGCTGCCAGGCCGGCTTCGTCGAGCCCGGTGAGCCAGCGGATCGCCGCGTCCAATTCGTCGCGGGTCCGGCCCTTGCGCTCGAGCTTCGCCAGATACAGGGGGTAGATGGCGGCGAACGGTGTCCGCTTCACGCGTTCGGCGTTCGCCTGCCGGCGGGGCGTCTCATCCATGGCCATGCCGGTCAGTGTGCGCCGGGCGGTGCGTTCGCGACAACAGCTTCGTGGACATCGGTGGTCGAGCGGCCGGGGTCCCTGCCGCGCGGGTCGGACCTGCGGCTCGACGGGGGTGGCGGGTCAGCAGTCGAGCAGGCCGCCCGATCCACTCGTGGTGGCGTGGACCTGCAAGCTGGACGACTGCCCGGACATCACCTGGTGATAGTTGCCCCAGCCGGTCGTGCCCTTCACGGTCACCGTCCGCGGGCTGGCGGAGCAGGAGCTGGCGGACACCTTGACCAGGCCGCCCTGGTTGTCGGAGAGGTCGCTCGCGACGAACGGCAGGTCGCTGCTCGACAGGTTGAAGGTCACCTGCCAGGTGACGGCAGAGGACGAGCTGGACGACACCGTCACGTTCAGGTTGTAGTCGGTGAGGCTCGGGTAGCCCCAGGAGGTGATCCCGCTGACCGCTGCCGTGCAGGTTCCGCTTCCGGACACCGGCGCGCAGGAGACGGCCGGCAGGGTGGTCTGGGTCTGCGCCCAGGTCGTCGGCAACGGCCAGGTCCCGGCGGTGACGAGGGCGCCGCTGACCGTGCCCGGCGTCGAGGGCAGGGTGAGCGTGGCGCTGGTGCCGGATGCCGTGCCGGACGCGGTGAGCGTGGTGCTGCCCGCGCGAACGTAGGCGGTCACGGTGGTGCCCGCGCAAGCGGTGTCGATACCGGTCACGGCGACGGACGCGCCGGTCACGGTTGCCGTGACCTGGCCACCGCAGCGCGTCCACTTCTGGGCGAGGGGAGCGCTGGCGGTCGCGCGCAGATCGAGTTGCGCCGCGGCGGATGCGCCCAGTGATGCCACCGTGGCCACAGCCGCCAGCACCGCCAGGGCACCACGCCAACGCAGTCTCATGCTCGTGTCCTCAGCTGGCCGACGACGAGGTGGTGGGTCGTGCCTCGGGCCACAGGGCGAACGCCGCGGCGAGAAGAAGCAGCGACACCCACATCAGTGGCGAGGTGAAGAAGGACATCACTCCGCCCAGGCCCGGGACGGCTGCGACCATGACGCCCGTCACCTGGCCGGCCACCGGCTTGAAGGGGTCGATGAAATGGTTGTTGTCGCCCTGCAGTTCCCAGCCGGCGACCGGGTCGCCTCCGATGATCCGGTGGATCACGACCGGGCTCTTGTCGGCGAACGGCCGGTACGCCACCACGTCCCCGACCTGCGGGTTGCCGCAGCGGGTGACAGCCAGGTCTCCCGGGTGCAGCGTGGGCTCCATCGAGTGCCCGGTGACGATGGTGAGGGTGGTACAGCCGCCCATGCTGGACGGCCATCCGAGCACGACCGCGCCGACCAGCAGGGCCCAACCGACGACCTGGCCGAGCCGGCGGACCAGGGTCCGCCGGCCTGCCTGAGCGGTCATCAGCTGTAGATGCTGAGCGCGACCTGCTTGATGCTCTGCGGGTCGAGCGAGCCGAGCGGGACGGACACCGTCGTGCCGGTGACGGTCCCGGTGCCGAGCTTCACCCATTCGCCGCTGGACAGCTTGTACGCCGCCTCGTAGTTCAGCGTCTTGCAGGCGTCGTCGATGTTCGCGAACGTCACGTTGGCCACCGTCCACGGCAGCGTCGAGCTGCTGGAGAAGGTGGGCTTGTCGAAGCTGGAGGTGATCGTCTTCGACGAGGGCTGGCAGTCCGCCGTCACGCTGGTTGCGCCGGCCTGGAAGCTGCCCGTCCAGGACATGCCCAGCTGGGCGGCAGCCGCGGCGGACGCGCCGCCGAGGCCGAGGACGAGAAGCGTGGTGGCGGCGATCTTCTTGCCGCGGCGGCGCGCGGGCGTGGTCGACTCTGACATGGTGATTCCCCTAATTCGTTGGATGAATGATCGTCCTGGGCGGCATTTAGGACCCCTCCCGCTGCCGCGTACAGGTCTTGCTCAGACAAGCATTTCGCACCCGCGATCGGTGCAAAAGTCCCCCTGCAGGCGACACCCGTACGGGTATAACCCATGCGGGTGACAAGGCTCGTCACGAGCCCGGGACGCCACTGTCCGCTGGGCTCAGCCCAGCCCGGCCTGGTAGTGCTCCTTCACCTGGGTGGCGGTCAGCACGGCCGAGTAGACGGCTGCGAACTGGAGCTGGCCCTTGAAGTAGTTCAGGGAGTTCCAGCTGGCCGCGCCCGCGGCGTTGGGCCAGCTGCCGCCCAGATTGCCGCAGCCGGCCTTCCAGTAGCCCGAGGTGTTCTCCGCCACCGTGTAGCTGGTGCTCGAGGCGACGACGGCGCCGTCGATGTAGAGCCGCATCCCCGTCGAGCTGGAGAACGTGGCGATCACGTTGTGCCACTTGCTGTCGGCGTAGCTGGTACCCGAGGGCGAGGCGATCACCTGGAAGCCGTTGTTGTAGGTCCCGAACAGCACCCTGCCCGCGTCATCGATGTAGACGTGCCGGTCGTAGGTCGAGTCGCCGCCGCTCTGGGTGTTGCCGAAGCCGATGATCTTCCCGTTCGGCTTGGTGCCGGTCCAGAACCATGCTTCCAGCGAGAACGTCTGGGGGTTGGAGACGGTCGCGCCGGTGAAGAGGCACTGCGACGTGCCGTTGAAGGAGACCGAGGCTTTCGGCAGATCGTTGTTGCAGCCGACCGTCGTGGTTCCGGTGGGGGAGGCTCCCAGCGCCGTCGTGTTGGCGAAGGTGCCGACCTTCGTGCTTGACGAGCTGCCGTTGAGGTCGGCCGCCTTCGTCGTGCTCCCCGTGCCCATCGCCCAGGCGAGGTACGGGCTGCCGCTGGAGGACGTGACGGCGTTCGTGCAGGTGAAGAACGTCCGGTTGCCGCTCGTGTTCGTGCTGTTGGCGATCTTCGCCGTGAGCGCGGCGCTGGTCGTGCTGAAGGTCACGACGGCGACACTCACCACGACGGCGAACACGATCGCGGCGATCAGGATCAGCCGGCGCAGGTCGGGAGCGTCGTCCGACTCCTCCTCCGCGGGCTCATCCTTCGCCGCGTCCGGATCGGCCACGGCGTCCTCCTCCACCGCCCGGCCGGGCTCGTGGGGGGTGCGGTCGTCCCGGATGACGAGGGCGATCAGGGTGGGCACGAGGCAGAGCAGGAGCAGGCCCAGCTGCTCCCACCAGTGGAACGCGAGGGCGGGGGTCAGCGTGTACTCGCCGGCGGCGTTCTGCTCGGTGACTCGGACGATGACGTCCTGGCCGCTGACGAGCCGGTTACCCAGCACGTCGAGGGGGAACAGCCCGGTGTTGACGACGTGCATGTCGGCGCCACCGGTGTCGGCCGGCACCCACGACAGCATCGTGAGGCTCACCCACGGACGCAGCCAGAAGGCGACCAGGCAGATCACCAGGGTCCAGCCACTGAGCCGGACCACCCAGCGCCACGTCCGGTCGAACCGCGGCATCAGGGAGACCGCGTAGACGACCAGTCCGCCCAGCAGGAGCCACGGCAGGCCTCGCCACAGCCAGCCCATTCCCGGCGCGATCCAGATCGCCCGGCCCACGATCTCCCCGGTCGAGACCGGGAGCGGGTCGGCCGAACCGTTCAGGTCGCCCTTGGTGACGAACGTCCCGTCCTGGTTCGCCGTGATGATCCGGTGGGTGTAGCTGCGACCGTTGCGCTCGTAGGTGACGATCTCGCCGACCTGGAAGGCGTCCGCCGGCCGGGTCACCACGAGGGTGCCGACCGGGGCGGTCTCGCCCATGGACGGCGTCATCACCGTGTAGAAGCGCAGCCCCGATGCGACGATCAGGGCGGCGACCACGACTGCTGCTCCGATGACGGCGGCTGCCCAGACGGCTGCTCGCTTGGTCATGTCCTGCATCACCTTCCGTCGAATACGGCCACAGGGCCGGGGGCGGCGGAGCGTCCCCGGCCCTTGCCGTGAGTATCTCAGGGTCGCGGACCCCGCGGGCTCAGGCCGCGAAGGTCCAGGTGATCGGCTGGGTGATGGCCAGGCCCTGGTACGTCGCGTCCGCGCTGGAGTCCAGCGTGATCTTCACCACGATCGTCACGGTCGAGCCGGCGGTGACGCCGGAGCCGATCGTCGTGGTCGTTCCGGCGAAGGCCGCGGCGGTGCCGGTGTAGACGCTGGTCCCGCCCGCGGTGATGACCAGGTTGAACTTCCCGCACAGCTGGGCCTGCGTCGCCGAGCCGTTCACGGTGCCGTTGGTCGACATCGTGCAGGTGCCGCCGCCCATCGTGAAGCTGCTGGCATCGACGGTGCCGGAGTTCTTGATGGTGACGGTCGAGGTGACCGAGCCGCCCGGCTTCAGCGCCATGTAGCCGCTGGAGGCCGTGTTGCCGCCGAACTTGTTGATCGTCGAGCAGGTGGCGGTGCCGGTGGCGCCGCTGGTGCAGGTGGTGCCCATGTCGCTGCTGGTCTCGGTCATGACCAGGCTGCCGGTGCCCGCGGTGTTGGCGGAGTTCGTGATCACAGCGGTCAGCGCGGAGAAGGTGGGGGTCAGGCTGAAGGCGAGCAGGAGTGAGCTGAGGCCGCCCGCGATGACGACGGGAAGTGCGACGCCGCGCTTCTTGCGCGCAGGCTTGTACGAATCGGACATGG
>NZ_JASGES010000101.1:0-6320 GCF_047606205.1 Propionicimonas sp. | reverse complement strand
GGGCCGACCCAAGACATCCCCGGCGCGTGGCCGGGTCGCCGCCTCCCTCAGCTGGCCCAGCGGCCAGTGAAGAACAGCCACGACCAGACCGCCTGGACGGCCAGTGCGGCGAGCACCAGCACACCGATCAGGACGGCGCGCCAGGCAGGGAGGCGTCCCCTCGACGCGGGGATGCGGCCGAGCTCCGTCCACAACGGGAACCACAGCAGGACCGCCCTGTTCACGCTCATGAACCAGTAGGACGTACCGAACGCGACCACCTGGAGCCCGACCCAGGTCGCCTCCCCCCAGCGCCGCCGCACGAGGCACACGAGCGTGACCACCAGCCCCACGGCCATGCTGATGATCTCGGCGAGGAACACCCAGTGCCATTCCGGGTGGTCGGCGTACGCCCCGGGCTCGAGGACGGACAAGGTGTGCCGCAGCGATTCCCACGGCCAGGCGAAGCCGCGCGCCCAGCCGGCCTCCTGCGCGTCCAGCCAGGCCGTCCAGCTTCCGGTGATCACGTACAGGTAGCCCAGGTAGGCGGCGACCACGGAGACCGGAACCGCCAGCCAGAGCAGCCGGCGGCCACGGACCCGCGGCGCGCCGGCCTGGGTGAGCGCGAGGACGGCGAGGGCCGCGATCAGAAACACCCCCGAGACGCGGACGGACGCCGCGACCGCGGCGAGAACGGCGGCCGCACCCCACTGCTTCGCGCTCGCCCGCTCCCACGCCCAGAAGGCCGCAGCGCAGAAGACCGCCTCGGTGTAGGGCACCACGGTGAACACCGCGGTCGGCGCCAGCAGCCAGGCGATCGCCGCCGGCGCCCCGCCCAACCGGTAGAGGGCAGCGGTCGCGAGGCCGGACGCGGCGAGCGCCAGCGCGATGGCCGCCCCCAGCGGGGGCACCCCGGTCGAGGACACCAGCCGCACCAGCAGCGGCCAGCCGGGGAAGAATGCGATCGAGTTCGCCTCCGCGTACCCGTTCGCCGCGATGCCGAGGTAGTGCGCGACATCCCAGTTGCCGAACACGCCGGAAGCGCTGCGGTGATCGCGCAGCATCACCCACGCCGCGACCACGAGGATCACGAGCCGGGTGCCGAACCAGGCCTGGACGACCAGCCGCGCGTCGGCTCCCGTCCGAGCCCGGCGCCGCGACGACCGGCCGGGCCGGCGCGAGGCCACCGTCGCGCTCATCGAAGGGCCCCGCGGCGCCGTTCGGGGGAGCGCACCGCAGGAGAAGAACGTCGTGGTGTCCTCATGTCGCGGCCAGGCCGCGGGTCAGCCGCGTCACCCAGGCCGCGTCGGGGGCCTCGTCCAGGACGCCGCCGTCCGGGTCGTCGAGACCGCCGGCGCGCACGATGTCACGGCGGGGGTCGAACATGTCCCGCACCACCCGGCCGCAGATCCACAGCTGCACGCCGATCCGCACGAGGATTGCCAGCACGTAGAGCCGGTGGTCGCCCGCGCCGTTGGACAGCTGGTTGTCGAGGTGCCCCCACACCGCCGCGAAGTAGGCGGTCTCCGCGATCGAGAAGGCGATCCAGTCCGTCCAGCGTGGCCGGGCGAGCACGAGCAGCGGCAGCAGCCACAGCACGTACTGCGGCGAGTACACCTTGTTCACCACGAGGAAGAGGGTGACGATCAGGAACGCCCCCTGGGCGAAGCGGGGACGCCGTGGCGCCAGCAGCAGCAGCGCGCAGATGGCGATCGTGCCGGCCACCATCAGCGCGGCCTCCAGTCGCGACACCGACTCGATGTCGATACCGATCAGGCTCAGCGCGTACCAGATCGAGCCCAGGTCGCCGCCGCGGTCGGCGTTGAACGTCCAGAAGTTCAGCCACCCCTCGGGCGCGGCGAGGTAGACCGGCAGGTTCACCGCCACCCAGGACGCTGCCGTGCCGAGGTAGGCGAGGGCCAGCGCCTTGAACCGGCTGGACCGCAGACACAGCACGGTGAGCGGCACCAGCAGCAGGAGCGGGTAGAGCTTCGCCGCGATCCCCAGCCCCAGCCAGAAGCCGGCCCAGAACGGCTTGCGCCGCGACCAGGCCAGGATCGCCAGCCCGGTCATGGCGAGGACCAGTGCGTCCCAGTTGACCAGGCCTGCGGTCAGGATGGCCGGGGACGCTGCGATCATCAGCGCATCCCACGGCCTGCTCATCCGCAGGTGTGCCCAGATCAGCACCCCCATCAGCACGAACAGGAGCACGGCGTTGATCCCGAAGAACAGGTTCGTGGCGTGGGCGACCTCGTCGCTGCTCAGACCCGGCTCGCTCTTCCCGCCGAGGAACACGACCAGCCGCCGGCAGAACTCCATGAAGGCGCCGGTCAGCACCGGGTACTCCAGGTCGGTCTGGAGGAAGGGGACCAGGCCGTCCTTGAGCCCACGCCAGTAGTAGAGGATCGGGATGTCGGAGTAGCACATCCAGGGCAGGTACTGGTCGCTGCTGCTGCGGCAGGGCACCTGCCTGACCATCACGATCAGCCAGGAGACGGTGAGGGTGAGGAAGGCGAACGGCGCGGGCCTGAACCACGTCCCGGTGGGGCGGGCGTGCCGCCCCATCGGACCACCGAGGACCCTCGACAGGGCCGGTGCGGGGCTGGTCACGCCGCGATCCTAGGGCGAGAAGTCCTGACCGGCGACCAAGGACGGACCGCGGCCGGGCGCGGCGACTCCCCGGAGGTGTGGACGCGACATCCGGGCACGCGCTACGGGCCCCCGGTCGAGGTGCTGGTCGGCTTCGGCTCGCTGGTCTTCGTCGGCTCGGTCGACGGCTCGGTCGTGGTCGGGTCGGTCGTCGGCTCGGTCGTCGGGGTCTCGGTCGCGGTCGGGGTCTCGGTCGCGGACGGCGTCGAGGACGCGGTCGCCTTGGCCGTGTGGGTCTTCTTCGCCGTGGGTGCCTGCGTGGACGTCCGCGACGTGGCCGGCTCGAAGGCGACCTTGTCCTTTCCGTCCATCGCGACCTTCATGTAGTCCAGCCAGGTGGACAGCGGCCAGGTCGCCCCGTAGAAGCCCGAGCCCAGGTCGCTCGTGCCCTGCTTGCCCTTCACGTACATGACGGCGGTGGTGACCTGCGCGGTGAAGCCGACGAACCACGCCGCTCTGGTCTCGCGGACGGTCGTCGTGCCATAGGCGGTCTTCTTCTCGACCCCGTAGCCCACCGTTCCGGTCTTGCCCGCGACCGGGTAGCCGAGATAGGCGGCCCGCGAGCCGGTGCCGTCCTGGGTCACCTTGGTGAGCGCCTGGGTGGTGTCGACCGCGACGTCCATGTCGATGGTCTGGCTGCCCTCGGTGTCGGCGGTGTAGGTCTTGTCCCCGTTGGACTCGTACACCTCCGCGACGACGTGCGCGTCCCTGCGGAGGCCCTGGTTGGCGAAGGTCGAGTAGGCGGCCGCCTGGTTCAGCGGGCTGACCTCCGTGTTGCCGAGGGCGATCCGGTTGCTCAGGTCCCAGTGGCCCCCGTCCGGGACGCCGGCGTCCTCCGCCATCTGCTGCACCTGGGACGGGCCGTCGTCGAGCTGCGTGACGAGGTCGACGAACGCCGAGTTGACCGAGTGGGTGAGCGCGTACTGCATGGTGATCGTGCCGAAGTTCCCGTCGGCGTTGCGGACGGGAACCCGGTCGCCCTTCGGGGTGAAGGAACTGCCGTTGAGCTTGTCGGTGAAGGTCCAGCCGTTCGCCAAGGCCGTGGCGAAGGCGTAGGTCTTGAAGGTCGAGCCGGTGGGACGCGGGTTGGTCGCCCAGTTCCACTGGCTCTCCAGGAAGTCGGGGCCGCCGTACAGCGCGAGCACCCCTCCGGTGGCGTTGTCGATGGACGCCAGGCCCGCGTGCAGGTTCTTGGCCGCCTTCTTGGTGCCCGCTGCCTGGAGCGTCATCTTCTGGGCGGCCTCGACGGCCGCGTCCTGGGCGGTGGCGTCGAAGGTGGTGACGACCTTGAGGCCGCCCCCGTTGATCTGTTCCTCGGTGAAGCCGTTCGCCAGCAGCTCGTTCTTCACCATGGTGAGCAGGAACCCCTTGGGGCCGCCGAAGGCGGAGTCCTTGGCGACCTTCGGGAACTTGGGGAGCTTGTCGTAGATCTTCGCCCGCTCGGCAGCGGTGATCGCGTTCATCTCGACCATGCCGTTGAGGGTGTACTGGTACCGCTCGAGGAGGTCGGCGGCCTGCTGCTTGCCGCTGGCCGGATCCAGGTTGCCCGGCGAGTTCACGATCGCCGCCAGCGCGACCGACTGGGCGAGGGTCAGCTTGGCCGCCGACACCTTGAAGTAGGCCTGCGCGGCCGCCTCGATGCCGTACGCCCCGCGTCCGAAGTACACGGTGTTCAGATAGCCCTCGAGGATGTCCTGCTTGCTGAGCTCCTGGCCCATCTTGGCCGCCAGCAGCAACTCCCTCGCCTTCCGGGTGAAGCTGTGCTCGGAGGAGAGGTACATGACCTTGATGTACTGCTGGGTGATGGTGGAGCCGCCGCCGGTGGCGGTCGCGTCCGCGGGGGACAGCCCGACCAGGCCGAGCGCCGCCCGGAGCAGACCGGTGGCGGAGATGCCGGGGTCGGTCCAGAAGGTGCGGTTCTCGGCGGCGACGATCGCGTCCTTGACGTGCTGCGGCATGTCCGCGTAGCTGATCGACTGCCGGTTCTGCACCTGGAACGAGCCGATCTTCGTCCTGCCGTCCTTGTAGTACACGAAGGTGGTGTTGGTGCTGAAGTCGGAGTTGGGGTCGGGCAGCTTGATCGAGGTGTAGGCGTAGGCCACCACACCGGCGCCGATCACACCGACGACGAGGACGAGCGAGAGGATCCACAACGGGATGCGCACCCACAGGCTGCGCTTCTTCCTCCCCTTCCGGGTCGTCTTCGCCGTCGGGGCGTTCCGCGTCCCCGCGGATCGCTTGGGGTCAGCCATAGATGTCCTCGACGGTGGCCTGGCGGCGGGGGGGCCGGCGCTTCACGCCGTCGCCGAGGAGGTAGGCGGAGATCATGTGGTTCCAGCCGCAGCCCGTGCACACTTCCACGACGCACACCTTGAACTCGCCGTACTCGTTCTCCATCTCGTCCAGTTCGGGGGTCGACTTGATCCGTCCGGAGTACTGCCCGAGCTGGTCGCCGAACACGTAGTTCAGGTTCATCAGGCGGGACGCGTCGCAGATCGGGCAGGGCAGGGCCGACTCCTCGCCGTGGTGCAGAGCCGCCCGCAGCAGCAGCGGGTCGGCGTCGCACACATCGGCGCCCTCCAGGGAGCGTTGGGGACGCCGCAGCGCCTGCAGCGTGTTGCGCCGCTGCAGGGCGTAGTCGACCTCTTCGCGCCGGGACCACATGGGTTCAAGCGTAGATGCCCCGTTCCAATTGGGCGATTCAGTGGCTTGGGTGCGCGCTCGGCGAGGGTGTCGTGAGAGGAATCGCCCCCGCTGTGGTCGGGGCGCTCGCCACCGCTGCGCACGACCGGTCGAGGGTGCGATTCCTCTTATCACCCCGCCCCTGCCGGTTTGGGCGCTCCCCTCGCAGGATGCGAGAATGACGCCGCACGGGGCATTAGCTCAGTTGGTAGAGCACCTGCTTTGCAAGCAGGGGGTCAGGGGTTCGAATCCCCTATGCTCCACCCCGGTTCCGGAGCCGGGTGCTCGTGATCGCCGGGCGTCCGACGTAGGGGTCAGGAACCGACGTGGTGCGTCCCGATCCGGGTGGTGCCGTCGGACGTGAAGACGGGCACGTCCCAGCCGTGCGGGTAGTTCCGGTCACGCTGCCTCTGGAGTTCGACGGCTTCGGCGGGGCTGGTGGGCTGCCCGGGATGATCGGGGCTGAAGGCGTCGAGGTCCACCCGACGGCTGTAGCCATCGATGTCCCGGCCGCTGCTGTCGACTCCCGAGACCGCGACCAGGTCCGGCTCACCCTGCGCAGCGCCGCTCATCCCGTAGGTCTGGCCGTTCGCGTTCACTCCCAACCGGGTCTGCACCTGCGCGAGGAACTGGATCGAGGCGGACGCCTTCCCGCCACCGCTGGTGCCGAAGAAGAAGTGAGTGACCTCGCTGGTGAGTTCGAAGTCCTGCCAGGCGACCCCGTGGACCGCCCCGACGTCCTCCTTTCCGCACGCCACCGAGGGGTTGTTCCCGCGGGCGTCGGGGCCAAAGCTGATCCGCCCCGCACTCAGGCACGTGACGGTCACCCGGGCATGGGTCGCGCCCTCCGGCCTGGTGCCGACGTCGTACCGGGTGGGATCCACGACCCGCACCGTGACCGGGCTGCCGAGCAGGGTGGTCAGCGGCGAGCCGGGGACCACTCCCGCGGGCGCCGCGGCGTAGCCGTCCGGGCCTGCGACGGTCGGTGGCGCGGCCGGGTACCCGCCCGG
>NZ_JASGES010000100.1:0-6650 GCF_047606205.1 Propionicimonas sp. | reverse complement strand
GTCGAGCGGCAGCACGGCGGCCGGCCCCGCGGCGGCGGGGGCGACGGCCCCGGCAGCCCACAGCCACGCGGCCAGCACCGCCAGGACCACGATTCGCAGCTTCGTCATGCCCGCATCCTCGGCCGCCGACGTCGCCGGCGCTCACCCGGTTCCTCCGCTTGTGGACGACGCGCAGGGAGCCGCGCACCTGTGGAAAACCCCGATTGGTGGCGGCGCCGGTCCGACGCGTAGGATGGCCGGAGCGTCCCGGACCGATCCGGGGCGACTTCGCACGCAGTCATTCCGCCACGGGCATTCCGCCACGGGCGGGCCGGCCCCGCGGTCCCAGCAATGGGTGGGCCACCGGCGACCGCGTCAGGCGGGTCGAAGAGTTCGGCCCGGACAACCCAAGCGGGTTCGGCGGCCGCGTCCGCCCCCCGCGCAGAAAGGAACGGCCATGGCCGTCGTCACCACGCGCCAGCTGCTCGACAGCGGCGTCCACTTCGGGCACCAGACCCGTCGCTGGAACCCCAAGATGAAGAAGTTCATCTTCACCGAGCGCAACGGCATCTACATCATCGACCTGCAGCAGTCGCTCTCCTACATCGACACCGCCTACGGCTTCGTCAAGGACACCGTCGCCAGGGGCGGCCAGGTGCTGTTCATCGGCACCAAGAAGCAGGCCCAGGAGGCGATCGCCGAGCAGGCGACCCGGGTCGGGATGCCCTACGTGAACCAGCGCTGGCTGGGCGGCATGCTGACCAACTTCGGCACGATCAGCAAGCGGATCGCGAAGATGAAGGAGCTCGAGGGCATCAACTTCGACGACGTCGCCTCCTCCGGGCTGACCAAGAAGGAACTGCTGCAGCAGAAGCGCAAGAAGGAGAAGCTGGCCAAGACCCTGGGCGGCATCCGTGACATGCACAAGCTGCCGCAGGCGATCTGGGTGGTCGACACCAACAAGGAGCACCTGGCGATCGACGAGGCCCGCAAGCTGAGGATCCCGATCGTCGGCATCCTCGACACCAACTGCGACCCCGACCAGGTCGACTTCCCGATCCCCGGCAACGACGACGCGATCCGCTCCGTCGCCCTGCTCACCCGGGTGCTCGCGGACGCCGTGGCCGAGGGTCTGCTCGCCCGCTCCTCCGGTGCCGCCACCGGCGAGGAGGCAGAGCCCATGCCCGACTGGGAGCGCGACCTGCTGGCCACGGCCGACAACACGCCGGTCTCCGAGGCCGAGGCCCTCGAGGGCAGTGACCTGCAGGCCAACCAGCTTGCCGACGCGGTGGACGGCGCCGTGGCGGAGGTGGCGGCCCAGGCGGAGGCTGCCGCGGAGGTCGAGGCCGCCGAGGAGGCTGCCGCCGAGGAGGTCGAGCCTGCGGTGGAGGCTGCCGCCGAGGTGGCCGAGCCCGTCGCCGAGGCCGAGGTGGCCGAGCCGGCCGCAGCCAAGCCCGCCAAGAAGACCAAGTAAGGAACGGAAGAGAATGGCAACGATCACTGCCGCGGACGTCAAGAAGCTCCGTGACGCCACGGGCGCCGGGATGATGGACGCGAAGAAGGCCCTCACCGAGGCCGACGGCGACTTCGACGCCGCCGTCGAGATCCTGCGGGTCTCGGGCCAGGCGAAGATGGCCAAGCGGAGCGACCGCGAGGCCAGCAACGGCCTGGTCGCCTCGTCCGGCAGGACCGTCATCCAGCTGGGTGCCGAGACCGACTTCGTGGCGAAGAACGACGAGTTCATGGAACTCGCCGCCCAGATCGCCGCCGCGGTGGACGCGGCCGGCGCGCACGGCGTCGAGGCGGCCAGCGCGGTCGCGCTCCCGTCCGGCAAGACCGTCCAGGATGCCGTCAACGAACTCTCCGCCAAGATCGGCGAGAAGCTCGAACTGGCCAACTCGGCCACCTACGCCGGCCCGGTCGACATCTACCTGCACAAGCGGTCGCAGGACCTGCCGCCGCAGGTCGGGGTGATGATCGAGTACTCGGGCACCCAGGACCCGACCTTCATCCGCGGGATCGCGCACCAGATCGCGGCGATGTCCCCGCAGTGGGTCACGCGCGAGGAGGTGCCGGCCGACGTGGTCGCCAACGAGCGGCACATCGCCGAGCTGACCGCCAAGGAGGAGGGCAAGCCGGAGGCGATCATCCCGCGCATCGTCGAGGGCCGTCTGGGCGGCTTCTTCAAGGAGGTCGTCCTGGTCGAGCAGCCGAGCGTGTCCGACGACAAGCTGTCCGTCGGCCAGCTGCTGAAGAAGAACGGCGTCGAGGTCAAGCGCTTCGTGCGGTTCGCCGCCGGCGCCTGAGCCAGACCCACCCGTGGCGGCCGTCCAGCTCTGCTGGGCGGCCGCTCCGGCATCCTGCGTCCATTAGGGTGGGGCAGGCGCCCCGACCCGACGACGCCGCCCGCGACCGCCCTGGAGGATCCCCAATGACCAGTCCCTACCGCCGAGTCCTGCTGAAGCTCTCCGGCGAGGCCTTCGGTGGCGGCAAGCTGGGGGTCGACCCGGACGTGATCGCCGCCATCGCGGCGGAGATCGCGGGCGTGGTCGCCTCCGGCGTGCAGGTCTCGATCGTCACCGGTGGCGGCAACTTCTTCCGTGGGGCGGAACTGCAGACCCGCGGCATGGACAGGGCGCGGGCCGACTACATGGGCATGCTCGGTACGGTGATGAACAGCCTCGCCCTGCAGGACTTCCTCGAGAAGGCGGGCGCCGCGAGCCGCGTCCAGACCGCGATCGCCATGGGTCAGGTGGCCGAGCCGTACATCCCGCTGCGCGCCATCCGGCACCTCGACAAGGGCAGGGTGGTGATCTTCGGCGCCGGCTCGGGGATGCCGTTCTTCTCCACCGACACGGTGGCCGCGCAGCGGGCACTGGAGACTCACGCGGACGTGCTGCTGATGGCCAAGCAGGGCACCGACGGCGTCTACGACGCCGACCCGCGGACGAACCCGGACGCGAGGAAGTTCGACGATCTCACCTACGACGACTTCCTGTCCCGGGACCTGAAGGTGGCGGACGCGACCGCGATCAGCCTGGCCCGGGACTACCGGCTGCCGATGGTCTTCTTCGACCTGGGAGTGCCGGGGAACATCGCGCGGGTCGTCGCAGGTGAGAAGATCGGAACCACCCTGCACGCGTGAGCGCGCGGGAGAAATCGAAGGGAAGGGACCTCGTGATCGACGAGATCATCAAGGACGCCGAGCACAAGATGGTCGCCGCGGTCGACCACGCCCGCGAGGAGTTCGCGGCGATCCGGACGGGCCGGGCGCACCCGGCGATGTTCAACAAGCTGATGGTGGACTACTACGGGGCGCCGACGCCGCTGCAGCAGCTGGCCACCTTCCAGGTGCCGGAGGCCCGCACGGTGCTGATCAGCCCGTTCGACCGCGGCGCGATGGCCGGCATCGAGAAGGCGATCCGCGACTCCGACCTCGGCGTGAATCCGGCCAACGACGGCAACGTGATCCGCCTGGTCATGCCGCAGCTCACCGAGGAACGGCGCAAGGAGTACATCAAGCTCGCCCGCCACAAGGCCGAGGAGGCCAGGGTCGCCGTCCGGAACGTCCGCAGGCACGGCATCGAGAGCGTGAACAAGCTGGTCAAGGACAAGGAGATCAGCGAGGACGACGCCCGCGGGGCGGAGAAGCAGCTGGAGGCCGCGACCAGGAAGCACGTCGACAGCGTCGACGAACTGCTGAAGGCCAAGGAAGCAGAACTGCTGGAGGTCTGAATGGCCGGCAGCGACCCGCAGCCCGGTCCGCGCGCCTCGCGCGCCGGCCGGGACCTGCCCGCGGCCATCGCGGTGGGGCTGGGCCTGTTCATCTACGTGGTGATCACGCTCGCCTGGTGGCCGGTGGGCTTCATCGTCCTGCTGGTCGCGCTGACCAGCCTGGGCACGATCGAGGTGCACCAGGCGCTGCTGCGGATCGGGATGCGTTCGGCCATCCTTCCCGTCGTGATCGGCAACGTCGCGATCATCGGTGGCTCCTACGCCGCCGCCGCGCTCCAGTCCGTGTCCAGGGTGCCCTGGCATGTCGTGCTGCTCGGCACGATCGGCGGGACGGTGCTGCTGGCGTTGATCTGGCGGATGTTCGGCGGCGCGGAGAACTATGTCAAGGACAGTGCGGCGAGCCTGTTCATCATCGGCTACATCCCGCTGCTGGCGTCCTTCGTCGGGCTGATCCTGGCCGAGGAACACGGGGTGGCGAAGGTGGTGGCCGTGTTCGTCTGCGTGGTCGCCAGCGACGTCGGCGGGTACGCGGCGGGCGCGACGCTGGGCCGGCATGCGATGGCCCCCAACATCAGCCCGAAGAAGACCTGGGAGGGAATGGCCGGTTCGGTCGCACTGGCGAGCGTCCTCGGCATCCTGCTCAGCGTCTACGTGCTGCACCAGGCCTGGTGGTTCGGCCTGCTGCTCGCGGTGGTCGTCGTGATCACCGGGACGGCCGGCGACCTGATCGAGTCGCTGATCAAGCGGGACGTGGGGATCAAGGACATGAGCTCGTTCCTGCCCGGTCACGGCGGGGTGATGGACCGCCTGGACTCCACGCTGGTCGCCGCGCCGGCGGCGTGGCTGGTGTTCGTCCTCTCCGGGGTGGCCTGGTGACCGGCCTGACGCCGGAGGAGGTGTCGGCCTACGCGGAGTCGGTGGCTCACGCCGAGGCCGGACGCACCGTCCCGCTCGCCCTGGGCGCACCCCGGCGCGGCAAGCCGCCGCTGCACTGGGCCGACCTCGACGCGGCGCAGCGGGCGGACGAGATCGCTGCCCTCGGGCTGCCGAGGTTCCGGGCGGGCCAGCTGACCCGCCACCTCTTCGAGCGGCTGGAAGCCGACCCGTCCGGCTGGACGGACATCCCGAAGCGGGAACGCGAGGTGCTCGCCGCCCGGTTCGCCCCGTCCCTGCTGGAGCGGGTGCGCGACCAGTCGGCCGACGGCGGCACGACGGTGAAGACGCTGTGGCGCCTGCACGACGGTTCTCTGGTGGAGAGCGTCCTGATGCGCTACGGCGTCCCCGGTGTCCGGGCGAGTGGTTCCGGCAGGGAGCGCGCGACCGTCTGCATCTCGTCCCAGGCGGGCTGCGGGATGGCGTGCCCCTTCTGTGCGACCGGGCAGGGCGGCCTGCAGCGCAACCTCAGCACGGGTGAGATCCTCGCCCAGGTGGTGGACGCCGCGCGCCGGCTGCGTGACGGCGAGGTGCCGGGCGGGCCGGGCCGGATCAACAACATCGTGTTCATGGGCATGGGCGAGCCGATGGCGAACTACACCGCCGTCCTGCGCGCCGTGCGGACGATGGTCGCGCCCGCACCGGACGGCCTGGGCGTCTCGGCCCGCGGCGTCACCATCTCGACCGTGGGCCTGGTGCCGCAGATCCAGCGGCTGACCGCGGAGGGACTGCCGGTCACCCTGGCGGTGAGCCTGCACGCCCCCGACGACGACCTGCGCGACGAACTGTGCCCGATCAACACCCGCTGGAACGCTCGCGACGTGGTGAACGCGGCGCGGGGCTACTTCGATGCGACCGGCCGCAGGGTGTCGATCGAGTACGCGCTGATCCGCGACGTCAACGACCAGGCCTGGCGGGCCGACGCGCTCGCCGACCTGCTGGCCGGCACCGGCTACGGCTGGGTGCACGTCAACCTGATCCCGCTGAACCCGACCCCCGGCTCCCGCTGGACGGCGTCCCGCCGCTCCGACGAGGACGCCTTCGTGCGCAGGCTGGAGGCTCGCGGCGTCGCCGTCACCGTCCGCGACACCCGCGGCCGCGAGATCGACGGCGCCTGCGGCCAGCTCGCCGCCCAGGGCGCCTGATCCCTGATCCGTTCCTGCGTCCGCCACGCGACCCCGTCGCCGCCGGATCGGGGTTGAGCTCCACGCGCTCCGAGCGCGGTGCTGCCCCTCGGGACGCCTCGGTCGGCGCGCGTAGAGTTTCGGCGTCCCGTCGGGAGGAGACAGCGTGGCAAAGGTCAGGAAGGCCGTGCCCGCGGCCGCGGTGCGCTGGCTCGACGCGCCGCAGGACCATGACTACCCGGCGGCCGCGTCCTACCTCGGCCTGGTCGCCGACGGGGCGAGCGTCGAGGCGCTGGTCGCGAAGCTGAAGACGGCGAGCCTCGTGCACGCCAAGGCGAAGGACATCCTGCGAGCCGCGCAACTGCCACTGCTCGGTGCGTCCAACCCGCACGTCGCGTCCGACCTGGCGAAGCTCCGGTCCGGGGCGGCGCTGTCCCCGATCCTGCTCGTGCGCGGGGTGCTCGCGCAGGGCCTGCGGCTGGAGATCGCCGACGGCTACCACCGGGTGTGCGCGTGCTACCACACCGACGAGAACACCGACATCCCCTGCCTGGTGGTGGACCGGTGAGCTTCGCGCTGCTCGCGCTGATCTGCGCGGTGGCCATGCTCGGGCCGATCGTCAGCCTCAACCGGAGGGTGCCCATCCCGGTGGTGATCGGCGAGTTGCTGGTCGGCGTCCTGCTCGGCCGGACCGGTCTGGGGGTGGTCGACCCGGACGACGCGACGCTGTCCTTCCTCGCCCAGGTCGGCTTCGCCCTGGTGATGTTCGTCGCCGGCACGCACGTCCCGATCCGGCAGAGGGCGATGGCCGGCGGACTGCGCGCCGGCGCGCTGCGGGCGGTCGCCGTCGGCGTCCTCGCCGTGCCGCTGGGGCTCGGC
>NZ_JASGES010000099.1:0-25076 GCF_047606205.1 Propionicimonas sp. | reverse complement strand
GGTCGCCGCCCGGACCGCCGTGGCGAGCGGCACGCCCGCGGCGACCGCGTTGCGGACGGCCGCGTCCAGGGTGAGCGTGGAGCCGGCGATGGTGTCGGTGCCCGCCACCCTCGCGACGCCGCCGCGCACCTCGACCGGGAGCTCGCCGAGCACATACTCCCCGTCGGCCGAGCCCGCGGCCGCCATCGCGTCGGTCACGAACACCACCCGCTCGGGCGCCGTGGACACGACGAACGCGACGAGCTCGGGGCGCACGTGCACCCCGTCCATGATCAGTTCGAGGTGGACCCGCGGGTCCTCCCAGAGGGCCAGCACCGGTCCGGGGTCGCGGTGGCGCAGTGGCGCCATCGCGTTGAACAGGTGCGTGGCGCCCCTCGCTCCGGCACGGATCGCCTCGCGGCAGGTGTCGAAGTCGGCGTCGGTGTGGCCCACCGCCGCCACCACACCCCGGGAGGTCATCAGCCGGATCGAGTCCATGGCCCCGGCGCGCTCGGGAGCGATCGTGACCATCTTCACCGCGCCGCGGCCGGCGTCGAGCAGTTCCGCCACCTCGGCCGGCCGCGGATCGGTCAGCAGCTGCGGCGGGTGCGCGCCCTTGTACTTCAGCGCCAGCCAGGGACCTTCGAGGTGAATGCCGGCCAGCTCGCCCGACTCGACGAGCCCGGCCAGGCAGGCGGTCTGCCGCTTCAGGTCCGGCAGCGACCCGGTGACCAGGGAGGCCACCATCGTGGTCACGCCGAGCCGCCGGTGCGCGGCCAGGGCCCGGCGGGCGACGTCGGGATCCTCGGTGACGAAGGACGCCCCGCCGCCGCCGTGGCTGTGCACGTCCACATAGCCCGGAACGACGGTCCCGGCCAGGTGCTCGTCCGCCGGACGCGGAGGTGCGCCCGTGCCGGCGGCGACGATCCGCTCACCGTCGATCTCGATGAAGCCGGGGACGGGGGCATCGGCGTCGGGGAACAGGATCCGGTCAGCGGCGAGGAGCATCACACGTCCAGTCGTTGCCAGTCGGGCAGGTCGGCGTAGGTCGTGCGGTAGTAGTCCGCCAGTGCCAGCTCCGCCGCGGCCTCCTCGTCGACCACGATCGTCGCGTGCGGGTGGAACTGCAGCACCGAGCCCGGGTACATCGCGGTGACCGGGCCCTCCACGACCTGGGCGATCGCGTGCGCCTTGCTCTGCCCGCTCGCCACCAGGATCACGTTGCGCGCGTCCATGATCGTGCCGAGCCCCTGGGTCAGGCAGTGCCTGGGCACGTCGTCGATCGAGTCGAAGAAGCGGGCGTTGTCGGCGCGGGTGAGGGCGGCGAGCGTCTTGATCCGGGTGCGCGAGGACAGCGAGGAGGTGGGCTCGTTGAAGCCGATGTGACCGTTCGACCCGACGCCGAGGAACTGGATGTCGACACCCCCGACCGCCCTGATCGCGTCCTCGTAGGCCTGGCAGGCCTCGGCGAGGTCGTCGGCGAAGCCGTTGGGGACGTGGACGCGGGTCGGATCGAGATGCATCGGCTCGGTGACGGTCTTGCGGATGATCTCGTGATAGCTCTCCGGGTGGCCCTGGGGGATGCCGACGTACTCGTCCAGCGCGAATGCGGACGCCTCGGACAGGTCGAGCTCCCCGGCATCGGCCAGGCGGGCCAGTTCGGTGAAGGTCTGGACGGGCGAGGAGCCGGTGGCCACGCCCAGCACGACCTTCGGCCCGATCGGCGCAGCGATCCGGGCGGCCTTCGCGGCGGCGACCTCGCCGACACGTCGGGCGTTGGGGCAGATGATGACTTCCATTGTTACCTTCTCTCTTGACGGTGGACGGCACTCAGACGGAGGCCGTGCTGCCACCCAGTTCCATGTGCACCTGGTAGCGGTCGCCGCGGTAGCGGGAGATGACGTGCTCGACGGGCCGTCCGCCCGCGCGGGACACCCGCAGGAAGACCAGCAGCGGCGTGTGCAGGGGCGCGTCCAGGACGCGCGCCATCGCCGCGTCCGCCGCCTCTCCCCAGAGGGACTGGTCGGCATGGTCGACGGCGAGGCCGTAATCCTCGGCGAGGATCGTGTAGAGCGAGCCGTCGACGAGGTCGTGCCGGTCGAGCCCGGGCAGCAGGTCGGCCGGATACCACCCGTCCTCGTGCGCGATCGGCGTGTCGTCGGCGAGCCGGCAGCGCACCACCCGCCAGGCTGCCCCACCCGTGCCGATGCCCAGCGCCGCGGCGACGTCGGCGGGGGGCTCGGTGAGATCGACGGCGAGCAGCCGGGTGGAAGGGACCAGTCCCCGGCGGCGCATGTCCTGGCTGAACGATGCGAGGTGCAGGCGGGTCTCCAGCCGGGGCCGCACGGCGAACGTTCCCAATCCCTGGCTGCGCTGGAGCAGCCCCTCGGCGACCAGCCCGTCGATGGCGCGGCGCACGGTCTCCCTGGAGACGCCGCAGGCCGCAACCAGTTCCCGCTCGGAGGGGATGGCCTCCCCCGGCACCAGCCGGCCGACCAGGAACTCCCGAACCTGTTGGTGTTTGGGCACGGGACCGCCTGCGATCGGCCGTGCATTCGCCACCATCAGGGGCTCCTTCTGGTCCGTACTGGTACGTACCAGTGAGCCTGCCAAGGTCCGGTGGTGAAGTCAAGCCAGCCGGATGACGTCCACGAGGTGTCGGCGGAAACGTCGTGAACGACGCTACCGGGACACCTTGTGGGCCTGGGCTGGACGCGTGCGCACGCAGGGCCCCGGCGGCTCAGCGGGAGGGACGCGGGATCCTCTGCTTGTCCCGTGCCCGCGCTTCCTTGGACGCGGCGAGTTCCCGTTTGGCCGCCTCCTGCTCGGCCTGCAGGTCCTCCATGTTGAAGCTGCCGCGCAGCACCCAGAACACGACCAGGCCGATCACGAGCGACCAGTAGGCAGGCGCCTGGAGGATCAGCGGCGCCGTGATCAGCGCCACCATGTCGATGCCGCGGAAGAGATTGAAGACCAGCCCGGGCGGAAGGGCGCCGCCCGCGGTCGCCATCATCGGGGTCTGGTAGTCGACCTTCTTGGCGGTCACCCAGCGCACGGCGCCCATCAGGCCGGCCAGCGCCGTCACCATGGCCGCGGACAGCCCGTCCACCACGCTGCGGTCGGCGCCGGTACTCGCGATCCCGATGAACGCCGGCGTGGCCGCCAGCCCCCACAACAGCGTCAGCACGGCGGGCACGGCCATCGCGGCGGTGCGCAGCTGGGGCGTGCGGAACGGGAAGGTGCGGGCCAGGCCGCCGGTCCGCGAGAGGACCCGCATCGTGCCGAGGAAAGGCACCAGCCCCGCGACCAGCGCCAGGCCGCTGATGAACGGGTTCAGCTGGCTCATCCGCAGCGCGTCGGCGGCGTAGGGCACGAACAGGCTCACGGCCAGCCCGATGAAGGCGGACGGGTTGCGCTTGAGCCGTTCGACGTCCCGCCAGACGATCGCGCCGAGGCCGAGGCCGCGACCCCTGGTCGGGCGGACGTGGCCCTTCTCCGCCATCCTCCGTTCGACCAGGATGTCGCGGATCAGGCCGAAGTCGAGGGCGAACATCGCGCCCTGCATACCGCTGACCAGCGAGCCGCCGGACACCAGCCGGGCCCGCCGGATCTCCTCGAGCCGGGTCAGGGTGAGGCCGAGCAGCAGCACCAGCGCGACCGCGGCCAGCACGGCGACACCCGCCAGCACCCAGGTCGCCGTGCCTGCCTCCGCCACCACCGAGTTCGGCAGCCAGCCGGCGGCGACGGACACCACGACCAGCAGGACGGCGAGCGCGCCGGCGGCGAACCCGGCCTGAAGGGTCTTGACCAGGCCCACCCGCTCCCTGGGCTGCTCGGACGCGGCCAGCGCCACCAGGGCCGCGCTACCGAACGCCGCGGCCGCCGACCACGCGGCCACCTGGGTCCAGGCCAGACCCGACAGCGCGCCGACGAGGCCGGTCGAGACACCGGCGACAAGGAACGACAGCACCAGGGGCAGGACGAGCCGCCCCCGCAGCAGCCGGCGCCTGCTCAGCGGCGCGTCCATCAGCCAGAACCCTTCGGCCGCGGACGCGAGCACCGGCCCGAACAACCGCGCGACACCCAGTGCCATCGCGTAGCAGGCCAGCACCATCGCAGTCGGCAGCAGCAGTCGGGCGGACTCGCAGGCCTGGGTCGTGCAGCCGGCCATGCCGGTCTGGGCGCGCAGGACGACGGAGGTGCCCATCGCCCCGAGCAACACCACGCTGAACAGCATCACGTAGCCGTCCTGGAGCACCTGGCCGATGGTGCGGGTGGCCCGCCCGTGCCGCCACAGCTTCATCAGGCCGTGGAGTTCCTTCTCGTCCACCTCGACCGGCGGCGCATCCGGCAGGAAGTGGAAGGTGCGCTCCGGCTCGGGCTCCGGCTCGAGCTCGGGGCCGGGTGTCTGCGGCTCGCCCCCGTCCCCGGGCGCGGGGGTGGCCCGGATCAACCTGCGGGACTTCTTACTCATCGGCGAGCACCTCGGCGCGGTCGCCCAGCCGGACCACGCGGGTCGCGACCTTGGAGACCAGGGTCGGCTCGTGGCTGGCCATCACGATCGCCAGCCCGCGGGCGCGCTCCGCGACCAGCCGCGCCGCCAGCCAGTCGACTCCCTCGGTGTCGAGGCGCTGCTCGGGCTCGTCCAGGATCAGCAGCTTGCGGGGACGGATGAACGCCGTCGCCAGGGCGAGCCGGCGGCGCTGGCCCGACGAGAGGGTGCCGGGCAACTGCCCGGACTGCGGCACGAGCTGCACCTCGTGGAGGACCTCGTCGACGGCGGCGTCGGCGTCCGGGACGCCGTGAGCACGCGCGAGCAGGTCGAGGTGCTCGACGACGCTGAGGTCGGGGAAGAAGTCGAGGTCGTCGATCACGGTGGCCACGTCGCGGCGGATCTCCGGGTTCGTCTCGCTGACCCGGGTGCCGTTCACCTCCACGGTGCCGTCGTCGGGGCGGTCGGCGCCGACCAGGCACCGCAGCACCGTCGACTTGCCGGCGCCGTTACGTCCGGTCAGGGCCACGGCCTCACCCGCCGCGACCTCGAGGTTGAAGCCGTCGACGATCACGACCGGCCCGTAGGCCTTCCGCAGGTTGGTGACCTTGAGCACCGGGGTCTTTCGCGCCATGGGCTCGATTCTCCCCCATCGGCGAAGCCTGCCCGACCACACCGCCGGCTCGGGGACCGCTGAGCACGTCCCGACCGGCGGGCGATCCGGGCCGCCCGCCGAGTCGTCGCGATCTCGGCTGCCCATGACCGGCGGAGAATTCCCCGACAATCGTCGGGGCCGGAACCCTGGGTGGGCCGACAAGTCGGCGGCTGGGGGTGGGTCGTGGCAGGCTATCCCCCGTGCGTGGAACAGGCGAGGCCCGGGCGACACTGGCGAGGCGGCGGGCGGACGTGGCCGCCATGTTCGACAAGGTGGCCCCGCGTTACGACCTGGTCAACGACGTGCTCTCCCTCGGCCAGGACCGCCGCTGGCGCTCCGAGACGGTGGCCGCGGTCGCACCGAGGCCCGGCCAGCGGATCCTCGACCTGGCGGCAGGCACCGGCACCTCCAGCCGCCCGTTCGCCGACGCGGGAGCGCTGGTCGTCCCCGCCGACCTCAGCGAGGGCATGCTCATCGTCGGCAAGGAACGCGAGCCCGACCTGCCCTTCGTGAACGCCGACGCGCTCGCGCTGCCGTTCGCCGACGACGCGTTCGACGCGGTCACGATCAGCTTCGGGCTGCGCAACGTCGAGGACGTCGAGGCCGCCCTCGCGGAGCTGCACCGGGTCACCCGCCCCGGCGGACGGATCGTGATCTGCGAGTTCTCCACCCCGACCTGGAAGCCGTTCCGGACGACGTACCGCAACTACCTGGTCCGGGCCCTGCCCGGGATCGCGGGCCTGACGGCGTCCAACCCGGTGGCGTACGACTACCTCGCCGAGTCGATCCTCGCCTGGCCCGACCAGCGCACCCTGGCCGACCTCTTGGTCGAGGCCGGCTGGCGCGGGGTCGGCTGGAAGAACCTCAGCGGAGGGATCGTCGCCCTCCACCGTGCCCACGGCTGATGTTCGTCCTTGACCCCTACGCCGCCCGCAGCTGCCCGCTGAAGGTCCACAACGCGTTCCATCCCGGCCTGGCGCGGCCGGACGCCGCACCGCCGCCGCGACTGCCCGGTGGGGCCGAGTTCACCACATCCGTCCTCGACCGGGTCGCTGCGGGCGCGGCGAGCGTCGCCGACCTGCGCGGTCTGGCCGCGGAGCCGAGCCAGGTGCAGGAGGCGGCCTGTCTGGCCGCGCTCGCCGCGGGCACCGACGTCGTGATCGGCGGCCTTCTCCCGCGGGACCGGGACGGCCACCGTTCCGGACGCCCCGACCTGCTAGTCCGGGACGGGAGCGGCTACGTGCCCGGGACCGTGAAGTACCAGCGCGTCGTGGACGTCCGCAGGGACGACCTGCCGGCAACCTTCTCCGCCCTCGCCGACCTGCCCGCGCGTGCGATGTCCACCGGCTGGCGCTACCGCTGGCACTGGCGCTGGCAGAACAGCCTCCAGCTCGCGCACCTGTGGCGGCTGCTGGGCGCCACCGGGCACCAGGCCGTCCGTCCGTGGGGGCTGGTGATCGGCAACGACGAGATCGAGGGCGAGGGAACCCGTGCGACCTGGCTGGACCTGACCGAGCCGGCCGTCCCCCCGGCCCCGGGGCAGGTCGCCGAGCAGGGCGCGCCGGGCGACCCGATCCCCCCGGTCAGCGCGCTGGCCCGCTACGACCACGAGTTCGCCCTCCGCGTGGACATCGCCGAACTCGCCTCCGCCGCCGAGCCCGAGGACCCGCCACTGCTGCGCCCCGTGGTCAGCTTCGAGTGCACGCACTGCATCTGGTGGACGGTGTGCCGCGAGCAGCTGGACGACGACGACATCAGCCTGCGGATCAACAAGTCACCGCTGGACACCCACGAGATCGCGGTCCTCCGCGAGGCGGGCATCGAAACCGTCCACCAGCTCGCCAGCACGGACATCGACGCGCTGCTGCCCGACTACCTGCCCAGGGTGGCGCACCGCCCGGGCGCGGAGGACCGGCTCCGGCTCGCCCAGCGCCGGTCGCGGCTGCTGCTGGAGGGCGTCCAGCTGCAGCGCACCACGGCGGGCCCGATCCCGCTGCCGCGGGCGCCACTGGAGATCGACATCGACGTGGAGACCTCCAGGGACGACCGGGTGTACCTGTGGGGCTTCTGGGTCGCCGGAGGAGACGGTGCGGGCAGCTACCACGCGTTCAGCAGTTTCTGCGACCTGGACGACGCCGGAGAGCTCGCCCTCGCCCGCGCGGCGATGACCTGGCTGCGCGACCTCGTGGACGGCTCGGACGCGCTGGTCTTCCACTACTCCGACTACGAGGTCGTCCGGCTGCGTCGGCTCGCCCCGCCGGACGACGAGGTCATGCAGTGGGCGGTCGGTTTCGCCGAGGACCACTTCCAGGACCTGTTCGCTGCGGTCCGGCAGCACTTCTTCGGTGCCAACGGGCTCGGCCTGAAGGTGGTCGCGTCCGCGGGCGCCGGCTTCCACTGGCGCGACGACGACCCGGGCGGCCTGAACAGCATGCGCTGGTTCGACGACGCTGTGCACTCCCCCTCCGAAGCGGCCCGCGCACAGGCCAGGACCCGCGTCCTCGAGTACAACGAGGACGACGTGAAAGCCACCTGGCACCTGCGCCGCTGGCTGCGCGAACTCACCTGACTGCCGGCGCGCGGACGGCCACGTCTTCGACGGCCACCCTCCCCCGTCGACAGCCTCCGTCCGGACCCGGGTTCTCGACGCGAACAGTGGTTCTCGAACCCGAACCCGGGCCTTCGGCGGAGCAGCGGCCCCGGGAGCCGGTTCAGCCGGTGACGGTGAAGCTCGCGCCCTTCTCGGCCGTTGCGTCCGGGCCCACCCAGACGTCGAAGGTGGTGGCGTCGAGGACGGTGCCGCGGGTGGCGGAACTCCAGTAGCGGCGCTGCTCGGGTCCGACCTCCAGGACCACCGTGCGGGTCGCGCCGGCCGGAATGCCGACCTTCTGGAAGGCCTTCAGCTGGCGCAGCGGGCGCGAGGACGTCCCGGAGCGCTGGTGCAGGTACAACTGGACGGTCTCGGTGCCGTCGCGGTCGGAGGTGTTGGTCACGTCGACCGAGACCTGCACGGTCCCCTCCCGCGGGATGCTGTCCGCACTCACGCGCACCTCACCGTAGGCGAAGGTCGCATACCCCAGGCCGTACCCGAACGGATACAGCGGGCTGAACTCCGCGTTCCAGTACCGGGCGTGCTGGGTCTGCGGATGGTGCCCCCGGGTGGTGGCGTGGTGGATCGGCACCTGGCCGACGTCCCTCGGCCACGTGAACGGCAACCGCCCGCGCGGTTCGGCCTCGCCGAACAGCAGCCGGGCCACCGCTTCACCGCCGCGGGTGCCGGGGTACCAGACGTCGAGGATCGCCGGCACGTTGGCGTCCGCCCACTGCAGGTCCAGCGGACGCCCGTTCATCAGGACGAGCACGGTCGGCGTCCCGGTGGCGACGACCGCCTGGAGCACCTCGAGCTGGTCGCCCGGCAGGTCGAGGGAGGAGCGCGAGGCGGCCTCGCCGATCATGTCCTGGTTCTCCCCGAGCACCACGATCGCGACGTCGGCGCCGGCCGCCAGCTGAACGGCGCGCGCACGCTCGGCGGCCCGGTCGACGTCGTCGTCGATCCTCGTGCCGTCGCCGAACATGTCGAACATCGAGGGGAAGAGCCGCTGCGGCGTCGCCGCACCGGGCGCGAAATCGACCTGGGCGGCCTCCCCCACCAGCGCCCGGATCCCGTCCAGGATCGTGACGGTCTCGGCGAGGTCGTAGTCGAACACCCACGGCCCCAGGGTGTCCCGGGCCGAGGCCGCCAGTCCACCGATCACGGCGATCCGCGAGACGTCCGGCACCGAGAGCGGCAGCAGTCCGCCCTCGTTGCGGAGCAGGACGGCCGACGCCTCGGCCGCGCTGCGGGCGGTCTCCCGGTGCTCGGGCAGGCCGAGGACGCGGGCCGCCTCGGCCTCGTCGACGAACGGGTTCTCGAACAGCCCGAGGGCTTCCTTGGCCGCCAGCACCCGGCGGACGCTGCGGTCGAGCAGCTCCACCGGCACCCGCCCGTCCTGCACCGCCTCGAGCAGGTGGGCGTAGGCGGCGTCGGCGACGGCCATCTCCAGGTCGAGCCCGGCGTGGATGGCCCGGACCGCCGCGTCGGCGGGGTCCGCGGCGAAGTGGTGGGTCTCGAGGTCCTTCACGGCGTTGGCATCACTGACCACGAAGCCCGTGAAGCCGAGTTCGTCCCGCAGCACGTCGGTGAGCAACCAGTGGTTGCCGGTGGCCGGGACGCCGTTGAGGTCCATGTAGGCGGACATGATGTTGCCCGCGCCGGCGGCGACCGCCGCCGCGAACGGCGGCAGGTAGACGTTCCAGAACTCCGAGTCGGAGACGTCGACCTCGTCGTAGTCGCGCCCGCCCAGCGCGGCGCCGTAGGCGGCGTAGTGCTTGGGCCCCGCGATGATCCTGCCCTCGGCGCCCAGGTGATCGCCCTGGAAGCCACGCACCTGGGCGGCGGCGACGACCGAGCCGAGGTACGGGTCCTCACCGGCGCCCTCGATCATCCGGCCCCAGCGCGGGTCGCGGGCGATGTCGACCATCGGGGCGAAGGCCCAGTGGATCCCGACGGCGCGCGCCTCCCGCGCAGCGACGGCCTGGGCGGCCTCGATGACGTCGGCGTCCCAGCTCGCGGCGAGCGCGAGCGGTACGGGAAAGATCGTGCGCAGACCGTGGATCACGTCGAAGCCGAACAGGGCAGGGATGCCGTGCGGGCTGCCCTCCACGGCACGCCTCTGCAGCCGGTTCACCACCTCCGGTTTCGTGACGAACAGCAGCGATCCCGCCGCGCCCCGGGAGAGGGCCGCTTCGACCGTCGTCGACTGTGCGGGGTCGGTCTCCGGGCTCGCTTCCGCGTCGGGCTGCTCGGGAAGCTGGAAGTAGAAGTACTGGACGAGCTGGCCGACCTTCTCCGCCACGCTCAGCTGCGCGAGCAGCCCGTCCACCCGTGAAGTCCCCGTGGTCTCGTGCGTCATTGCATCCTCCTTGGACGAAAAGCTACCATCACTCGCTTTTCAACGGAATGGGGCCGCCCTGCTCCTCCACCCCGGTTCTCGCCCGGGCGCCCGCGCACGCGACGAAGGCCGGGTCGGGGCCGTCCGGCCGCGGCGGGCGGGACCTCAGTGGCGGGTCGACAGCCCGTCCCAGGTGCCGACCACGTCATGCCGGTGCTCGTCGGTGAACCAGGTCGTGGTGACGGCCTTGGTCTCGGTGAAGAAGGCGACCCCGTCCCTGCCCATCGCGTGCAGGTCGCCGAAGAACGAGTCCTTGTGACCGGCGAACGGGAAGGTCGAGAACGGTACCGGGATGCCGACATTGACCCCGACCATGCCGGCGTGGCTACGGCGGGCGAACTCGCGGGCGTAGTGGCCCGAGCTGGTGTAGATGCAGGAGCCGTTGGCGAAGGGGTTGGCGTTCATCACCCCGAGCCCTTCCTCGAAGTCGGCGACCCTCTTGATCGAGGTCACCGGGCCGAAGATCTCGTAGGTGCCGGCCCAGTTGTCCGCGCCCACCCGGTCGAGGATCGTCGGGCCCACGTAGAAGCCGCCGTCGTAGCCGTCCACGCTCACCGAACGTCCGTCCAGAACGAGGTCGGCGCCCTCGGCCACCCCCCGGGCGATGCAGGACTGCACCCACTCGCGGTGCCTGGCCGTGATCACCGGCCCCAGCTGCGACTCCGGAAGGTAGGCCGGCCCGACCCTGAGCTCGGCGGCCTTCGCGGCCAGCAGCTCCACGACGGCGTCCGCGATCGACTCCTGGACACACACCACCGGCAGCGCCATGCAGCGCTGACCCGCGCAGCCGTAGGTGGAGTTGACGATGCCCGCCACCGATCGCTCCAGGACCGCGTCCTGGAGCACCAGCGCGTGGTTCTTCGCCTCGGTGAGCGCCTGGACGCGCTTGCCCGCGGCGGCCGCCGTGGCATAGATGTGCTTGCCGACGGCCGTGGAGCCGACGAACGTGATCCCGCGGACGTCGGGGTGCACCAGCAGGCTGTCGGCCTCGACCCGGGAGCAGGTGACCAGGTTCGCGACCCCGCTGGGCAGGCCGGCCTCGATCAGCAGTTCCATCATCCGCATCGAGGTCTGCGGAACCATCGAGGCCGCCTTCAACACGAACGTGTTGCCGGTGGTGATCGCGAACGGCAACATCCAGCCCATCGGGATCATCGCCGGGAAGTTGTACGGCGCGATGCCGACGAACACCCCCAGCGGCTCGCGGTAGGACACCGTGTCGTAGCCCTGCGAAATGTTCATCGTGGTGTCGCCCTGCATCAGGTAGTGGGTCGAGCACGCGCACTCCACGACCTCGATCGCCTTCAGGATGTCCCCGCGGGCCTCGCTGAGCACCTTGCCCATCTCGGTCGCCAGCAGGGTGCTCAACTCGTCCAGGTGCTCGTCGAGCAGGGCCTTGAACCGGAACATGAGCTGGATCCGCTGTGGCACCGGAGTGTCCCGCCAGGCCGGGAACGCCCGCGCTGCGGCGGCGACCGCCGCGTCCACCTCCTCCTGCGTGCAGCAGGGTGCCTCGGCGATCTGCTCGCCGGTCGACGGGTTCATCACCGGCATGTACGTGCCGGTCCTCGACTCGCGCCACTCGTTGTCGACCAGGTAGCGCAGCCGCTGCAGCGTCGCCGCGCTCGGGGCGGTGGCCGGAGCGGCCTCGTTCGTCACCGACATCTGATCTGCCTCCCTCTGTGCGGCCCAGTCTGCCGCACCCGGGCGCCGACGTCTGCGTGGACCGGCCCCATCGCTGCGTCAGCCCAGCAGCAGGTAGACCGCGGCGACGCCGACCAGGATCGTGACCAGGCGGTCGAACAGGGCCTGGTCGAGGTGCCGGATGGTGAGCCGCCCGATCGCCGTGCCGACCAGCACCAGCGGCGCGAGGCTGAGCGAGACCGCCGCGGTGTCGGGGCGGACGATCCCGTTGGCGATCGAGAACGGCACCTTGATCAGGTTGACTGCGAAGAAGAACCACGCCGTGGTGCCGAGGAAGCGCAGCTTGTCGTACTTGCGGGCCAGCAGGTACAGGCTCATCGGCGGCCCGCCGCCGTTGGCGACCATCGTGGTGAACCCGGCCAGGCCCCCGTAGGCCATGCCGACCCACGGGCGGTGCGCGGCGAGCCGGTCCGGCCACAACCCGATCACCAGCAGGACGAGCAGGATCACGCCCATGGTTCGCTTCAGGAGCAGCCCGTCCACCGCGTTCAGGAACACCGCGCCCGCTACGATGCCGACCACCACGGGCGGGATCAGCCGGACGATCAGCCTCCAGTCGACGTCACGGCGGTAGGTCCAGGTCGCGACCAGGTCGCCGACCAGCAGCATCACCAGCACGACACCGGTGGAGTCCTTGGTCGGAAGGACCTGGGCGGCCAGCACCACGGCGATCAGGGCGAGGCCGCCGAGCGCCGTCTTCGAGAAGCCGACCAACAGCGCACACACGCCCAGGAGCAGCCACGTCCCGGCGGGCAGGGACGCCCACACCGCCGGCAGGAACGTCGTCATGGGCGCTGCCGCGGCGCGTCCGCCGTCCGGCCGGACCGGTCGACGTCGACCACCAGAACCTCCAGGCCGGTGACCGGTTCGGCCAGCGCGCCGGCCAGGTCGTCGGCCGTCGAGAGACGGCGAGCGGGCACTCCGTAGCCGGCGGCGACGGCCACCGGGTCGAGCCCCGTCGGGGTGGCGAAGACCCGTTCGAAGGCGTCGGCGAACCGGCTCTGGCCGTACTCGAGGGTGGCGAAGATGCTGCCACCGGCGTCGTCGGCGACCACCACGCGCAGCGCCGGACGCGGCTCGCCCGGCCCGATCGCCAGCGACCCGGCGTCGTGGACGAAGCTGAGGTCGCCGCACAGGAGGGTGGTGGGGGCATTCGTTGCGAGCGCCACGCCGACGGCCGTCGCGATCGTCCCGTCGATGCCGGCCAGGCCGCGGTTGGCGAACACGGGCCCCTGGTCGGCGCGGACGGGGGCGAGGTCGGCGTCCCTGACCGGGTTGGAGTTGCCCAGACAGAAGACCCCGTCGGCTGGCACGGCCGCCACGACGATCCGGGCGAGCTCCGGCCCGGTGAGGGCACCGGGTGCTCCCGGTCGCGCGGCGAGCTCCGCCGAGAGCTCCACGTCCGCGGCTCGCCACTCGGCGAGCCAGCCGGGCGGCCCCGGCTCGATGGCGACCGCCGAGGCGACCACGCGGGCCCGCCAGCCGGGGTCGGGATAGTCCTCGCCGCCCACCACGACCACCTCGACGTCCTCCCGCGACAGCAGGGCCGTGACCGGGCGGGAGAGGTTCGGGCGACCGAACACCAGCACCCGTTCGACGCGTCCGGCGAGCCCGCCGGCGAGCAGGAGGCGGCCGGTGGCCATCGCGTTCGCCCCGACCCTGGCGTTGCTGGACGGCTCGGCGACGACAGGCAGGTTCGCGGCCTCCGCGAGTTCGAGCGCCGCCCTGCCGACGCGCGGGCCGGCGTCCCCGCAGACCACGAGCGTCCGGGGCGTCCCGGCCAGGACGACCGCTGCCGCAGGCCCCGCACCCGACCCGTCCACGCGGAGGCCGGGGATCGGCGCCGCGACCGGCCCGGCCACCGGCACCAGCGGCAGACCGAACTCGAGGTTGAGGTGCGCGGGGCCGGGGTGCCCCGACAGCGCACCCTCGGCAGCCAGCACTGCCCGAGCCGCATGCGCGGCCCACGCCGGGGCCGGAGCGGTCGACGACAGCCGGGCGCGATACCTCGCGAAGGCGCCGAACAGGTCGGACTGCTCGGTGGTCTGGTTGGCGGCCGTGCCCACGAGGGCCGCGGGCCGGTCGGCCGAGAGCACGAGCAGCGCGACACCGGAGTGGTGAGCCTCCATCACCGACGGCAGCAGGTTTCCCACCGCCGTCCCGGAGGTCGTGACCACAGGGACGCAACGACCCGACGCCTTCGCCAGCCCGAGCGCGAGGAAACCGGCGCCCCGCTCGTCCACACGGACATGCAGACGGAGCAGTCCTTCGCGGGCGGCGGCGTCGGCCACCAACGCGAGCGGAGCGCTGCGCGAGCCAGGGGCCAGCACGAGGTCGGTCACCCCCTGCGCGAGCAACTGGCCGAGGACGACCTGCGCGCAGGCCACGGACTCACTCATCCGCGGTGCCCGCGTTCTTCCGGACCCGGCAGCCGGCGGCAACTCCACGGCGTGCTTCTCATCGCCACTCCTCTCCCGGCGCGCCGAGGTTCCGGCCCCCGGAGCGGACGAACTCCGCGGCGCCGGGCACGTCGCGGAGGCGGGCCAGCCACTCACCGGTCGCCCCGTCCGGCGCCTGCCAGCCGTCCTGTCGGTCCACCGCCACCGGCCGCACCCCGATCTCTCCTCCGGCGGCCACCAGCGGCTCCGCCGTCACGTCGCTGGTGAACATCGTCGCGGTGTTCAGCCCGCACGCATAGGGCAGGTCCGGGAGCGCGGCGGCCAGCGCGACCCCCGCCGCCAGTCCCACCGAGCTCTCCAGCGCCGAGGACACCACCACCGGCAGGCCCAGCCGCTCGGCGAGCTCGAGGCAGCGGCGCACTCCACCCAGCGGCTGCACCTTGAGCACGGCGATGTCGGCCGCCCTCTCCGCGACCACCCGTTCCGGATCGCCGCTGCGCCGGATGCTCTCGTCGGCGGCGATCGGCACGTCGATCCCCGAGCGGGCCAGGCGCCGGCGCAGGTCGGCCAGCTCCGGGACGGTCCCGCACGGCTGCTCGGCGTACTCCAGGCCGAACCTCGCCAGCTCCCGCAGCCGGGTGACCGCGACGTCGACGTCCCAGTGGCCGTTGACGTCCACGCGGACGCGCCCGTCCGGGCCGAGGGCGTCACGGACCGCCTCGACGCGGGCGATGTCCTCGGCGAAGGCCTGCCCGGGCTCGGCGACCTTCACCTTCGCCGTGCGGCAGCCGGACGCCGCGACGATCCGGTGCGCACGCTCCGGATCCACCGCGGGGACGGTGACGTTCACCGGCACGCTGTCCCGCACCGGAGCGGGGAACCCGATCGTGGCGGCCTCGACGGCCGCCGTCCACCAGGAGTCGATCTCTGGTCGCGTGTACTCGGCGAACGGGCTCCACTCCGCCCAGCCGGCCGGACCGCGGAGGAGCAACCCCTCCCGCACAGTGATCCCGCGGAACCGGTTGCGCAGACCGAGCGCGAAGGCCGCGGCGACCATCAGCCGGCGACCAGGAGACCGACGAACAGCCCGGCGGCACAGGCCAGCTCGGCCAGGCCGACCTGCCTGAGCACACCGATGAGGTCGCGTCCGGACACGCCGCGCGCCACCGCGACGAGCGGACGGGCGAGCACGGGCAGCATCGCCAGGCCGAGCAGCGCCCACCGCGAACTCGTCGCCGCGACCCCGACCACCCCGAGCGTCGCCAGGCCGGCCAGGGCGAGGAACAGTCGCCGGGTGCCGGCGTCGCCGAGCCGCGTCGCCAGCGTCCGCTTGCCGGCGGCGAGATCGGTGTCGAGATCGCGCAGGTTGTTGGCGACGAGGATCACGCAGGCGAGCGACCCGATCGCCAGGGACGCCCACCAGGCGGCGGCGGGGACGGACCCGACCTGGACGTAGACGGTGCCCGTGACCGCGACCAGGCCGAAGAACACGAAGACGAACAGCTCGCCCAGCCCGAGGTAGCCGTAGGGGTGCGGTCCGCCGGTGTAGAACCACGCCGCCGCGATCGCCGCCGCGCCGACGGCGAGCAGCCACCACTGCGCGGTGAGCACGACGATCACCAGGCCGGCGATCGCGGCCAGGCCGAAGCAGGCGAACGCCGCGTCCCTGACGTGCCGCGGCTCGGCCGCGCCGGAGCCGACCAGCCGCAGCGGCCCGACCCGGACCGCGTCGGTGCCGCGGATGCCGTCGGAATAGTCGTTGGCGAAGTTCACCCCGACCTGCAGGCTCAGCGACACCACCAGCGCCAGGCCGGCCAGCAGCGGGGAGAAGCCCTGAGCGAACCAGGCGACACCACTGCCGGCGAGCACCGGGGACAGCGCAGCGGGAAGCGTCCGGGGTCGCGCTCCCTCCACCCACTCAGCCAGGCTCGCCATCTCCACCCTTCGCCCAGGCGCGCAGCAGCGCCGCGCGGTCGATCTTGCCCAAGGATGTGTACGCCACCGTGGCGGCCCGCCGCAATTCCCGGGGAACCGAGGCCTTCCCGACCCGCGGCTCGAGCCGCTCGCGCAGATCGGCGAGGGCAAGGTCGGTGGTCGCCAGCGCGACGACCCGGGCCCCCCACCTCGGATCGGGCACGGCGAGGACGGCGACGACCCCCGGCCCGAACTCCGCGTCGCAGGCACGCTGCACGACGCCCAGATCGACGTTGCTGCCACCGCTGAGGACCACGTCGTCGATGCGTCCCAGCACCTGCAGGCGACCCTCGACCCAGCGCCCGCGGTCACTGGTGCGGACGAGGTCACCGGCGAGCACCTGCCGGGTGAGGTCGGGGCGCAGCCGGTAGCCGAGGAACGCCATCGGGCCGCCCAGGCCGATCCGCTCCGCGTCCAGTTCGACCCTGACCCCGTCGAGCGGCCGGCCGTCGTAGACGCAGCCGCCGCAGGTCTCGCTCATCCCGTAGGTGGTGAGGGCCACCACCCCGGCCGCTGCGGCCCGCTCCCGCAGCCGGGCGGGCACCGCGCTGCCGCCGACGAGGACGGCGGCGTGGGCGCGCAGCAGTTCGACGTCGGCGGGACGGTCGAGCGCACGGTCCAGCTGCGCTGCCACCAGGGACAGATAGGCCCGGCCGTCGGGTGCCGGCAGGTCGGACAGGTCGCCGCGGACGAACCGGACCCGGGTGCCCGCGACCACGGCGCGGGCGACGGTCATCAGTCCCGCCACGTGGCGGGTCGGCAGCGCGCAGACCCAGTCGCCGGGACCGCCGAGCCTCGCGTGGGTCGCGCCGGCCGCGAAGCGGATCGCGTCCGCGCCGAGCACGACGGCCTTGGGCTCCCCGGTGGAGCCGGACGTGGTCACGACGGCTGCCGCGCCGGGCTCGATCACGGGTTCCTCCAGCGCCAGGGCCGGAAACTGCCTGTCCTCGGGCACCGGTGCGACGGGCCTCCCCCCGTCCAGCGCCTCCGCGAGCCCTTCGACCAGCCCCGGACCGTCCAGCAGGCGCAGCATCACCCGCCCAGCCTAGACGCGTCCGCCCCGCCACCTGCCCGCCCCGTCCCGAGGAGAAGGCTCCCCCCGTTCGGCGACCCCGTCCTGAACGGAAAGGGGGACAGACCAGCGAACGGGAACAGAACCGTCCCCTGAACCGAAAGGGGACGGTTCCTTTCCCGTTCAGGTGACCGTCCCCTTTCCCGTTCAGGGGACGGTTCCTTTCCCGTTCAGGTGACCGTCCCCTTTCCCGTTCAGGGGACGGACGCAAGGGAGGGGGCGCGGGCCGTTGGCCGCTCGGCCGGGGGACGGTTCTGCGAACGGGAACAGAACCGTCCCCGACCGTGCGGCGATCCGGTGTGCGGGGGTCGCATCCGCCCGGGTCCAGGGGCACGGGCAGGCCGGTCCGGGTGTCACGTGAGACACGCGAAGCTGAATTTTGTCTGAGAGCAGCCTTATGCAAGACTCTCCGCGTGCTGAATCACCGGTCCGTGCGGAAGGCCATCGTCGCCATCAGCGCACTGATCGGGCTGTCGCCCCTCTTCCCCGCGAGCGCCTCGGACGCCGCCCCGATGACGGTGTCGGGCAGCAGCTCCTCGACGAGCGGCGGGAACACCACCGACGACCTGGCCGCGTACCGCCAGTCGCTGCTGGCGAAGCAGAGCTCCGCGATCGACATCGGCAACGCGACGATCAAGGCTCTGTACGAGCAGAAGGTCGCAGAACTCGGCTACGACCCGGTGATCACCGACCCGCGCGAGATCGCCCGCGAGATCATGAAGAACAAGTACGGGTGGGGCGAGGACCAGTTCACCTGCTACAACGCGATCATCATGCGCGAGAGCAAGTGGGACACCTACGCGGACAACCCCCACTCCAGCGCCTACGGCATCCCGCAGGCGCTGCCCGGGAGCAAGATGGCCGCGTTCGGTTCGGACTGGCGCACCAACCCCGCCACCCAGATCCGTTGGGGCCTGGACTATGTCGACCAGCGCTACGGCACCCCGTGCGGCGCGTGGGGCTTCAAGCGGTCCCACGGCTGGTACTGAACCTCCACCACGCAAAGGGAGCTCCCGGGATTCCCGGGAGCTCCTTGCGTGTTCGGGGCCGTGCGGTAAGGCCTACAGGTGGTGCGGTTCGACGGGCGGGACGATGCCGTCCTCGATCGCCCGGCGGAACAGGTCCAGCTTGCTCGCTGCCGGACGGTTGACGTTGGTGTACTTCACGCGGATGCGCTTGAGGTACTCCTTCACGCTGTTCTCGGTGATGGTCAGCCGCTCGGCCACCTCGGGAACCTCGAAACCGCCGGCGTACAGCGCCAGTACCTCGCGCTCGCGCGGGCCGAGGTTCGCCGCCACGTAGGACGCGTCGCCCTCGATCGCGGCAAGGATCTCCTGGCTGATCACGACCTGCCCCTCCGCCACCGCCTCGATGGACGCGAGCGTCACGGCGATCGGCTCGGCCTTGCGGCACACGCCCGCGGCGCCACCGGCCAGCGCCCTGCGGAGCAGCCGGACGTTGTCGGCGATCGAGTACACGAGCACCTTGTAGCCGGCCTCGATCAGCGCCTCGGCGTTGTCGAGCGGATCGGAGTTGTCGTCGAGCTGCAGATCCAGCAGGACGACGTCGCACGGAACCCCCCTGCCGAGGAACTCGGGCACGGTGGCTGCCCCGTCGACCAGGGTGACCTGATGGCCGGGGTGGTTCTGCAAGGCCAGGGACATGCCCAGTCGAATGGCCTCGTGGTCGTCAATGACTGCCGTGGTGATCATCGCGTCATAGCCTAACGTGTGCTGACCCGGCCGCTGGCATCCAGTCCGATCAATTCGCTGCTCCCGTCGTCGCGGACGGCCAGAACCGTCACCACATCCTCGTAACCCTCCGGCGCCGCGCGCGCCACCACCCGCTTCGTGCTCGAGTCGGTGAGCAGCCTGCCGAGGTGCTGGGTGAGCGCCGCCCGCACGTCCTCGGGCAGCCGCGTACCCCGACTGTCGACCAGCCGAACGTCGACGCCGCGTCCACGCGCGACCTCGATCGCGTCCGAGGTCAGCTCCGTGACCAGGTTGCCCGCCCGCATCGCGTCGCGCAGCCGGCTCTCCTGCGCGAGGCAGGCGGCCCGCTCCTCGTCGCTGAGTTCGTAGTCGGTGTCGGCGATCCGGTTCAGCAACGGCCCGACCTGGGCCCGCAGCTGGGTGAGCCACACGTCGCGCAGCACCAGCTTGGAGAAGCTCTGTGCGATCGCCTTGTTCGCCGCGGCCGACGAGCGCCGGGACGCGTTCATCCGGTCGGCGAGATCGATCAGCCAGCTCTGCAGCAGCTGGGCGACGAGCATCCAGGAGAACGGCGTGAAGCCCACCCGCAGCGTGTCGGCGACGGTCATCTCGTGCGTGATCGCCCAGACGGCGGAGATCACCGCGTACAGGCCGACGCCGGTCCAGGCGATCCGTTCCTGCCCACGGACGAGCACGGTGACGAGCAGCACCATCACCACACCGCTGTGCCAGGTGGCGTAGCCGGGCCAGTGCCCGTTCGGCAGCACGGCCTGCACGATCAGGGTCACCGCGACCAGCAGAACGACGACCAGGATCGCGTCCGGCAGCCGCATCGGGTTGTCGGACGTGCGCCGCAGCGTCAGCCAGGTCGCCGCCACGGCCAGCGCCTGCGCCACGAAGACCGGCCAGACCGTCGTGACCTGGTCGAGGCTGGTCCACCCGAGCAGGAACTGCAGGCCGACGAGTACCCAGACGAGACGGACGAGCAGGGGACGGGACAGGTCGGGGATGTCGGCGAGGACCCGCCCCGCCCTGCGCCGCTTCGGCAGCTCCGCCTCGCCCACGGTGGAGTTCTCCGGCTTCCAGGCCAGCACGACGACGGTGCCCTGGCCGGGCTGGGAGTGGATCTCGGCGGTCCCGCCGATCGCCCACATCCGGTAGCCGACCGAGACCTGCAGGCCGAGCCGCCGCTTGGGCACGAGTTCGGGATCGAAGCCGACCCCGTTGTCGGCGATCGAGATGCAGATGGCGCCCTTGTCGGGGCTGGTCAGCGCGACCTCGACCTCGTCGGCCTTCGAATGCTTGGCGACGTTCAGCGCGACCTCGCGTACCACCATGCCGAGGGTGCTGGCCACCTGCTGGGGGACGGCGAGCCCCTCCAGCTGGGAGACGAATTTCGTCTGCGGGACGAGCGCGCTGACCACGTCGGTGACCAGCCAGGTGAGCTGGTCACCGGTGACCGGCAGCCGGGTCTCGGTGGGCGCCTCCGCCTGGGCGAGCCGGTCGACCGCGCGCTGGGCCTGCTGGGCGACGTGGACGTCGCCCGGGGTGTGGGCGGCGGCGACCAGGGTGGTCATCACCTCGTCGTGGACGATGCCGTCCAGACGGTGCCGCTCCTCCAGCAGCGCCTCCTCGATGGCGGCGTCCGTGGCCTCCTTGCGGGTGGCCGCCTCCGCCTCGTCCAGTTCCTTGAACGCCGTGCTGACCACCCCCAGCGCGACGATCACGACGGAGGCGTTCATGACCAGGTTGATCATGTCCTGGAAGGCGCCCAGCAGGGACGCGCTCTGTCCCGACGGCGTCATCCGGACCGCGGCGAACAGCAACCCCGACGCGATCGAGTAGGCGAAGCCCCACCCGGTGCCGGTCGTCACGGCCAGGCAGATCGCCGCGACGCCGAGGCACATCCACAGCCAGGGACTGCTCGACGCCACCTGGTCGGACTGCCAGGCGGCGGGCCAGGTGATCAGGCCGAACGTCACGACCGTCACGTAGACCAGCGCGAACGAACGGAGCTTCCAGCCCTGGAAGCTGGCGACCATCATGCCGATGCTGGCGACGACGATCCCGCCCCCGACGATCACCATCCACCACAGCGCCAGGTGCTGGATCTGGTCGGCCGCGGCGAGCGAGGCCGGAACCAGCGTGCCGAGGCAGAACAGCGCGACCCCGCGGTCGACCCACGCCGACAGCTGGGAGGTCTTGGGCTTGAGGTTCACCACGCGCGGCTCCGGTCGACCAGGCCGTCGCCGTCGTGCTCGCCCGCGGGCCGGACCGCGCGGACGATGCCGGCGGTGGCGATGTCCAGGAAGTACTCATCCCACCCCGGTACGACGTGCTGGCTCATCGCCCTCCTCGAACGAGGAATAGTCTCTCAGGATTGTCCAGAGGGTACCGGCTGGCGGGACCGAACTAGCCGAGGTAGGCGTTCGAGAACGCTGGTGTCGGGTCGACGCGGGTGTCGGTGAGGCCCTGGGCGGCCATGAAGTCCGCCATCGCCGTCCACTGGTCGGCGTCGAGGTGGCCGTCCACGGTCCCCTCGGCGGTGGTCCACAGCTTGGCCGTCGCAGTGAGCGTGGCCCGCGCCGATGTCTGCGCCGCCGCGGCCGAGAGCCCCGGCACGTAGCTGGCGGAGACCTCCATCGCGTGGTCGGGATCCCCCACCGTCGTGCGGATTCCGGCGAGCATGCCCGCGGCGACCGCCTTCACGACCCCGGGGTTCTGCGAGGCGTACGCGGCGGTCGTCACCAGGCAGATGCCCACGAGCGGCACGTCGCCGCTGTCCACGATCGGGAGGCTGCGGGTCGCGACGCCGGCCAGGGCGAACTGGACGGCCTCGTTGTTGCTGAATCCGACGATCGCGTCCACCTTGCCCGTGCTGAGCGCGGCCTGCTGGGTGTAGCCGATCTCCTGCACGCTGACGTCCGAGGTCGACAGTCCTGCCGTCCGGAGGGCGACCTGGAGGCCGAACCAGTTCTCGCCGTACTTGCCGGGCAGGCCGATGGTGTGACCCTTCAGGTCGGCGAGACTGTGGATGGACGAGCCGTCCGGAACGATGATCTCGACGGGGTAGCTGCGGTAGTAGGCGGCGACGGCGACCAGGTCGGAGCCCTGCGCGCGGGCCTGCATCAGTTCGTCGCCGCCGGCCACGACGAACTGCTCCTGGCCGGCCAGGATCGCGGTGAACAGCCCCTCGGACGTCCCGTGGTGACGCAGGACGGGGGCGGCGCCCGCCGAGGTGAAGTCGCCGTCCGCCTCGGCGACGTAGAACGGGCTGAACTGGACGTTCGGGATGTAGGTCAGCCCGATCGTGGGCGAGGGAAGCGCCGCCGAGCCTGACCCGGGGCTGGACGGCGCGACCGGCGTCGCCGGCGTGCAGCCGGCGAGGACGACCACCGCGGCGAGGACGGCGAGGAGACGGGCTTTCATTCTGGTGAACCTCTCAGGAGCGGTGCAGGGAGTCGATGATCCGGGAGTGGCGCTCCCAGAGGTGGATGGCGGCGTAGGCGGCCGAGGCGATCACGCAGAGGACGACGATCGTCGAGACCATTCCCGCCGTGTCGACGGATTCGCGCTGGATGGTGAGCACCGTGCCCAGCCCGGAGCCGCCCATCACCATCTCGCCGACGATCGCGCCGGTGACGGCGAGGGTGACGCCGTTGCGGACGCCGCCGAGGATCGACGGCAGGGCCATCGGCAGTTCGACGTTGAGGAGCAGCGCCACCGAGGACGCCCCGTCGATTCGCCCGGCGTCAACGACGTCGGCGTCCACGTGGCGCAGGCCGACGACGGCCGAGATCAGGATCGGGAAGAACACGATCAGCGCACACAGGATGATCACCGGGCCGAGCCCGTAGCCCAGCCAGAGCACCAGCAGGGGGGCCAGCGCGATCGCCGGAATGGCCTGGGTGGCGCCGAGGAAGGGGTTCACGGCTGCGGCGACCCAGCGCGAGCGGTGGATCAGGACGGCGAGCGGCAGCGCGACGGCCGTGCCGAGCAGCGCCCCGCCGAAAGCCTCTCCGAGCGTGACCGCCAGGTAGGACCAGTAGACGGGATCGGCCAGGTCGCCGACCATCCGGGCCGCGACCTTGCCGGGGGTCGGCAGGAGCACGGAGCCCTGGCCCGCAGTCAGGGTCCAGCCCACCAGCAGCAGCACCCCCAGCAGCAGCGGGGCCAGCAGCTCGCGCCTCATCGTCATCCGTCCGTTCGTCGTCCACCGGGAACCTGATTCCGGGGACGAAGGGATGCGCGAGCGGACGCCCGGCGCGACAGGCTGCGCGCGAGCGCCGCGTGCTGCCTCCCATCCGGACTTTCACCGTCGGTCCCGGAATTCCACCGGATCAACCGCTCCTGCCAGGCAGGAGCGGGTCGCGGACTGTCACCGCCGGTTCGGAATTACACCGACCCCGGAGCACGTTCGGGTACAGTCTAGTGCCCGGCGCGGCCGTCGGGACGCCATCGCGCCCCGCGGACGCCCACCGCCCCCGCGGAGGCGTCCCCACGGGGTCGACGACGACGGCACCAGGTCACGCCGCGCGACCGCGGGGGACGAATGGAGGGATCGCGCTCCGGTGACCGCGGCGATGTAGCACACTGTGTGCGCCACGACCGCCTGCGCCGCGGCAGAGCAGAGAGGACTCCCATGCGGATCGCCGTCCCATCCGAGGTCAAGGACAACGAGTACCGGGTGGCGATCACCCCGGTCGGGGTCTCCGAACTCGTCGCCCACGGCCACCAGGTGTTCGTCCAGGCCGGCGCGGGCATCGGCTCGTCGATCAGCGACGACGAGTACATCGCCCAGGGGGCGACGATCGTCCCCACGGCGGAGGAGACCTGGGCGGCCGGCGAGATGGTGATGAAGGTGAAGGAGCCGATCCCCTCCGAGTTCGGCCTGCTCCGCGACGACCTGCTGCTGTTCACCTACCTGCACCTGGCCGCCGACCGCGCCGGCACCGACGCGCTGCTGGCCGCCGGCACCACCGCGGTCGCCTACGAGACCGTCCAGTTGCCCTCCGGGCTGCTGCCCCTGCTGTACCCGATGTCGGAGGTCGCCGGCTGCCTCGCCCCGCAGGTGGGCGCGCACGCGATGATGAAGGCGCAGGGTGGACGCGGCGTCCTGATGGGCTGCGTGGGCGGCGTCGCCAACGCCAAGGTCGTCGTGCTGGGCGGCGGCACGGCCGGCCAGAACGCGGCGAACGTCGCACTCGGCATGGGGGCGGACGTGACGATCCTCGACACCGACCTCGAGAAGCTGCGCACGACGTTCTGGCGCTACGAGAACCGGGTGCACGGCATCGTCTCGTCCCGGCTGGCGGTCCGGGAGCAGGTGCTCGCCGCCGACATGGTGATCGGTACCGTGCTGATCCCGGGCGCGAAGGCGCCGAAGCTGGTCACGAACGACATGGTCGCGGCGATGAGGCCCGGCTCGGTGCTGGTGGACGTCGCGATCGACCAGGGCGGCTGTTTCGAGGACTCCCGCCCGACCACGCACTCCGACCCGACCTTCGAGGTGCACGGCTCGGTGTTCTACTGCGTGGCGAACATGCCTGGCGCGGTGCCCAACACGTCCACCTGGGCTCTCACCAACGCCACCCTCGCCTACGCCGTGCAGCTGGCCGACAAGGGCTGGCAGCGGGCATGCCGGGAGAACGGCTCGCTGGCGCTCGGCCTGAACACGCACGCGGGGCGGATCACCTATCCCGCGGTCGCGGACGCGTTCGGGCTGCCATGCGCCGACACGGCCGCGCTGCTCGGCTGAGCGTCGCGGCCTGTGCTGCTGCGCCACGCCCGGCTCGTCCCGGTCGGCCTGCCCGCGCCGGACGAGCCGGTCGACCTCCGTCTGGAGGGCGGCCGGGTGAGCGCCGTCCAGGGCAGGCTCGATGCGCTGCCGGGTGAGGAGGTCCTCGACGCCGGGGGACGCTGGCTGGCGCCGGGGCTGTGGGATGCGCACGTCCACCTCGGCCAGTGGGCCCGCCGCGGCGCACGCTTCGACCTGGCCGGCGCGACCGGAATGCCGGACGCGCTCGGCCGGGTCCGGGACGCCCTGACCGCGGCGCCGGCCGGCGCCGCGCTGCTGGTCGGCGGAGGGTACCGCCCGG
>NZ_JASGES010000098.1:0-5788 GCF_047606205.1 Propionicimonas sp. | reverse complement strand
GTCCTTGCTCTGGGTGCGAGGATCGGGGCATGGCATTCGACCCGTCCGTCCTCTTGCCCGACGACCTGCTGGCCCGGTTCCGCGAGCGAGCGGCCACCCACGACAGGGAGAACACCTTCCCCGACGACGACCTGGCCGACCTGAAGGCCGCGGGCTACCTGGCGATCCTCGTGCCGCGAGAACTCGGGGGCGCCGGGCTGGGGCTCGCCGAGGCCTCGATCCTGCAGCAGCGGCTCGCGTCCGCCGCGCCCGCCACTGCGCTGGCGATCAACATGCATCTGGTCTGGACGGGGGTTGCGAAGATCCTGGGCGATCGTGGCATCGACGGCCTGCGGTTCGTCCAGGAGGGTGCGGTCGCCGGCGAGCTGTTCGCGTTCGGAATCAGCGAGGCGGGCAACGACCTGGTGCTGTTCGGCAGCGACACGGTGGCAGAGCCCCTGGCCGGAGGCGGCTACGCGTTCACCGGGACGAAGATCTTCACCTCGCTCGCACCGGTGTGGACGCAGCTGGGCCTGCACGGCCTGGACACCACCAGCGCGGACGGGCCCAAGCTCGTCTATGCGTTCGTCCCCCGGACCGACGCGGTGGTCACCCGCGACGACTGGGACACGCTCGGCATGAGGGGCACCCAGTCCCGCACGACGGAACTGCATGGTGCGGTCGCGCCGGCCGAGCACGTGGTCCGCAGGGTCGACCCCGGCCCGAACCCGGACCCGATCGTGTTCGGCATCTTCAGCACCTTCGAGCTGCTGCTGGCTTCGGTCTACACCGGTATCGCGCGGCGGGCGCTCGACGTCGCGGTGGACACGGTGGCGCGCAGGCGCTCGAAGAAGTCCGGCAAGGCGTACAGCCAGGACCCGGACATCCGCTGGCGGATCGCAGACATGGCGTTGGCCTACGACGCACTCCCGCCCCAGGTCGAGGGACTGTGCAGGGACGTGGATGCGTTCGTCGACCACGGTGCCCGCTGGTTCTCGCTCCTGTCCGGCGTGAAGCACCGCGCGGTGTCCACGGCGAAGGCCGTCGTGGACGACGCGCTGCTCGTCTCGGGCGGGTCGGCCTACTTCGCGTCCGCGGAACTCAGCCGGCTGTACCGGGACGTCCTGGCCGGCCTGTTCCACCCCTCGGATCCCGAGTCCGCGCACGCGACGGTCGCGTCCGCATGGCTGGGGCCCCTGGAGCCCTGACCGACCCGGAGCGGGCCGCTGCCCAGCTCCGTCGCCGGCCCGGGGTGCGGATCTCGGGGACGGTTCCTTTCCCGTTCGCAGGAGTGTCCCCTGAACCATTCACGCCCGGGCGCGCCGAGGCGTCGTCCCTGAACGAGAAAGGGGACGGATCTGCGAACGGGAAGAGAACCGTCCCCTGAACGAGAAAGGGGACGGACCAGCGAACCGGAAGAGAACCGTCCCCTGAACGAGAAAGGGGACGGACCAGCGAACGGGAAAGGAACCGTCCCCGGAACGACGGGGGGCGGGTGGTCAGGACGCGGTGGGACCCAGGAGGTCGAGGGCGACGACGGCACCGATCACGGTGAGGGCGGGCGGCTCGACATGGGCGGACGCGGCGATCCCGGGCAGCGTCGCGACCGTGCCGCGGAACACCCGCTGCTCGGGGCTCGTCGCGCGCGCGACGATCGCCGCCGGGGTATCGGGGGCGAGGCCGCGCGCGACCAGGCCCGCGCAGATGTCGGCCAGGTGGGTGACGCCCATCAGGATCACGATCGTGCCAGAGCTGGTCGCCAGCGCGTCCCAGTTCACCGTGGACGCGGGGTGGTCGGGGCCGACGTGGCCCGACACCACGGAGAAGTTCTGGGTCAGCCCGCGGTGGGTGAGCGGAATGCCGGCCAGCGCCGGGCCCGCGATCGCCGACGACACCCCAGGGATCACGCGGACGGGGATGCCGGCTTCCGCGCAGGCCTGCCACTCCTCGGAGCCGCGACCCAGCACGAACGGGTCGCCACCCTTGAACCGGACGACCAGCGCGCCGCTGCGCGCATGCTCCACGAGCAGGGCGTTGATGTCGGCCTGCGGGGTGTGGTGGCCGCGCGGGATCTTGCCCACGTCGAGGAGGGTGGCGTCCGGGCGGGTCTCGGCCAGGCACGCGAGCGGGGCCAGGTGGTCGTAGAGGACCACGTCCGCGGCTCGCAGCGCCTTCAGCCCCCCGACCGTCAGCAGATCGGGGTCCCCGGGCCCGCCGCCGACCAGGACGACCTCGCCGACACTCATTCCACGTCTCCTTCGTTCCCGGTGCCGCCGCGCGTGGCGGCAGCGTCCATCATCGCAGGGTCAGCGACGTCGCCGGCGCGGGATGAGGCGGGCGGAGTTGAGGATGAACGCCGACTCGCTGCCGACGTGGACGATCGCGGCCAGCAGTGGCCCGAGGACGCCGACGGCGGCCAGCGCCATGCCGGCCACGTCCACCAGGACGGTGCCGACGACGTTCGCCCACACGATCCGCCGCGCCCTGCGCGCGGTGTGCAGGGCCCGGGCCAGGTCGGCGAGGTCGGAACTGATCAGGACGACATCGGCGCTCTCGATCGCGATGTGGGTGCCGTTGCCCATCGCGATCCCGACGTTCGCCGCCGCCAGCGCCGGGGCGTCGTTCACCCCGTCCCCGACCATCGCGACGCGGCTGCCCGACTCCCGCAGCCGGCTGACCAGAGCCACCTTGTCGGCCGGCAGCAGGCCGGCGTGCACCTCGTCGATGCCGACCCGGGCCGCGACCTCGCGCGCGGCGGACTCGCTGTCGCCGGTCATCATCACCACGCGCGCCCCCAGGGCCTCCAGCCGTTCGACGCAGCCGGACGCCGAGTCGCGCACGGTGTCGCCGAGCCGGATCGTGCCCGCCCAGGTGCCGTCGATCGCCACCTGCACGGCGGTCCCGGCGGACCCGGCGCGGCCGGCGGGGTCGGGGACGAGGGCGGCGTTGCCCGCCACGACCCGGTGCCCGGCGACTGTCGCCGACACGCCCAGGCCCGGCTCGGACAGGAACCGTTCGGGCGCGGCGACCTCGACACCGGCGGCGCGGGCATGGCTGAGGATCGCCTGCGCGACCGGGTGCTCGGAGTACAGCTCCGCCGACGCCACCAGGGCGAGCAGCTCGCCGAGTGCCACTCCGGACGCCACCTCGACCCCGGCGACGACCGGTTGCCCATGGGTGAGCGTGCCGGTCTTGTCGAAGACGACGACGTCGACGGCGGAGAGCTCCTCGAGGTGCGCCCCGTCCTTGACGAAGGCGCCGCTGCGGGCGGTCCGTGCGATCGCCGCGAGTACCGCCAGCGGCGTCCCGGCCGCCACGCCGCAGGCGCCGGCGACGATCACGACGGAGATGGTCGCGGTCGCGTCCCTGGTGAACAGCCAGGTCAGCGCCGCGCCGGCCAGGGCGACGTAGACCAGCCAGCCGGCCAGCCGGTCGGCGAGCCGCTGGACGGGCGCCTCGGACGACTGGGCGGCCCGCACGGCCTCGACGATCTGTCCGTAGGACGATTCGGCACCGACCTTCTCCGTGCGGACGACGATGGCGCCGGCCTGGTTCACCGAGCCCGCCCAGACCGACGCCCCCGCGGTGACGTCCACCGGCAGCGGCTCGCCGGTGATGCGGGACGCGTCCACGCTGGACGCTCCGTCGACCACCGTGCCGTCGACCGGGACGCGGCCCCAGGGGGCGACCAGCACCTCGTCCCCGACGGCCACCTCCTCGAGGTCGACGTCGACGAGCTCACCGCCGTCGCGCACCCGCACCCGCGAGGGGAGGAAGCTGATCAGCTCGGTGAGGGCCTCGCGGCCGCGGTCCATCGACAGGTCCTCGAGGATCTCCGCGGCCAGCACGAAGGCCGTGATGACCAGCGCGGTCACCCACTCCCCGATCAGTGCTGCGGCAACGATCGCCAGCAGCATCGACAACTCCATGCTCATCCGCTGCCGGCGGGCGTCCTCGACGGCCTCGACGACGATCGGCCAGCAGCCGACGGCCAGACCAGCGACCGCGACGCTCACCGAGACCCACCACGGCGCGCCGAGCGCCGGTGCCACGGCGGCGGCCACGGCCAGCGCGGCCACGACCGCCACCCGGGCCAGGTCGCCGCGGTCGATCCGCCGCCACAACGTGAGCGGGGACTCGGGGACGAGCCCCGCCGCCGCGGGCGCGAGGGTGGGCGGAGTGCTCATCGCCCGGCCGTCGGCGCGGTCGAGGGCCGGTGGTGCCTCGGCCAGAAGTCGATCACGTGCTCGGCCTGGAACACCGCCTGGTGGACGAGTTCGCGGGCGTGCTCGTCGATCAGGCTGTAGAAGACGCGGGTGCCCTCCTGGCGGGTCTGCACCACCTTCGCCCAGCGCAGCTTGGCGAGGTGCTGGGAGACGGCGGTCGGCGCCTTGCCGACCCGCTCGGCCAGTTCCCCGACCGGCAGTTCGCCGTCCTCGAGGGCGAGGATCAGCCGGATCCGGGTCGGATCGGACAGCAGGGTGAACACCTCCGCGGCGAGGTCGACGTACTCGCTGTCGGGCGAGAGCGGTTCCGTGGGAAGCCGGCTTGCCTGCATATCTGCGTCCATACGCAGATAATGACAGAAGATGCCGCCCGCTGGGTCGGTGTCCGCGCAGGCCGGCGTCGGGGGCCGGGACGGGGCCGGCCAGGGTCAGTCGTGGACGGGGCGCTCGTGCTGGCGGTGGGCCTCCGGCTCGAGCTGCAGCGTGCAGTGACTGAGGTCGAAGTGATCGTCGAGGCACTCGGAGAGGGTGTCGAGGACCTCCCCGGTGCGGTCGTCGGCCAGGCAGGCGGCGTCGACGACGATGTGCGCGGTGAGGACAGGGGAACCGCTGGTGATCGTCCACGCGTGCAGGTCGTGCACGGCCGCCACGCCAGGTGTCTCCAGCAGGTGGGTGCGAACCTCGTCCAGGTCGATGCCCGACGGGGTGGCCTCCAGCAGCACGTTGACGACCTCGCGCAGCAGCGCGACCGCACGCGGCACGATCAGGACGAAGATCGCCAGCGCGGCGACCGAGTCGGCACGCGTGAAGCCGGTGGCGGCGATCACGATCGCTGCGGCGATGACGGCCAGCGAGCCGATCAGGTCGCCCAGCACCTCGAGGTAGGCGCCGCGCAGGTTGAGGCTCGCCTCGCGCCCTTCGCGCAGGATCAGCAGGCCGGCGATATTGGCGGCCACGCCGGCGAGGGCCACCCACAGCATCAGGCCGCTGTCGACCTCGGGCGGGGACTGCCAGCGCAGGATCGCCCCGATCAGCACCGAGGTGGCGATCGCGACCAGCAGCACCCCGTTGACCAGCGCGGCCAGCACCTCCGCGCGCTGCAGCCCGAAGGTGCGGGCCTTCGTCGGCGGGCGGGCGGCCAGGTGGGCGGCGACCAGGGCGATCACCAGGCCGGCCGAGTCCGACAACATGTGGCCGGCATCGGCGAGCAGCGACAGCGATCCGGAGAGCAGGCCACCGATCACCTCGGCGACGAAGACCGTGGCGGTGATCGCGACCACCGCGACCAGGCGTCGCCGGTGTCGGCCGGTAGCGGTGAGGCCGTGCGCGTGGTCGTGGTCGTGGCTCATCGGGGAGCTCCGGCCAGGGCGACCGGCGAGGCCGCGGGGTGCCCGGACGGCATGCGCGCGGCCGGCCCGGGCACCCCGCGGCCTCGCCGGCCGCCCTGGCCGGAGCTCCCCGATGAGCCACGACCACGACCACGCGCACGGTCTCACCGCTACCGGCCGACACCGGCGACGCCTGGTCGCGGTGGTCGCGATCACCGCCACGGTCTTCGTCGCCGAGGTGATCGGTGGCCTGCT
>NZ_JASGES010000097.1:0-18041 GCF_047606205.1 Propionicimonas sp. | reverse complement strand
GGACGGAGCCGCAGCAAGCCCGCGCCGGGCCGGGATCAGCTCGGGCGGACGCCGCGGGAAGTGGGCGGGACGGGTTGGTGGGGACTACCTGGTGACATCCGCCTCACCTCCTCCGGCTCAGCCGCTCCCGCGGCGATCATTCTCCGTCGCAAAGGATAACCCCGCCGGGTGGACGCCAGGTGAACCGCCGGTGGCCAGGAGGTGCGGCCCGCTGAGATCCGCACCCCGGTCGCCCCCTCGTCCCGGACGGCGAGGGGGAGCCGGGGATGACCAACGGGGCCGGTCAGGCGTCCCGGCTCTTGTGGCGGATCCTCGGCATTCGCTTCGCCATCTCGGACTCGAAGAGCTTCGTGACGGCGGCGGTGTCGACCCTTCCGTCCAGTACCGGGAGGGTCTTGTTGAAGGCGCGCTGGCACACGACCAGCCAGGCCTGCCCCATGGCCAGGGTGAGCGAGGACGCGACGGAGGCGTTGATCACACCGCCGACCACGCTCCCCGCGCCGGGGATGAACTTCAACAGGCCGGCCGCTGCGGCGCGTCCGGCGGACGTGGCGACCGAGGTGGACGCGATCGCGAGCAGCGCCGACTTGTCGAGCCCGAGCCCGTGCAACTGCGCGATCCGGGCCATCATCGACAGCTGGATAGGGACCAGGATCGCGGCCGAGGAGAACGGGATCGGCACGGCTGCGGCGGCCGCGGCGGCGGTCACGGCTGCGGCGACGGCCTTGTTCGACTGGCTCGCCTTGAGCCGAACATCGATCTCCTGCGCCGCGACGAGGGCGGCCTGGACGGCCTCCGGAGCGACGCGAAAGGTGGCGCCGAGCACCTCCACCAAGCCGTAGGGCGGCTGACCGGTGAACTGGTCCCTCATCGCGTAGGTCATGAACGGGTGGCCGTCCACGATGGGCAGGTTGCGGGCGGTCAGTTGACGGGCGAGTTCGACGGCGTCCGGGTGGTACTGGCCGTCCCGCATCGGCACCTGGGTGAGCACCAGGACCACCGGAAGGCCGAGGTCGGCGAGGGTGCGGACGAAGCGCTCCTCGAAGTCCTCGAAGCGGCGGTCCATGCCGCGCACGCAGTACCAGGCGACGTGAATCTGCTCGTCGATCGGCTTGCCGCGGCTCTCCTTCACCGCCTTGGTGAGCTCGGAGATGATCTGGCCGTCGTCGCGTCCCAGCTCGAGCCCGCGGGTGTCGATCACGCCGAGCGAGCCGCGCTTGTCGAGGTAGAGGTGGGACCCGTTGGTCACCGGGGCCCCGATGCCGGTCGCCGCGACGGGCTCGCCGAAGATGGCGTTCACGAGGGTCGACTTGCCGACCCCCGTCTTGCCGAACACGGCGATGTTGACCCGCCCGAGCTCCGCCTCCTGCTTGGCGTACTCGGTGCGGAAGCTCTCGGTGAACCACTGCGTCACGGGCCCAGCCTACGGAAGCCGGTCCCGATCGCCATGGGTCCCTCCCCTGACCCGACCCCGGCCCTCGGCCTGCGGTCCTCCCGACAGGCTCGATCAGCGGCATCGGTCAGGTCGGGATGACCTGAACTTCCTGGTCGGTCAGCAGCGCGACCACGGCGTCGGTCGTCACCTGGAGATAGCTGCGACCGTCCGGGGCGAAGGCGTTCGGGTCGAAGTAGTGCTCCTTCGCGTTGTGCTGCATCGGGCCGAGATCGATGACAGTGATCCGTCCCTCCTTCGAGGCCCGCGACCACGGCGAGCCGACCGCGATCGGCCAGCGTCCGGCGAACATGATCCAGCCGAGCTTCTCGAACGGGTCCTTGGTGCCCCGCAGGTGGTAGACGTGGTCGATCCGGTCCAGGCCGTAGTCGTCCGACATCATGCCGCCGATCGAGATCAGCGTCAGCGGGATCCTGGCCAGGCCGAGGTACCAGGCCGCGCCCAGCGAGATCTGGGCGCCGCCGCTCCAGCCGACCAGGGTGACCGGGGTCCCGCTGCCGAGCCGGTAGCCCTTGCGGAGCAGGCCGTCCAGGATCTGCTGTGCGGTGCCGATGTTGTAGGTGGGCCCGTAGCGGCGGTCCGAGCACACGAACAGCTGGACGGCGTTGCGCAGGTTCACCAGCATCGCGACGAGCGCCTCCGGGTTCTTCAGCCGCGCCTTCTCGATCGCCTTCCACAGCCCGGCCAGCGGACGTTGCGCGGTCAGCCCACGGTTGTCGACCGCATAGGGGAACACGTCGCTGACCACGCAGGTGCCGGGGATGGCCTCGACGGCGGCCAGCAACGGCTCCTCCTCCGAGGGCCGCGAATGGCCGTCGATCGCGCCGATCCCGGAGAGGTAGACCACGTAGCGCTGATAGGGCGGCGCGGGCATGGCCTCGTGCTCGGCACGCAGGCCCTCGATGGTCGCCTCGGCCTTCTCCGCGCCCCGCTCCGACCACCAGCCGAGCGACTCCAACGGGCCGACCGCCAGCACGATCAGGACCAGGACCAGCAGGCCCAGCAGCAGGGAGACGAGGATCACTGCCCGCCCTCCGTACCGGCGCGGACGTCGAAGTCGAACTCCACCGGCATGAACTGGTGGCCCGAGAGGATGTCCTGGGCGGTGAGCAGCGTCGGACTGCCCGACAGCGCCCGCCAGACGCCGTTGCCGAGGGCGGTCAGCGGTCTGGCCAGCGCCCACGACAGGCCCTGCATGACCCCCCAGCCGAGCCCGGTGATCAGCAGGGCCGGCCAGTAGCCCACCTGGTAGATCACACCGACGATCACCCACAGCGCCAGCAGGCTCCAGACCTGGAGGACGCGGGCGATGCCCGGGCCGACGTACGGCGCGAGTTCGAGGAAGCCGAAGAGCAGAGGCGCGGTGGCCAGCATCACAGCCCTGGCCGCGTTCGCCAGCGACAGCCGGTCGCCGGTGACGAGATAGCCGATCACGGCGATCACGACCGCCTGCGCCACGAACAGCGCCACCATCGAGATCCCGTTGATCACCAGGCTGACGGCGAACCGCCACCCGCGAATGCGGTTCAGGAACAGGACGACGCTGTTGCCGAGCAGGGTGGAGATCCCGGCCAGCATCGCGATGGTGATCGAGATCTCGAACGCGTAGGGGTAGCCGCGGAACCACTGGGCCACGGAGGGGTCGAGACCCCAGACGCCGACGATCGCCCGCCCGAGCGAGCCGAGGAAGTCCAGGAAGCCCACCGTCCCTCCCCTCCCCGTCGGGCCGTCGCCACGACCGGTTCCCCGCCGGTTGGGCGTCAGCCTAACAGCGGCCTCCCACGGCTGGACAGGCGGGTTCCGCACCCGTCGGAGCAGGACGTCCGACCGCATGCTGGTCACGTGTTTCACCCATCGGTCGACAGGGAATAGCTTTCAGCGGTTGCCCGCGGGCCGCACCGATGCCGCCCCCAACCCTTCCGGAGATGAGCCGATGAGCCTCCTGCGCACCAAGTCGATCGAGCAGTCGATCGCCGACACCGACGAGCCCGAGTACCAGTTGAAGAAATCGCTGAGCGCGCTCGACCTGACCGTGTTCGGCGTCGGCGTGGTGATCGGTGCGGGCATCTTCACCCTCACCGGACGCGCCGCGCACAATGTCGCCGGGCCGGCGATCGTGATCAGCTTCGTCATCGCCGCGGTCTGCTGCGCGCTGGCCGCCATGTGCTACGCCGAGTTCGCCTCGACGGTGCCGGTGTCCGGCTCGGCGTACACCTTCTCCTACGCCTCGCTCGGCGAGATCTTCGCCTGGATCATCGGCTGGGACCTGATCCTGGAGATGTTCCTCGGCGCGTCCGTGGTGGCGCAGGGCTGGAGCGCCTACCTCGGGGCGTTCCTCGGCAAGCTGGGCGTCGCGCTGCCCGCGTCGATCAGCTACGGCGGAGTGGTCGACGTGCCGGCGATCGTGCTCGTCCTGGTCCTCGGCGTCCTGGTCACCGTGGGCATCAAGGAGTCACTGCGGGTCAACCTGGTGCTGGTCGGGCTGAAGCTCTTCATCGTCCTGTTCGTCATCTTCGCCGGCATCGGCTTCATCAGCCCGGCCAACTACACCCCGTTCGTCCCGCCGGCCCTGCCGACCGCCGGCGCCTCGGGGTTCAGCTGGACGCAGCCGCTGCTGCAGCTGCTCACCGGCGCCACACCGTCCACCTTCGGCGTCGGCGGCGTGCTCGCCGGGGCCGCACTGGTGTTCTTCGCCTACATCGGCTTCGACGTGGTGGCCACCACCGCGGAGGAGACGAAGAACCCGCAGCGCGACCTTCCGGTCGGCATCATCGCGTCGCTGGCGATCTGCACGGTGCTCTACTGCGCGGTGGCCCTCGTGGTGACCGGCATGGTGCCCTACGACAAGCTCGACCCGAGCGCGGCGCTGGCCAACGCGTTCGCCTACCACGGCCAGGCCTGGATGGCCACGCTGATCTCCGCCGGCGCCGTCGCCGGCCTCACCACCGTGGTACTCACCCTGATGATCGGTGCGACCCGCCTGATCTTCGCCATGTGCCGCGACGCCCTCCTGCCGATGGGCCTGGCCAAGGTGCACCCGACCTACCGCACGCCGTGGCTGATCACCGTGATCGTGACCGTGGTGGTGGCCATCGTCGCCGGCCTCACCCCGGTCGGCGTGCTGGAGGAGATGGTGAACATCGGCACGCTGTCCGCGTTCGTGCTGGTCTCGATCGGCGTGGTCGTGCTGCGCCGCAGGCGTCCCGACCTGAAGCGGGCGTTCACCGTGCCGTTCTCGCCGGTGCTGCCGATCGTCTCGGCCGTGATCTGCGCGTACCTGATGATCAATCTCTCCGTGGAGACCTGGCTGCGGTTCGTGATCTGGCTGGCGATCGGCTTCGTGATCTACTTCACCTACTCCCGCTCGCACGCGCGGCTGGAGACCGGCGTCGGCATCCGTTCGGACATGGTGGAGGCGATGGAGACCGGGCACGCGCCGCACAGCCCCGAGGACCTGCGCTGAGTCCCGGAGCCGCCCCTGGCCTGCAAACGCCATCGAAAGCCAGGTATACCGCCGAATATTCGGCGGCATACCTGGCTTTCGGCGGCTTCCTGGCCCGCGGACCGGGGCGCGGAGGTCCGCGATCAACGAACCGGACTGCCGCCGCGAGCGAGCGCCGCGGCGATCTTCACGCGGAAGGCCTCCGCGTCGAAGAGTTCAGACCAGGTCCACCGGACGACGAGCCAGCCGAGCGCCTCGATGGCGGTCTGCCTCCGCTTCTCCGCCATCACCGCTGCCGCGACCTCCTCCGGCGTGCCCGTGTACTTCACCGCACCGTCGAACTCACCGATGACGCGGCGTCCGGGCCAGCAGAAGTCGCAGCGGGCGACGAACCGTCCCGCAGCGTCGAACACGCGGGTCTGGAGATCCGGGGCAGGGAGCCTCACCTGCGCCATCCGTACCCGGCTGACCGACTCCCCGACGCTCTCCGCCCGGCCATCGGCAAACGCCAGGGCCCTGCGAGCGGTGGCCGCACCCGACCGGCCCACCGCCGCCCGGACGGTCTCGTCGAGAAGACCGGCGTCCGCCTGCGCGTGGAGGGCGGCGTCCAGCACCGCGACCGCGCGCTCGTAGGAGAGCAGTCGCGCGAGGTCGACAGCCGTCCGTTCCAGGGAAGTGACCCGGTAGCCGCCCTGGGCCTGCACTTCCGGGGGCGCCAGCGGCGCCCTACGCACGTGCAGGTTCCGAGTCCGGGCGCCGTGCCCGCCGCCGGACCGTGTGATCGACACCCGCTCCAGCAGCGCCGGCCAGACGGGCAGCCCGTGCGGGACTCCCGCCGAACCGTGGCTGAGCACCGCGCCCTCGCCCAGGAGCGGCCACGTCCCTTCCAGGAGCAGACGGTGCTGTTGCAGGTCGCCGTCCGCCCCGGGCTCGCTCCACGCGCCGTGCCGGACGCGAACCAGCTCACCCCGCTGCACGGCACGGTCCAGGTCGTGCCTGGTCATGCCCGACCCGAACAGTTGCGCGGTCCTCGACGTCGTCATGGAGCCATGGCACCGCGTCCGCCCCACCAGCGCCAGACGCGGGGAGAAACGGACAACAATCGGACAACACCTGGTCGCCGTCCGCCGCATCGCTGTGCGTCCCTCGGGACGGGCTCCGCCACTCGACTCGGCGACAAACGCCATCGAAAGTCAAGAACGCCGCCGAATATTCGGCGGCTCCTGCGACTATCGATGGCTTCTGCGTGGATGGGCGTCGAGCGGGGGCGGGGTAGGCGGGGGCGGACGGGCGGGGTAGGCGGGGGCAGGCCGGAGGGACAGGCGCGGGCCGGAGCGGTAGACTCTGCGGGTTCCCGCTGCAGACCGGAGTTCCCGCATGCCCGCACGCGCAGACCTGCGCAACGTCGCCATCATCGCCCACGTCGACCACGGCAAGACCACCCTGGTGGACGCCATGCTGTGGCAGTCCGGCGCGTTCCGCGAGAACCAGGACGTGAACACCCGCGTCATGGACTCGATGGACCTCGAGCGCGAGAAGGGGATCACGATCCTCGCGAAGAACACCGCGGTCGACCACGTCCTGGCCGACGGGTCGACGGTCACGATCAACATCATCGACACCCCCGGCCACGCCGACTTCGGCGGCGAGGTCGAGCGCGGCCTGGAGATGGTGGACGGGGTCCTGCTGCTCGTCGACGCCTCCGAGGGCCCGCTGCCCCAGACCCGGTTCGTGCTGCGCAAGGCGCTGGCGAAGGACCTGCCGATCATCGTCGTGATCAACAAGGTCGATCGCGCCGATGCCCGGATCGCCGAGGTCGTCGACGAGGTGTACGCGCTCTTCCTCGACCTGATCGACGACGACGAGGCGCACCACCTCGACTTCCCGATCATCTACTGCGCGGCGAAGGCGGGGAAGGCGTCGCTGGAGCAGCCGGCGGACGGCACCGTCCCGGACTCGCCCAATCTGGAGCCGCTGTTCCAGCTGATCATGGACACCATCCCCGCGCCGGTCTACACCGAGGGCGCACCGCTGCAGGCCCACGTCACCAACCTGGACGCGTCCCCGTACCTCGGTCGGCTGGCACTGTGCCGGATCGTGGAGGGCACGATCACCCGGGGGCAGACGGTCGCGTGGTGTCGTCACGACGGCAGTGTCACCAACGTCCGGCTCTCCGAACTGCTGATCACCAGGGCGCTGGAGCGGGTGCCTGCGGACTCCGCCGGCCCCGGCGACATCGTCGCGATCGCGGGTATTCCGGAGATCACCATCGGCGAGACGCTGGCCGACCCGAATGACCCCCGGCCGCTGCCGCTGATCACCGTCGACGAGCCGTCGATCTCGATGACGATCGGCATCAACACCTCCCCGCTGGCCGGCCGGGTGGGAAAGCTGCTCACGGCGCGGCTGGTGAAGGGGCGGCTCGACACCGAACTGATCGGCAACGTGTCGATCCGGGTGAACGGCACCGATCGTCCCGACACCTGGGAGGTGCAGGGACGGGGCGAGCTGCAGCTGGCCGTGCTGGTGGAGATGATGCGCCGGGAGGGCTTCGAGCTCACCGTCGGCAAGCCGGAGGTGCTCACCCGGACGATCGAGGGGAAGCTGCACGAGCCGGTCGAGCGGCTCACCGTGGACGTGCCGGAGGAGCATGTCGGCACGATCAGCCAGCTGATGGGGACGCGGCGGGCGCGCATGGAGCACATGGTCAACCACGGCACGGGCTGGGTGCGGATCGAGTACGTGATCCCGGCCCGCGGCCTGATCGGCTTCCGCACCGAGTTCCTCACCGAGACCCGCGGCACCGGCATCATGCACCACGTGTTCGAGGGCTTCGAGCCGTGGTCGGGCGAGATCAAGACCCGCCTGACCGGATCGCTGGTCGCCGACCGGACGGGCACGGTGACGTCCTACGCGCTGTTCAACCTGCAGGAGCGCGGGACGCTGTTCGTGGGCCCCGGCGACGAGGTGTACCAGGGCATGATCGTGGGCGAGAACCCGCGGCAGGACGACATGGACGTGAACCCCACCAAGGAGAAGAAGCTGACCAACGTCCGCTCCTCCACCGGGGACGAACTCGAGCGGCTGATCCCGCCGCGGCTGCTCAGCCTGGAGCAGGCGCTGGAGTTCTGTCGCAGCGACGAGTGCCTCGAGGTCACGCCGAAGAACGTCCGCATCCGGAAGGTGACCCTGGACGCCAACGAGCGGGCGAAGCTGAGGAGTCGCGCCAAGAAGGCCTGACCCGGGCGTCCCCGAACCCGGGTCGCCACGTGGGGAGAAGGCCGCCTCCTCGCTGCGGGCGAGTCACACCAGGCCGGCGTCGACCAGGCTGCGGGCGGTGTCGATGATCGTGTCGCGGACGGGTCGGGGCTGCCAGCCCAGCACCGAGCGGGCCGCCGCTGTCGTGTAGGTGTAGCGCCGGCCCAGCATCGGCACCAGTTCCTCCATCCCCGGCCGCAGGCGCGCCGCCACCCGGACGAGCCAGTCGGGGAGTTCGCGGACCGCTCCCCGACCGCCGCCGTACTCCGCTCGCAGCAACTCGGCGATCTCCCGCATCCAGATGAACCCGGCGACGGCGAGGAACCGGCGGCCGGCGGCGGCGGGCGACTCCATCGCCGCGATGTGCAGGTCGGCGAGATCGCGAACGTCGACGACCTGCAGCCCGATCCGGGGAACTCCCGCTCCGGGCCGGATCAACTGGGCGACGACCTGGGTCGAGCTGCGCGACTCCGGCGAGCGGATCGGGCCGAAGACCGCTCCGGGAAGGATCGTGGTCAGCGTCGTCGTGGCGGAGCCGGCCACCTCGTCCCACGCCGCCCGCTCGGCGAGGGCCTTCGATCGGCGGTACGCGTCCAGGCCGGCCTGGTCCGGATCGGTCCACAACGACTCGTCGAACTCACCGGCCGACCCCGCCGGCGGCGTCGCCGCCGCACCGCTGGAGGTCATCACCACGCGCGGGACTCCGGCCGAGACCGCCGCGGCGATCACGCGCCGGGCCCCGTCCCGCGCAGGGAGGATCAGGTCGTCGGGGTCGGCCGGACGGATGCCGCCGCCCATCGGCGAGGCCACGTGCAGGACGGCGTCGACGCCGGCGACGGCCTCCGCCCAGCCCTCGTCGGCGGTCAGGTCGGCCCGGACCACCTCCAGTCGCCCGGACGCGGTCGGGAACTGGGCGAGCAGCCCGTGCGAGCGTCCGAGGTCCCGGACGGTGGTGCGCACCCGATGGCCGCGGTCGAGCAGGCCGGCGATGCACCAGCCCGCGACGAACCCGGTCCCGCCGGTCACCAGAACAGCCATCGCGTCCTCCTCGGGGTCAGTCCGCATTGATTAGCCGATCGGCTAATCAATGTACCATGCTCACGTGACCGGAGCGACGGCGAGGGCAGCGCAGGCCGAGCGCACCCGGCGGGTCGTGCTCGACACCGCCCGCGCGCTGTTCGCCGAGCGGGGATACGCGGGCGCGTCCCTGCAGGACATCGCTGATGCCGCGGGGATCGGCAAGGCCAACGTCTACTACTACTTCCGCACCAAGGCCGCACTCCTGGACGCCCTGCTCGACGAGCGGATCGCCGCGCTGGAGGCGGCGCTGGCGACCGCGGAGCGCGTGGACGGAGCCCGGGAGCGCCGCGAACTGCTCATCGACTCCTTCGTCGACCAGGTGCTGATCGCCCACCGCACCCTGGGGTCGATCGACTTCGCCGACCCGAGCATCCGGTCCCAGCCCGGCATCGGCGCGCGGCTGGGGCGGCTCACCGACCGCTCCGCCGCGCTGCTGTTCGGCCCCACACCCACACCGGACGAGATCGCGGGCCTCACGCTCGCCCTCGACCTCAAGCCGGTGCTGCGCCGCCTCACGACGCTGCCGGACGATGACCTCCGTGGAGTCCTGCGCCGGCTCTGCGTCCGGCTCATGCAGACCTGATGCTCCCGTGCCACCGCGGACGGCCCGCGCGGACACCCGGGGGATCGGTAGGGTGCGCTGCATGGCGTTGCCGGTGCTGACCGCCGAGGAGCAACGGATCCTCGGCTGCCTGCTGGAGAAACAGAAGACCGTCCCCGCGAGCTACCCGCTCACGCTCAACTCGCTCCGTCTGGCCTGCAACCAGACCTCCAGCCGCGAGCCCGTGATGGAGCTGTCCGAGCGCGACATTCAGGACGCGACCCGTGCGCTGAAGGACCGCGGCCTGCTGCGGCTGGTCTGGGCCGGCGCAGGATCGCGGACGGTGAAGTACCACCAGCTGATCGACGAGGTGCTCGAGCCCGCGGAGGACGAGCGCGCGTTGCTCACCGTCCTGCTGCTGCGCGGAGCACAGTCGGCCGGCGAGTTGAGGACGCGCACCGACCGGCTGCACCCCTTCGCCGACAAGGCCGAGGTCGAGGCGTGCCTGGCCCGGATGGCGACCGGCGACGACCCGCTGGTGCGCGAGGTGCAGGTGCAGCACGGACGCGACACGCGCTGGACCCATCTGCTCGGACCCGTCCCGGCGGCCTCCGAGGGCGCCCCGCGGGCCGCCGACCTCGAGGCCGTGCTGGCCGACGGCCCGCAGGCCAGGGATGCGAGGGTCGTGGCCGCCTACGACGCGGCCGCCGCCGCCTACTCCGAGGCGCTCCTGGACGAACTGATCGACAAGCCGTTCGACGTCTGGCTGCTGGAGCGGATCGCCGCCGGCGCCGGCGGCCCGATCCTCGACCTGGGCTGCGGCCCCGGCCAGATCGCGGCCTTCCTCGCCGACACCGGCGCGGACGTCCACGGCCTCGACGCGTCCGCGGCCATGGTCGAGCAGGCCAGGGCCAACTTCCCCGACCTGGACTTCGCGGTCGGCCGCTTCCACCAGGTGCTGCGGCCCAGGACCGCGGCCGCCTGGGGCGCGATCGTCGCCTGGTACGCCTTCGTGCACCTCGCTCCCTCCGAGCTCGCCCCGACCCTGCGCGCGCTCGCCGACACCCTGCGCGTGGACGGCACCCTCGCCTTCGCGGTCCACCTCGGTGACGGCGTCCGGCACACCGACGAGCTCTTCGGAATCCCGGTCGACCTCGACGACGTGTGCCCCGACCGCGGCCAGGTGCTGGCCGCGGTCAGCGCCGCCGGTCTGGAGGTCGTCGAGTGGTACACGCGCTCGCCCGTGCCGGCGGAGGCGCAGACCGAACGGCTCTACGTCCTGGCCCGGCGGCCGTAGGAGACTGCTGAACAATCGCGGACCGGGACGCGCGCGCTCGGCTCAGTGCCGGCCGACGACCCGCTCCGGGTCGCTGCTGGAGGGCTGGGGCCGCCACGACTTGAGGGCGTCCACCCCGGCGATCAGCACAGCCAGACCGAACTCGAAACGGTCCTGGCCGTTGCCCGCCAGCAGGAACGGCGCCATCGCCCTGATGGTCGGGTACACCTCGCCCGGCAGGCTCCCGAAGTAGTCGCCGAGCCGGCCGATCACGGCCTGCTCGCTGTTCATCCAGTCGCTGCGTTTGCCCCGCTCGTACCAGATCGCGTCCTCCACGGCGACGGCGGTCGGATACAGCGTGAGCAGGTCCACGCACAGCCCCGACATCTCCTCGGTCAGCCCCCCGGCCAGGCAGATCCTCAGCAGTCGCTCCGAGCAGCGCAGCGCGTTCGGGCCGAGCGGGATGTGCGCCATGTTCACCATCGCGATCCCCGGGTGCCGCGCCAGCGCCTCGTACACGCTGCGGATGGCCTCCTTCAGCTGTTCCTGCCAGCGCTCCGGCTCCGGGTCCGGGACGTGCACCTCGGCGAACACCGCGTCCAGCATCAGCTCGTGGAGGTCCTGCTTGTCGCGGACATGCGCGTACAGGGAGGCGGGGCCGGTGCCGAGCCGCGCGGCCACCGCCCGCATCGTGACGGCATCGATGCCCTCGGCCGCGAGCAGTTCCAGCCCCGCGGCGACGATCGCGTCGGTACTGAGCCGCCGTCGCTGGACGCGATCACCGGCCCACTCCGGGGCCCAGGCTCCCTTCGGGTGTGGCATGCGCCCACAGTACTTGACGCGAACGACGTCCGCGTTGTAGAACACCATTCGTTGTTACGAACATTGTTCGTCCGTCGGAGGGAGACACCCATGGCAGCCGGCACCGGCCCCACCCCCGCCACCCGGACCGCGCCCCACCGCTGGCGCCGGTACGCCCTGGCCACCGTCCTGGGGGCGGAGATCATGGACCTGCTCGACTCGACGATCGTCAACCTCGCCGCCACGCCGATCGAGCGGGACCTCGGCGGCGGCGCCGGCACGATCCAGTGGGTCGTCGGCGCCTACACCCTCGCCTTCGCGGTCGGCCTGGTCCTCGGCGGGCGTCTCGGCGACCGGTTCGGGCGGAGGCGGCTCTTCCTGGTCGGAACGATCGGCTTCACGCTGGCGTCGATCGCCTGCGCGACGGCCCACGACCCGTCCGTCCTGATCGCCTCGCGCGCCTGCCAGGGCCTGGTCGGCGCACTGCTGATCCCCCAGGGTTTCGGCCTGATCCGGGACGTGTTCCCCGCCTCGGAACTCGGCGCGGCCATGGGCAGCTTCGGCCCGGTGATCGGCCTGTCGTCGGTGGTGGGCCCCCTCCTCGGCGGCGCGCTGGTCAGCGCGGACGTGCTCGGTCTCGGCTGGCGGGTGATCTTCCTGATCAATGTCCCGATCGGCCTGCTCACCCTGTGCGGCGCCCTCCTGTTCATCCCGCCCCGGCCCGGCGACCCCGCGCTGCGGATCGACCCGTTCGGCGCCGTGCTGCTCGGGCTCGCGTCCGTCATGCTGGTCTTCCCGCTGATCGAAGGGCCCGAGCGCGGCTGGCCGTGGTGGACGTTCGCGCTCCTCGCCTGCTCCGTGGCCTGCTTCGTGTGGTTCGGCCGGCACGAGCGGCGCAGCGCCGCCCCCGTGATCGAGCCGTCCCTGCTGCGCAACCGTGCGTTCCTCGGTGGCGTCGGGGTGATCACCCTCGCGTTCGCCGCCATGATCGGCAACACCCTCGTCTTCAACACCTACACCCAGTCGGCGCTGGGCTACACCGCCCTCCAGGCGGCCTTCGCCGGCTCCGCCTACGCCCTCGGTATGGCCGTCGCGGCCGCCGCCGGGAGCGCGGCGCTGCTGCCCCGGCTGGGCCGCCGGCTGCTCGCGCTGGGATTCGCGCTGATGGTCGTGGGCGCCGGCCTGCAGGTGCTCACCATCCATGCGGCCGGCAGCACCGCCCAGCCGTGGATGTTCCTTCCGGCCGGCTTCGTGTTCGGGGTCGGGAGCGGGTTCGGCCTCGTGCCCGCCTTCTCGGTGGTGCTGGGCGGGGTGGCCGATCGGGAGGTCGGCTCGGCGTCCGGCCTGATGAACGCCCTGCAACAGCTGGGCGGGACGCTCGGCGTGGCCGTCTGCGGCACGCTCTTCTTCCAGTGGCTGCCGGAGGGGCCGGTCGCGGCCGTCCAGCTCGCCGCCGGCGCGGCCGCGGCCTTCCTCCTCGGGGCACTGGCGCTGGTTCGGACGCTGCCGCGCAGCCCGCGGCCCGAGGCGGGCTGACGGAGCCACGCGGCACGCGTCGCGCGGCTCAGCCCCGTCCGATCCCCGGCTCCGGACGCCAGTGCAGGCCGGCCTCCGGAGAGACGATCACCTCCTGGGCTGCGGCCACGCCGTCCACGACCAGTTCCGCGTCCGGCGCGAGCGTTCTCTTCAGCAGAGCCAGGCCGACCGGGCCGAGCTCGTAGTGCCGCTCGGAACTGCCCATCCGGCCGACCGGCCGTCCCTCCCGCAGGACGTCAGCACCCACCGGCGGCAGCCGGTCGTCGCTCCCGTCGAGGTGCAGGAGCGTCAGCCGGCGCGGCGGACGACCGAGGTTGTACACCCGGGCGACGGTCTCCTGGCCGGGATAGCAGCCCTTGCGGAGGTGTACAGCCGGCCCGAGGGCGTCGGCGTCCGGATTCGCCAACTCGTTGGGGATCGTACGGTCATCGGTGTCGACGAAGATCCGGGGCGTGCCGGACGCGATCCGCACCGCCTCCATCGCCCAGATCCCTGCCCGGGTCTCGCCGAGCGTGGCGTCCACCCGGTCGCGGGGGACGACCACCGGCCCGCCACCGGCGGCGGGGGGCGAGCCGGCGTCACGATGGACCGCCGCCGGCGGCAGCACCAGCGCGTACTCCTGGCCGACGTCGTCGATCTCCACCCGGGCGGCGAACACCATTCGCCGCAGCCATCCGAGCAGGGGTTCGAGGTGACCCGGCTCGGTGTGGCACCACAGCGTGGTGCCGTCGTCCCGCGCGCCGAAGACGTGGGTGAGGTGGCCGTGCGCGTCGAGGATGTAGGCGAGCGTGGGCACGCCGGGGGCCAGGGCGGCGAAGTCCTGGCTGGTGATGTCGTTCAGCCAGCGCAACCGGTCGGCGCCGCTGATCGTGAACACCGGCCGATGGGACAGGTCGACCGACGCCGTGCCCGCGACCAGCGCCCGTTGCTCACGGAACGGATCTCCGTAGTGCCAGGTGGCGCCCGCGTCCGGGCCCTCAGTCAGCTTCATCGCCGTTCCAGCTGGGCCCAGATGTAGGGCTGGAGTTCCTCGTCCTCGGTGGCCCGGTCGAAGGAGAACAGCAGGCGTCCCTCGACGTTGCCGTACAGTCGGCGTCCGGCGGTGTAGGCGACCTTGGCGTCGCGGGTGCGCGCGACCGCGTCGGTGACCAGGTCGAGCCGGCCGGGCTGCACCTTGCCGAACCAGATCTCCGCGAACCCGTCCGGCGAACACATCACCACGTCGAGGGTGCCGTCGGCGAGCGGCCGCCAGAAGCCGGTCTCCATGAACAGCGGCGCGGTCGGCGTGCCGTCGGAATCGGTCTCGAACGCCTGGCACAGGTAGTGCAGGTAGTCCTCGCCGTTGTCGGCGAAGTCGATCTGCACGGAGTAGCTGTGCTTCTCCAGTCCCGGCCACTCGCGGTAGCCGGTGCCCTCCCAGCGTCCGCGCAGCCAGGCCAGGCCGACGAGCGCCGGGTTGAGGTCGGACGGGATCTCGAAAGCCATGTCACTCCCCTTGTCTGCCGCGCAACAGCGCGTAGATGCCGATCCCGGCGAGCACAGCCAGCACCAGGCAGGCGGTGAAGACCACCACGCCGGTCACCGAGAGCGGAGTCAGCACCTGTCGAGCATAACCGGCCGCCACCGGCAGCCATTCCCGCCCGGTCCGGGCCTCGCGTAGGATCCGCTCGTGGCCCGAGCAACGATCGCCCGCTACGCCATCGGCTCGCTGGGCACCGGCGGATTCGCCACGCTTCCTGGGCTCGTCCTGGTCTTCTACCTCACCGACACCCTCGGCGTCGCCGCGTGGGCGGCCGGCATCGTGGTCACCGGCGCGAAGATCTGGGACGTGCTCGCCGCGCCGGTCATCGGCGGCATCTCCGACACCTCGTTGCACAGGACGGGCTCGCGCCGGCGGATCATGACTCTGGGGGCCCTCTGCCTTCCGGTGTTCTTCGCGATCACGTTCGCCGTCCCTGCGGGCGTCCCGCCGGCGCCGGCGGCGGTCTGGGTGGGCGTGGCGTTCCTGCTCGCGTCCACGGCGTTCAGCCTGTTCCAGGTGCCCTACATCGCGCTGCCCGCCGAGCTGTCGGCCCACTACGACCAGCGGACGCGGCTGCTCACCGCCCGGGTCGCGGTCCTGAGCCTGGCCATCCTGCTGTTCGGAGCCGGCGGTCCGATGCTGCGGGGCATCGGGGACGCCTACACGGGCTACCTGGTGATGGCCCTCGTGGCCGGCCTGGTCATCGCCCTCGGCATGCTGGTCTCGACGACCATCGCCCCACGCCAGGACGCAGACCCGGCCGCGCCGCCGACGCCCTGGACGTCCGGCTACCGCGAGGGTCTCGCCGCGCTCCGCCGCAGCGCCCCGTTCCGCGCCCTGCTGGCCACCTTCGGGCTGCAGGCGGTCGCCACCGGCCTGATGCTCGCCGGGGCCAACTACGTCGCCGTCCAGGTGATGCATTCGCAAGACGCGCTCACGTTCCTGTTCGTCGCCCTCATTGCCCCCGCCATCCTCTGCTCGCCCCTGTGGAGCGCGATCGCGCGGCGGATCGGCAAGGAGCGCGGGTTCGCCGCGGCGTCGGTGCTGTTCGCGGTGGCGACCGCGTCCCTGGTCGTGGCGGTGTGGACGCCGGGCACCTGGATGTACGCCTCGGTCGCGGTGGCGGGCGCCGCCTATGCCGGCATGCAGGCGCTGCCGATGGCCATGCTGCCGGATGTGATCTCCCACGACGCCCACAGCCTTGGCGACGCCAACGCGGGGGTCTTCGGGGGCATCTGGACGGCCGGCGAGACCACCGGCATGGCCCTCGGCGCGGGCGTGCTGGCGCTCATCCTCACGGTCACCGGTTACGTCCAGACGATCGCAGGGACAACCGTCACCCAGCCCGCGAGCGCGGTGGCCGGCATCGCGCTCGGGTTCAGCGTCGTCCCGGCTGTGCTGACCCTGCTCAGCCTGGCTTTCCTCGCCCGCTACCGGCTGCGCCGCGCTGACATCGATGCTCTGACAAGGGAGGATGCATGACCACGGACGCCGAAGCCGTGCTCGCCCGGCTCGCCGAGCTGCGTGCCGGCGACGCCCCCACCCACGGCGGACGGCTGCTGTCGTATGTGTACGACTCCGGCCGGCCCGACCTCGACGAGCTGGCCGCGGCGGCGATCCGGGCGATGCAGCCGGTGAACGGGCTCGACCCGACCGCGTTCGGTTCGGTCGCCGTGATCGAGCGGGAGCTGCTCGACGTCGCGCGGACGGTGTTCCACGCCGGCCCGGACGTCGCCGGCACCGCCACCTCCGGTGGCACCGAGAGCTGCCTACTGGCGGTGAAGACCGCCCGCGACGCCTGGCGGGCCCGCGGCGGATCGGGTCGTCCCCGCCTGGTCGCTCCGACGACCGTCCATGCGGCGTTCCGCAAGGCGGCGGCCCTGCTCGACCTGGATCTCGACCTCGTCGCCGTCGACGTGGCCACCGGGCGGGTGGACGCTGCAGCGATGGCGTCGCGGTTCGCTCCCGACGTCGCCCTCGCCGTGGTCAGCGCGCCCTGCTACCCGTTCGCCGCGCTCGACCCGGTGGCCGAGGTGGCCGCCGCGGCTGGGGACGCCGGCGTCGACCTGCACGTGGACGCCTGCATCGGCGGGTTCGCGCTCGCCTTCTGGCCGTCCGGGGACGCCGCCGCGCCGGAGGGGCCGTGGGACTTCGCCGTCCCCGGCGTGACCAGCCTGTCCGCGGACCTGCACAAGTATGGCTACGCGCCCAAGGGCGTCTCGGTGCTGCTGCAGCGCGGGCTGGACCGGCAGCGCCACCAGTGGTTCGCCACCAGCGACTGGCCGGGCTACCCGGTCGTGAACGCGACCCTGCTGGGGTCGAAGTCCGCCGGTCCGTTGGCGGCCGCGTGGGCGATCGCGTCGGTGCTGGGCTTGGACGGGTTCGGCGAGCTGACCGCGTCCATGGCCGGATCGGTCGCGCGGATCAGAGCGGCCGTGGGCGGCATCGCGGGCTTGCGGGTGGTGGGTTCGCCCACCGGACCCATGGTGGCGCTGGCCGCCGACGAGACCGAGCCCGCCCGCCGGGTCGACCCGCACCTGTGGGCGGACGCGATCCGCGCGCACGGCTTCGTCGTCCAGGGCCAGCCCTCTGCCGTCCAGCCGGACGGGACCGTCCTGCCGGCCACGGCGCACCTGACGATCACGCCGGTGACCGAGCAGGTCGTCGACGACCTGGTCACCGCGATGCGCGCGGCCGCCGAGGCCGTCCGGGGACTGCCGCAACTGGACGGGTCGGCGGTGGCGGCGGGGCTGCTCGGCGGCCTCGATCCGGCCGCGCTCGGGAGCCTGGACGCCGACGCCGCCTACGCCGTGCTGCGCGCCGCCGGGCTGCTCGAACCGGGAGCGCTGCACGCGATGGCACCGGTGCTGGCGCTGGTCGAGGTACTTCCCGCGGCCGTCGTCGAACGGCTGCTGGTCGAGCTGCTCGCGTCCGCGCTGGACAGGCCTGCGGGGTAGCCGAGGCGCGGGACGGCGATCGCGGCGTCTCCTCCACCTGGTGGACTCGCGGGCACCACGAAACGCCTACTGATCAAGCCGGATCGGTGAACGAGACGGGCTTGCCGATGGCGCGGGCATACGCGATCTCCCTGGTCGTGGACTCGCCGACATACCCGCCCGGGTTGACGATCAG
>NZ_JASGES010000096.1:0-15190 GCF_047606205.1 Propionicimonas sp. | reverse complement strand
GCTCCCGCTGTTGCCCGAGAGCAGATGCCCTCTCCTACCCTTCACCGGCGAGCCCAAACCGGCAGCGGTGGAATCGAGCTGCGCGGCAGGTCCCACCCGCCGTCCAGCCGCCGCTTCGGGTTGCGCCCCGCGACTTCGGGTACAGACCAGGAAGACCCGAATCGTGGATGGACAGGACGGAACCCGCCATGGGCAAGGACCAGTACAGCTTCGAGAACCCGGTGACCCGCTACGAGCGGGTGGATCCTCCGGAGCAACGACAGCCGGAGCCAGGACTCGATCGCGACCTCCGTCCGGTCGCCGACCACGGCGAGGAGAGCTACCGGGGCAGCGGCCGTCTCGCCGGCCGCCGAGCCCTGATCACCGGTGGCGACTCCGGCATCGGCGCCGCGACGGCGATCGCCTTCGCCAGGGAGGGTGCCGACGTGGCGATCAGCTACCTGCCCGAGGAGGAGCCGGACGCACGACACGTCCTCTCGCTGATCGAAGCAGCCGGCCAGAGGGCGCTGGCCCTCCCCGGCGACCTCAAGGACCCGGACTACTGCCGCGGGATCGTCGAGGCGACGGTGGCCGAGTTCGGCGGGCTCGACATCCTGGTGAACAACGGCGGCAAACAGGTCGCCCAGGACAGCATCACCGAGATCAGCGACGACCAGTTCGACGACACCATCAAGACGAATGTCTACGCCATGTTCTGGATCACCAAGGCGGCGGTGCCGCACCTTCCGCCGGGATCGACGATCATCAACACCACCTCGATCCAGGCCTACCAGCCGTCGGCGACCCTGATCGACTACGCGACCACGAAGGCTGCGATCAACAACTTCACCAAGGGCCTGGCGCAGCAACTGGCGCCCCAGGGGATCAGGGTCAACGCCGTCGCACCGGGCCCGATCTGGACTCCGCTGCAGCCATCCTTCGGCCAGACCATGGAGAAGCTCACCAGCTTCGGCCAGTCCACCCCGCTGGGGCGTGCCGGGCAGCCGGCGGAACTCGCACCGGCGTACGTGTTCCTGGCCTCCGGCGAGTCGAGCTACATCGCGGGCGAGACCCTGAGCGTCACGGGCGGCGAGCCCACGCCCTGACCGGCAGCCACGACCACGGGAAGGAACGGCATGCTGGACCCGAACGGCCCAGAACCGGAGCGGGACGAGACCCCGGCCGAGCGCAGTGACCGCAACTGGAACGAGTTGCTCCAGGAGCTCCGGGTCACCCAGACCGGCCTGCAGATCCTGTCCGGCTTCCTGCTCGCGATCCCGTTCCAGGCGCGCTTCAGCGACCTGGACCCGGTGATGGTCGGCGTCTATCTTGCCGCGGTCGGCTTCGCCACCCTCGCCACGATCCTGGTGGTGGCCCCGGTGCCGCTGCACAGGTCGCTGTTCCGCCAGCACGTGAAGCACCGTCTCGTCGACACCGCCGACGCGATCGCCAAGGCGGGCATCGCCGCACTGGCGGTCACCGTCGTTCTCGTGGCGGCGCTGGTGTTCGGGTTCGTCGCCGGGCCGACCGCCGCCGTCCTCGCAGCAGCGGCAAGCACCGTGGCCTTCACCGGCGGGTGGCTGGTCCTTCCCCTGACCCGGCGCCGGTGGAACGGAACCGACGCCGGGCCGCACCGCAGCACAGCCGATACTCCGAAGGAAGGAAGACCACATGAAGATCGCTGACAACGGGCCGGAACCCCACGTCTTCGACATCGAGAAGGCCACGACCGGCAACGCCAACTACCGCACGGTGGCGTGGACGGGGAAGTACCTGCAGGTGACCCTGATGTCGATCCCGCCGGGGTCCTCGATCGGGCTGGAGAAGCATCCGGAGACCGACCAGTTCCTCCGCCTGGACGCGGGCACGGGCCGCGCCCTGATGGGTTCGAACAAGCGGAAACTCCAGTCCTGGGAGGTCCGTGACGGCTGGAGCATCCAGGTGCCGGCCGGCACCTGGCACGACGTCGAGAACACCGGCGAGGAGGACCTCAAGCTGTACGTGGTCTACGCGCCCGTCCACCACACGCCCGGCATCGTGCAGAAGACGTCGCAGGACGCGGACCGCGACGAGGAGTCCGGCAAGGATGAACCCCCGGACTGGTCGGTCCAGCCCGCGCCGGACGCCGAGGACAAGAAGGCCTGAGCGCGGCCGGAAGGACGCGTCCGCCCGTTGGCACACGGCCGGGTCGACGAGCCGCGTCCCGCCGAGGCCGCGGACATCCGGGTCGACGAGCCGTCACCGGGGAGCCGTGCCCCGGCTGCTGCTGGTGGTTTGGCTGGACGTGCCCGCCTTGTCTCCGGATGGCGACAACATGATGGAGTCGCCGTATGGCGACAGCTGTGCGGGACGGGTCGGACCTGGATCAGGCCATCGAGGCGTGGTAGATGGACTCGATGGAGGCGTCCAGGGCCCGGTCGAACTCCTCGTCGCTCTGCTGGGCGGTCAGGCCGTCGAGCAGGGCGCGGCTGAAACTCGCGATCAGCCCCGGGTTGCGGGCCAGCCGGGCGTTCGCCTCGTCCCGGCTGTAGCCGCCGGACAGGGCGACCACCCGCGCCACCCGGGGATGGGCGATCAGGTCGGAGTAGAAGCCGTCCAGCGTGGGAATGGAGAGTTTGAGGGCGACCTCGCCCGAGCCCGGCAGGCAGTCGAGGCCATCGAGCAGCGCGGCCTTCACCAGGCGTTCGGCGTCGACCTTGTCCGGTGCGCCGATGGCGACCTCGGGCTCGAGGATCGGGAGCAGCCCGGCAGCCAGGACGTGCTCGGCGATCTCGAACTGCTGGGTGACCGCGAGCTCGATGCCGTCGGGGTTCGCGGCGTGGATGAGTGACCGCTCCTTGGTGCCGAAGATCCCGCGCGCGGCCGCCCGGGCCAGGAGCGCGTCCAGGTCGGGGATCTCCCGCATCGGCTGGACGCCGTTGTGCTCGGTGTCGAGCCCGACGTCGATCTTCAGGAACGGGAGGATGCCCTTGACCTTCCACAGGTAGTCCACCACGGGACGTCCCTCGATCTCGCGCTCGAGAGTGCCGGCGAACAGGATCGCCGCCAGGATCCGGTCGCTGGTGAACACGGAGCTGGTGATCACACGGGTGCGGGCCGCGTGGATGAGGTCGAACATCTCGGCCTCGCTGGCGTAGCCGGAGGCGTCGATGCCATAGCCGGCGAGGGCCTTCGGCGTGCTGCCCCCGCTCTGGTCGAGGGCGGCGATGAAGCCGCGTCCGGTCTCGAAGCGGGCGAGCTGTTCGGCGTCAACCATGATGTCTCCTTGTGCGGACGGCGTGAACCCTCCTCACAATATACTGAGACTCGTTACCACTACCCAGGGTGGATGCGATCCCGCGTTGCGCCTGGGCCCGCGTCACCGCGACTCCCGGCCCGGAGCAGTCCGCGGCTTCAGGAGGACGGGTGGTCAGCGGCCCCGGTTCGCCGGCCCGAGAGAGTCAGTGCTCGTCGTAGTGGCCCGCGTGGGCGGCGTGCCGGTGACCGTCGTGGAGGTAGTCGACGTGATCCCCGTGCGGCACGGCCTCGTGGCCGCAGCCGGCGCCATGGGTGTGCTCCGCGGTGGTGTGCTCGGCGACCGACTCGTGCTCGTCGTAGTGGTCCCCGTGGAGCGCGTGGTGGTGCGTCCCGTGCACGTAGTCGACATGGTCGCCGTGCTGGACGGGCTCGTGGCCGCAACCCGGGCCGTGCTGGTGCTCTGCGGTGGTGTGTTCTGCGTGGACATCGGTGCTGGTCATGATGACTCCTTCTGGTCGTTCTCGGATGACTCCCCGTCCGCGACTGGTACCGCGGCGGGCTCCCGGACGTGGGCGAGCGCGTCGGCGATCACATGGCTGACATGCAGGTCCGCCAGCCGATAGGTGACCTCTTTGCCCGAGCGGGTCGTCGTCACCAGGCCGGCCTGGCGCAGCGTCCGCAGGTGCTGCGACACCAGCGGCTGCGACAATCCCGTCACTTCCGCCAGCGCACCGACCGTGCGGGGCTGGACGCCGATCAGCCGCAGCAACCCCAGCCTCGGCTCACTGCCGAGAACCTTGAACAACTGCGCGGCGTCCGCGAGCCCCGGTTCCACGTCCACGGCGTCATTCCAGCACACATATAAACAGATTGCAATGTGACTATGTACCGAGAGTCACTCTCATCCCGAAGGGTCCGGGTCCGATCCCCGCACGCTCAACGCGCCGGTTCCGGCACCGCGCGGAACCGGGGATGGACGAGGACGAACCCGACCACCACGGCCATCACGACGGCTCCCAGGACGATCGGCAGGGCCGGCTCGACGCCGTAGAGCGCGGTCCCCAGGGTGGGAGCGACGACGAAGGTGAGGCCGGAGGTCGCACCGACCAGGCCGGCCAGCCCGCCCTGCTCCTCGCGATTCATCAGCAGCGTGGGGCCGGCGGTGTAGCCCGGCATGGCCAGGCCCAGCCCCAGGCCGATCAGCAGGACCGCGGCGAACAGCGGCGCCGCGCCGAGGTCGGGGACGAGGAGCACGAAGCCAGCGAGCGCGGTCGCGCCGCCGGCCCGAAGCAGCGTGGGCGGCGTCCAGCCGCTGCGGGGCACGACCACGGCCTGCGAGACGATCATGCCCAGCCCTGCGGCCAGCAGCGCACCGCCGGTGACCAGGCCGGTGGTCTCCGCGCCCAGGTGCAGCCGGTCCTGCACGACGAAGCCGGTGATCACCTGGATGAAGCCGAGGGCGGTGAACATGCCGAAGCCGGCGAGGAGGAAGGGCCACACCCGGGGGTCCAGCGGGCTGACCCGTGCGGGCGTGGCGATCAGCTCGTGCCGGGGCTCGCGGCGCAGCCGCAGGGCGATCAGGGCGAGGCCGGCCGCGAGCAGGACGGGGACCGCCACCAGCGCAGTGAGCAGGCCGAAGGCCGACAGCACGCCACCGACCACGGACCCGGCGACCATCGCGATGCCCTGCACCGCGCCGACCCCGGCCATGCCCTTCACCCGGGCCGCCTCGTCGGCGGTGACATCGGCGATGTAGGCCTGGGCGGTGGGCGGTACCGCGGCGATCGCGGCGCCGAAGCCGATCCCGCGCAGAACCACGAACAACGCGAACAGCGTGGTGCCGCCGACCAGCCCGGCCATGCCGAGCCCCGCCGAGACCGCGAACAGCCCCATGGCGACCACGGCCAGGCCGAGGGCCGCGACGAGCACCGGCTTGCGGCCCCACGACTGGGACCGGCGTCCCCAGAACTGGCTGGTGAGCACCACCATCACCGCGGCGGTGCTGATGGTCACGCCGATCTGCCACTCGGCGAGCCCGACCTGGCGGGAGAGCGGCGCGATCACCGGGTTCAGGGTCATCTGGCCGAGATAGACCAGGAACACCGACCCGAGCAGCAGCGGAACCTGGGCAGCCGGTGCCGCGGTCGTGGCGGCGGGGGGGTCGGAGGCGGTCATCGTCGCTCCTTCGGCGGGGTGAGGGTGAGTTGCCGGTCGGCCGCGAGCGCGAGCAGGTCGTCGTCGTGGCTGATCAGCAGGACGACGGCGCCGTCCGCGGCGACGCGGCGGATCTGGTCGGAGATGGACTGCAGGTGACGGCGGTCGACGCCGGAACTCGGCTCGTCGAACACGACCACGCGACGGCCACAGACCCCGACGGTGGCGACGACGAGACGTTGCTGTTGACCACCGGACAGGGAGAGCGGGTGGCGTTCGGCGAACGGGGCCAGGTCGAGCGCGGCGAGCACGTCCTGGACGTCCGCGGGGGGCAGCCCCGCGTCGGCGGCGAGGGCGATCTCTGCCTGGACGCTGTCGGTGAACAGCTGCCGCTGCACGTCCTGCATCACGATCGCGCTCGCCCGCTGCCGGGCGGCAGGGGTCAGCACCTCGCCGTCGAGCCGGACGGTGCCCGCGCTGCGCTGCAGCCCGGTGACCACCCGCGCCAGGGTGGTCTTGCCGGCGCCATTGACGCCGCGGATCGCGGTCACCGCTCCCGCAGGGAAGGTGGCCCGCTCGATCGCGAGCACGGTGCGTCCGCCGAGACGGCAGCGGATCCCGGCCAGGGCGAGCCCGCGGTCGGGAGCCGCCCCGGACTGGGCCTCGTTCGCGGCCGTCCGGACGCTGGCGCCGGTGGCCGGCAGTTCGGGAGCGGTGCTGGCGCGGACGGCCCCGCGCAGCCCCTCGCGAGCCAGCACCTCCTCGGGCACGGCGCGGAACTCGGCGGCGGTCCAGCTGAGATCGGCCCGGCCGTCGCGCATCACGATGATCCGGTCGGCGAGACCGGCCAGGTAGCGCAACCGGTGCTCGGCGACGACGATCGTCGTCCCCGCGGCCTTGAGCTCGGCGAGGGTGTCGACCAGCCGCTGCACGGCGTCCGCGGAGAGGTTGGAGCTGGGTTCGTCCAGCACCAGGATCCCGGGAACGTGGGCGGTGGCGGCGGCGATCGCGACCTGCTGCTGCTGTCCTCCGGACAGGTCGCGAAGACACTGCCCGACCGGGACTCCGGCCGCCAGCGCGGCGACGGCTCCCGAGACCCGCTCGCGGATCCGTTCCGGCGGGAGCCCGAAGTTCTCCATGGCGAAGGCGATCTCCTCCGGCGCGGTCTCGGTGAAGAACTGGCGTCTGGGGTGCTGCAGCACCGTGCCGGTGAGCTCACCGATCGCGTCCAGCTCCGCGGTGGTGGTCTCGATCCCGGCGACGGTCACGGTTCCGGTGAGGACGCCGTCGTCGTGGAAGTGCGGGACCAGCCCGTTGATCAGCCGCAACGCGGTGGACTTCCCGGATCCCGACGCCCCGCAGAGCACCACGAACTCGCCCGGACGGACCCGCAGGTCCAGTTCGCGCAGGCTCGGCGCGTCGGCGTGCGGGTAGCTCCAGGAGACCCCGGCGATGCGGATCGCGTCCTGACCGACGTTCACAGGCTGGGTCATGTCAGCGGTGAGGGCAGGACGAGGGTCGCGACGACGAGAGCGGCGACCAGCAGCAGGAGAAGGCCGTCACGAGGGCCGAACCGGGGTGGCCACATCGACGTCGGCGTGCGGGCCGAGCCCAGCCCGCGCAGGATCGCCGAGGCCGAAAGGTCCTCGCTGGCGCGCAGACTTGCGGCGATCATCGGAACGGTGAACCTCTCCAGGGTGAGGACCGGGTGGCGCAGCAGGCCACCGGTCCCGGCCAGCCCGCGCAGCCTGAGCGCGTCCATCACGGCCGAGGCCTCGCTGGCGACCACCGGGAAGAAGCGGAGCATCACGGCGAGCGTCACCGAGATCGGGCGCGGGATCCGCCAGGAACGGAAGGCCGCGGCCAGCTGGGTCGGCGAGGTCGTCTGGACCAGGTGGGCACCGACGCCGATCGCGACGACGAAGCGGATCAGGTAGCTGCACGCGATCGCGACGATCGTGGTGAGCGGGTTGGGCCACCACAGCGGCAGCCACCAGCCGAGGGCGAACATGGTGACCCCCGTCGCCGCCAGGGACGCGGCCCTGGCCCAGGCCCTCTCCCACAGGGCCAGCCCGATCGCGAGGCCGAGCGCGGTGGGCACGAAGCGCAGGCCACCCGGACTCATCACGGTGATGCTGCAGGCGATCACCAGCAGGATCTTGCTGCGAGGGTCCAGGCCGGCGATGCGAGGCGGGTCGAGCGCCGCCGTCCGCTGCTCAAGCGAGGCCGGCGCGGACAAAGTGCTTCTTCAACGTGGCAGCACCCAGCAGCCCACCCAGGAGGGCGGCGAGAAGGATCGCGGCGCCGAGCGAGCCGATCACCGCCGGGCTGAGCAGCACGTCGGCGGCGTGGACGTAGTCGGCGCCCATCTCCGTCCAGCTCGCAGAGGTGAAGGAGGCGTCGCGATCGACCAGCAGCGGCAGGAAGGGGGTGAAGAAGCTCATGCCGAACACCGTGTAGGCCCCGACCGCCGACGGCCTCGACCGGTAGCGTCCGGCCCACAGGATCAGCTCGCCGGCCAGGCCGAGCAGGACGATCGCCACCGTTCCGATCCAGGTGTTGCCGTTGACCAGGTAGAACAGCGCGACCACGATCGCGAACAGGCCGAACATGCCGGCGTGCCGGATCCTGGAGATGAACAACATGACCGGGATGCCGCCGACGACCGTCTGGACCGGGACGACGACCAGCCAGACGACCGGGGAGAGGACGCCGAGCATCCCGATCGCGTAGGTGAGGACGATCAGGATGGCGGCGAAGATCGCCGTGTGCACCAGGTCGCGCGCGCTGAACCGAAGCGAGGGCCGCTCGCGGACCGGGCGCGTTCGCACCTCGGTGCTCACGCCAGCCCAGCCCTCTGGAAGTGCTTTGCCAGCAGGCGGGTGCCCAGCAGGCCGCCGAGCAGCCCGCAGACGAGCGTCGCGGCAACCATGGCGGCGACGGCCGGGAAGGTGACGACCTGCTGGAACTCACGCAGGTATCCCTCCCCCATGGCTGCCGTGCTCGGCCGCTGGAAGTAGCTGACCGGGTCGAGGAAGAACGGGATCCATGGGCCGGCGAACCAGGCGCAGAACACCACGTAGGTCCAGATCGCCGCCCACGTCGAGTGGTACCGGCCGGACGCGAGGACGAGTTCGGAGATGACGGACAGCAGGATGGTCAGGATCGTGCTCTGCCACGGGTGGCCCATCATGAACAACAGCAGCGCGACGACCGTGCCGAACAGGGTCACCATGCCGGCGTGCCGCACCCGGGTCAGGAACAGCAGGTACGGGATCCCGCCGGCGATGGCCGCCAGCGGCAGGGTGAGCAACATCACCAACGGACTGATGATGCCGAGCATCGCGATCGCGAACACGATCACGACGTAGATCACTGCGAAGATCGCCGTGTTCAGCAGATCCCTGGCGGAGAAGCGGACCCAGAGACCCGGTCTGGGCCGCCCGGCGGCGCTGGTGCCTGTCGTGGACGTGTGGACGTTCTGGGTCATCGTTCGTTCCTCCCGGAATCGGTGGTCGTGGATGCGGGTTCGGGCGCGAGTTGCCAACCGGCGGCGTCGACGCGTTCGCGCCAGTAGCGGGCGTAGGCGCCGCCGGCGGCGAGGAGCTCGGCGTGCGTGCCGGTCTCGCGGATGCCGCCGGTGGCGTCGAGCATGATGATCTGGTCGGCGGTCATGATGGTCTGCAGGCGGTGGGCGACCACGATCAGGGTGCGGTCGGCCCGGATCGCGTCGATCGCCTCGCCGATGGCGAGTTCGTTGCCGATGTCGAGGGCCGCGGTCGCCTCGTCGAGCAGGACGATCGGGGCGTCCTTGAGCAGGGCCCGGGCGATCGAGACCCGCTGGCGTTCCCCGCCGGAGAGGTTCGAGCCGCCTTCGCCGACCCGGGCGTCCCAGCCGCCGGGAAGCCGGGCGGCGATCTCGTCCACCCGTGCCCTGGTCGCGACGGCGATGACCTGGTCGCGGGAGAGGCCCGGGTTGCCGATCCAGACGTTGCCGAGGATGGTGTCGTCGAACAGGTAGACGTCCTGGAAGACCGGGGCCACCGCGGCCTCGACCACGCCGGTGCCGAGGGCGGGGATCGGGATGCCGCCGATCAGGACGGTGCCCGCCTCCGGGTCGTAGAAGCGGGCGACCAGCCGGACGATGGTGGTCTTGCCCGAGCCGGACGGCCCGACGATCGCGGTCAGCTTGCCTGCCGGGGCGGTGAACGACAGGTCGCTCAGCACCGGGTCGCCGCCGTAGCCGAAGGTGACGTGATCGAAGGCGATCCCCCAGCCGGCGGGCTCCGCCGGGTGCTCCGGCTCCGGCAGCGCCGTGACGGCGGCGAGCTCGTCGAGCTGGTCGATCGTGGTCCGCGCCACCGCGACGCCGCCGCCGAGGTCTCCGGCCTGCGCGATCGGCTCGTTGAACCGCACGCCCAGGACGAGCAGCGCGATCAGGGTCGGGACGTCGACGTCGCCGCCGAGGGCGAGGAAGGCGCCCAGGACCAGCACGACGGTGAGGGAGAGCTGCACGATCCCTGCGAACGCCGCGATCCCGGCGCCCCCGGTCGCGAGCATGTCCCGGTAGGCGTGGTGCTGGCGCTGCAACGCCTGCTCGACGAGCCGGTCGGCGATCGAACCGTCGCCGGCGGTGCGCAGGGCCGGCTGGGCCCGGGCGAACTCGATGACCCGGCTGGACGCGTCCGCGACGGCCTCGGCATGGACGGCGTCGCCCTCGCCGATCCGGCGGCTCAGCCAGCGATAGCCGACCACGAGAACCGGCACCATCACGGTCATCGCCAGGGCCAGCCGCCAGTCGAGGAACCACATGCCGACCAGAACGGTTCCCGGAGCGACGAAGCCGACCAGGATCTGGCGCAGGATCGCGTAGGGCATGGTGGAGACGAACATCGCTCCCTGGGTGGCGATGCCGGTGACCAGGCCGGTGCGGTCGGGCGCGAACCAGGCGACGGGCAGGCCCACGAGGCGCTCACCCAGTCGGGTGATCAGGGAGTCGAGCACCGCCCCGCTGGCCTTCATCCCCACCTGGCTGGCGCACCAGGCGCTGACCGCGTACAGCGCGGCGACGACCACCGTGGCCACCAGCCAGCGCCCGGCGTCGTCCCGGTCGCCGGCGAACAGCGCGCGCAGCAGCGGCACGAGGATCAGGAAGGCGACGCCCTGCAGCACCGCGTTCACCACGACGAGGGAGAGTTCGACGACCAGCAGTCGCCGCGCCTCGTCCGAGCAGTAGGCGAACATCCTGCGGATCACGGCCGGACTCCTTGCGGAAGCGTGCGGGAGTGGTTGCGCTGGTAGTCCGACCACATCCCGGCGAACCGGCCGCCGGCGGCGACCAGTTCGGCGTGCGTGCCGCATTCGACGATGCGCCCGGCGTCCAGGACGAGGATCTGGTCGGCCCCGGTGACCGTGTGCAGCCGGTGCGCGATCACCAGCACGGTGCGGTGGGCGGCGAGGGTGCCCAGCGCCTGCTGGATCGCGGCCTCGGAGTCCGGATCGGCGAAGGCGGTGGCCTCGTCCAGTACCAGGATCGGGGCGTCGGCGAGCAGGGCGCGGGCGATCGTGACCCGTTGCGCCTCGCCGCCGGACAGGTTCGCGTCCTCGCCGACGACCGCGTCGTAGCCGCGCTCGAAGCGCAGGATCCGTTCGTGGATCTGGGCGGCCCTGGCCGCGTCCTCCACCTCCTCAGTGGTGGCGTCGGGCCGGGTGAGGCGGATGTTGTCGCGCAGGCTCGCCCGCAGCAGTTGCACGTCCTGGAACACGAAACCGACCTCCCGGTACAGCTGCGTCCCCGCGACGTCCCGGACGTCCACCCCGCCGATGGCGAGCCGGCCGGTGTCGACGTCGTAGAACCGCGGCACCAGCCGGGCGAAGGTGGACTTGCCCGAGCCGGACGCGCCCACCAGCGCGGTGACCGAGCCGGGGGCGCACGCGGCGGTGACCTCCTGCAGCACCCGATGGCCGGGCTCATAGCCGAACGACACCGCCTGGGCCGCGATGTCGTGCCCGGCCGGGACGCGCGGCGCGGCCGACTGCGGGGTGGGCCGCAGCGCGAAGAAGGCGGCCAGGGACTTCTGCGCGTTGGTCGCGTTGCGCAGGAACTGCATGGACGCGCCGAGCTTCATCAGCGGGGCGGTGAGTCCCAGGCCGAGGAGCAGTCCGGGGAGCACGTCGATCGGGGTCGCGGCACCGATGCCCACCAGCCACGAGCCGACTCCGAGCAGCCAGGCCAGGACCACGACCGGCGAGGTGAGCACCTCGATGATGGTGAACGCGACCGCGGTGTCGGCCGTCCACTCGCCGACGAAGCGGACGTAGCGGGCGGTGGCGTCCCGGTAGCGGCGGTGGCTGCGTCCGACCTGCCCGAAGCGCTTGACCACGGCGATGCCCTGGACGAACTCGACGGTGGCTCCGGCCAGCGCCGCGGTGGCCGCGTCGCACTGCTCGTACTTCTCCGCGCTCCCCCGCATCAGCACCGGGAACAGGATCGCCGCAACGACCAGCGGCACCAGGGCCGCCAGCGCCAGCTGCCACTGCACGGCGAACAGGTAGGCCAGGCTGACCACCGGGACGGCGATCGCCGCGACCACCTCACCGATGGTGTGCGCCACCAGCTGGTGCAGGGCCGAGACGTCGCTCTCGACGAGCTTGCGCACCGTCCCGGAGGAGCGCCGGTCGAACCAGCCCAGCGGCAGCCGCTGCAGGTGCCGGACGATCCGCCGTCGCAGCGAGAACTGCAGCCGGGCGTCGGCGAAGTGCCCGACCGCACCGGCACCGAAGCTGGTGCCGACGCTGACGAACAGGGCGACGACGGCGACGACGACGATCGTCCAGACCCGTCCGGTGTCGACCGGCTGCCCGTCGACGGCGGGGAGCAGCGCCCGGGCGAGTTCGACGATCGCCACGAAGGGCACCACTCCGCTGACGGCGCCCAGCAGGCTCAGCGCGACGATGATCAGCAGGGTGTCGCGGACGGGGGCGAAGAAGTCCTCCCGGACGGACGGCGGCGACTCCCCGGACGCACCCGGACCGGCGGGACGAACGGGGCCGGTGGCCTCCGCCACCGCTGCGGCGGTCACCGGGAGGCCTCTGCGGACCGGTTCTTCCGAGCGAGGTCGGTGTGGTGAGCGGACATGCCCGACACTATAGATAATGAGACCGGATATCGTCACTTGCCCGGGAGGTGGGATGGACAGTCGAGGACTGGATACTCTCCGGGGCATGACCGACCGGGGGCACGACGCACGGCGCGCACGATCCTGCGCGATCGCTCCTGCGTGCGACCTCACCGGCGCGGGGGTGCCGCCCCGTGCCTGAGGTGTCCCGTAGAGGTCCTTCCGCGACCGCGACCGCCGCTGCCACGCCGGTACGCCGGACGACACCGACCTGGGTGATCTGCTGCTCGGCGGCGCTCGCCTGGATCGGGGCCGTCGCGCTGTCGCTCCTGTTCCGCGGGGTCGGCTCGGCGCTGGACCTGCTGGCGTCAGGGCACACCGCCGGTGTCGGAGGCTTCGCGACCATGGCCGCGCTCGCGCTGATCGCCGCACTGTGCGCCGGCGCGACCAGCTGGCTGGCGCAGCGGGCTCCGGCCGACGCCGAGCGCCGACTGCGTCAACTCGCCGTCGGCGGCGTCCACGACCTGGGCGTGGTGCGCACGGCCGGCCGGTCGGGGGAACTGCTGTCGCTTACCACGGCAGCGGTCGAGCGGACCGCCGCCTACCGGGCCGGCTTCCTCGGGCCCCTGCTCGGGGCGCTGACCGCGCCGTTCCTCGTCCTGGCCGTGATGGGCCTCACCGTCGACGCCGTCATCGCCGGCTGGCTGGCGCTGCTCGTGCTCGTGGTGCCGGTCGTGATCGGCGTCTTCCAGCGCCTCGTCCGTCCCATCGGCGCGCAGTACCGGCGCACCCAGGCGACGCTGACCGCGGCCTTTCTCGAGGCCATCCAGGCCCTGGACCTGCTGGCCTACACGCGGGCGACCGACCGCGCCGCGTCCGTGCTGGCGCAGCGCGGCGAGGAGCACCGGCGGGGCGTGATGCGTCTGCTGGCCGGGAACCAACTGCTGATCCTCGTGGTGGACGCCGCCTTCTCGCTCACCGTCGTCGTGGCCGCGGCAGCACTGGCCGTGGGGCGCATCGCCTCCGGCCAGCTGAGCCTGGGAGCCGGGGTCTCGATCCTCCTGATGGCAACCCTCGTGGTGGGGCCGGTCGATCTCGTCGGCCAGTTCTTCTACGTCGGGATGGCCGGCCGCGCGGCGCAGCGACAACTGGAGGCGCATCTCGAAGCCGGGGCGGCATCCACCACCTCGGCGGCGTCTGCTCCGCGGCCGGAGGGCGGGCGCGGCGGCCTCGCCCTGGCCGACGTCACGGCAGGCTGGGTCGAGGACCAGCCGGTCCTGCGCGGGTTCTCGCTCCAGGTCGCTCCCGGCGAGACCGTGGCGCTGATCGGGCCGTCCGGCGTCGGCAAGTCGACCGTGAGCGCGCTCGTCCAGGCCCACCTGCTGCCGCAGGGCGGGCAGGTGCTCGTGGACGGCCTCGACACCCGCATCGCCGACCGGGACGTGGTTCGCGGACGGATCGCCGTCGTCGAGCAGCACACCTTCCTGTTCCTGGGCAGCGTCGCCGACAATCTGCGCGTCGCCGCCCCGGACGCCGACGACGACCGGCTCTGGCAGGCGCTCGAGCTGGCCGGCCTGCGCGAGGAGGTCGAGGCGATGCCTGCGGGCCTGGAGACCCCGGTCGGCGAGCACGGCCGGCTCCTTTCCGGCGGTCAGGCGCAGCGGCTGGCGATCGCGCGGGCCGCGCTGCGCGACGCGCCGATCCTGGTGCTGGACGAGCCCACGTCCGAGGTCGATCTGGCTGGTGAGGCCGCCGTTCTCGCCGCGCTCGGCCGGCTCGCAGCGGGACGGACCGTCCTGCTCATCGCGCACCGGCCGGGAGCGATCCTGGCCGCCGACCGCGTGGTGCGTCTCGGCGGGCAGGAGGCGGCGCGATGAGGGGTTCGGCGCAGCCCCGCCGCAGGGACCAGCCCCGCCGCAGGGACCTGGCGGTGTGGCTGGTCCGCCAGACCCGTGCGCTGCGGGGGACCTTGGTCCTGTCCGCGCTCGCCCGGATTGCCGGCCAATTGCTCGGGGTCGCGTTGCTGGTCATCGTCGCGGCGGCTCTCGGCCGGGCTGCGGCGGGCGAGCCGGTATCCGTCGGCGGGCTGGTCGGGACGCTCGTCGTCGTCGCGCTGGCCAAGGCTCTGCTGCGCTACCTCGAGCACTACGCGGGCCACTGGGTGGCGTTCACCGCCCTGGCCCGGCTGCGTGAGCTGTACTTCGCCCGACTGGCGCCGCAGGCGCCGGCGGCGACCCAGGGTCGGGCGGGGGCCGAGCTCACCCAGCGGGCCACCCGGGACATCGACCGGGTCGAGGTCTTCTTCGCTCACACCATGCCCCCGGCCGCCGCGGCCATCGTGGTGCCGGCGATCGCGCTGATCTGGCTGGCGGTCGCCGTCGACGCCGGGCTCGCGGCCGTGCTCGCGCCGTTCGTCGCGGCGGTCGTCCTCCTGGCCCCCTTCGCCTCGAGTCGGAGCGCGTGGCGCACTGCCCAGGAGGTGGCCCGGCGGCGCGGTCAGCTGGCCCGCCGCCTGGGCGACGACATCCAGGGCCTGCGCGAGGTGCTGGCTTTCGGTCTGCAGGGCCGCCGCCTGGCCGGTCTTGACGCCGCGGACGAGGCACTGGCGGCTGCCCGGTCGCGGGCCGGGTCCGTCGAGGCGGTCCGCGCGACCGCGATCGTCCTCGCGGAGGCCGGCGGCCTGCTCGCCGTCCTCGCGCTCG
>NZ_JASGES010000095.1:0-5238 GCF_047606205.1 Propionicimonas sp. | reverse complement strand
GGGGCGGACGCGGACGCCGCGGCGCCGACGCCGGGCAGCAGGCCCGCGCAGCCGGCCGCCACGAGCAGGGCGATCGCCATCCCGAACGCCCACAGCGAGTAGTGCCAGCGCTTCATCCCCGGGGCTCCCGGACGAGCTTGGCCGCGACGGCCGGGTCGGTCGGACCCTCGCCGTAGGCGGGACACAGGTGCGCCACCGGACAGGCGCCGCAGGCGGGTTGGCGGGCGTGGCAGCGGCGCCGGCCGTGCCAGATCACCCGGTGGTTGAGCGAGATCCAGTCCGAGGCCGGGAACAGGGCGCCGACGTCCGCCTCGATCTGGGGCGGCTTGTCCGACTGCGTCCAGCCGAACCGGTGGGAGAGCCGGATCAGGTGGGTGTCGGTGGTGATCCCCGGGACGCCGAACGCGTCGGTGAGGACCACGTTCGCCGTCTTGCGGCCCACACCGGGCAGCGTGACGAGCTCGGCGAGCGTCCCCGGCACCTCGCCTCCGTAGCGCTCGACGAGGGCGGCGCCGAGCTTGAGCAGCGCCTCGCTCTTGGCCCGGAAGAAGCCGGTGGGGGTGATCAGTCGCTCGAGTTCGGCACGGTCCGCCGCGGCGAGCGCGGCAGCGTCCGGGTAGCGCGCGAACAGGACCGGCGTGACGGTGTTGACCCTGCGGTCGGTCGACTGCGCGGACAGCACGGTGGCGACGAGCAGTTGCAGGGCGTTGGTGTGGTCGAGCTCGCAGTGGGCGTCGGGATACAGCTCTCCCAGCTCGCGGTGGATCGCCCGCGCGCGGCGCACCAGCGCGGTTCGGGACTCGGCCACGACCACCCTCAGAACGAGGCGGCGTTCGCCTCGACCACGAGCTCGACCTCGACCGGGGAGTCGAGCGGAAGGACCGCGACGCCGACCGCGCTGCGGGCGTGACTGCCTCGCGGGCCGAAGACCTGCCCGAGCAGTTCCGACGCCCCGTTGGCGACGGCCGGCTGCCCCGAGAAGGTCGGGGCGCTGGCCACGTACACGACCAGCTTCACCACCCGGCGGATGCCGTCCACGCCACCGACGACGGACGCCGCAGCGGCGACGGCGTTGAGCGCGGCGGTACGGGCGAGACCGACGGCCTGCTCGGGAGTGACCTCCGCGCCGACCTTCCCGGCGTCGGCGAGCACCCCGTCGACGAACGGCAACTGCCCGGCCGTGAAGACCTGGCCGGCGGACACGACGGCGGGGAGGTATGCGGCGACGGGGGCGGGAACGGCGGGCAGCTCGATGCCGAGGTCAGCGAGACGGGCCGAGGCGAGTACCTCGTCGAGTTCCTCGTTCATCCCTCCACCGGACGCTTCAGGTAGGCCACCAGGCTCTCGGCGTTCGGGCCGGGCACGATCTGGACCAGTTCCCAGCCGTCCTGGCCCCAGTTGTCGAGGATCTGCTTGGTGGCGTGCACCAGCAGGGGGACGGTCACGTACTCCCACTTCGTCATGCGCCCAGTATCGAGGATGCCGCCGACATTGCCGATCCCGGGTCCACACCGCTCATTCGCAGCGGCGTCCCTTCGGGCACAGGATCGACGTCCACGACGTGATGTCGGTGCGCTGACGGAGCAGCTGGCGCCGCTCGCGCTCGGTCATGCCACCCCACACGCCCCATTCGATCCGGTTGTCGAGGGCTTCGGCCAGGCACTCGTTGCGGACCGGGCAGGAGTAGCAGACGGATCGTGCGCGCTTCTGGTCGGCGCCCTCGGGGAAGAGTTCGTCCTCCAGTCCACGGCACTTCGCCTGAAGGGTCCAGTCGTCGACTCCGAGCGTCATTGCTCTGATCCTTTCGGGGGGTGGCCCGTGCTCCGGTGTAAGCAATTGCTAGGTGTATGGCCGACGTTCTGTCAAGGACCGCGGGCTGTGAACCTCCAGATTCAGCACCTGCGGAACTGCTCGCACGTCGCATTCGGGGCGATTGGTGGCCGTCACGTACCCTAGAAGCCATGCGTATGGGGAGACGGCTGTACTCGTTGCTCATGTTCGCGGTGGTTTCCGTGCTCGGCGGTCTCCTCGCCGCGGGTCTGGTCGTCCCCATCGCCGGCATGGCGACCACCGCGGGCACGTCCGCGGTGACCAGCCTCGATGAGCTGCCGACCGCGCTGAAGGAGACCCCGCAGCCACAGCGCTCGAAGCTGCTCAACTCGGACGATTCGGTGCTGGCCTACTTCTACGACGAGAACCGCATCTACGAGCCGCTGAGCAAGATCTCCAAGATCATGCAGCAGGCGCAGGTGGCCATCGAGGACCATCGCTTCTACGAACACGGCGCGATGGACCTCCAGGGCACCCTGCGCGCCCTGGTCTCGACCAGCCAGGGCAACACCCAGGGCGGTTCCAGCCTCACCCAGCAGTACGTCCGGCTGGTCCTGGTCGAGCAGGCCGAGGAGAGCAACGACGCGGCGGCGAAGGCTGCGGCCACCGAGAACACCCTGGCCAGGAAGGTCCGCGAACTGCGCTACGCGATCGCGGTCGAGAAGCAGTTCACGAAGGACGAGATCCTCGAACGCTACCTGAACATCGCCTACTACGGCGACGGCGCGTACGGCGTGGAGGCGGCCGCCCGGCACTACTTCGGGGTGAGTGCCGCCAACCTGAACCTTCCGCAGGCGGCGATGCTGGCCGGACTGGTCCGCAACCCGGTGGCGTCCAACCCGCGCACGCACACCCAGGTGGGCGTTCAGCGCCGCAACGACGTGCTGGACCGGATGGCCGAGCTGAACATCATCACCGCGGACCAGGCCGCGGAAGCGAAGGCCACCAAGTTCAATCCCAAGAAGGTGAAGTTCTACCTGAAGGGCTGCGCCAACTCCAAGCTGCCGTTCATCTGCGACTACGCGCTGCAGGTGCTCACGCAGCAGGCCACCTCGCTGGGCGCCACCGAGGAGGAGCGCCTGGAGCGGGTCTACCGCGGCGGGCTGACCATCACGACCGAGATCGACCCCAAGGCGCAGAAGGCCGCCCAGAAGGTGGTCAGCAAGAATGTGGACGCCCGGGATCCGGCCATCGGCGTGATCGTGATGATGGACCCGCAGACCGGCCTGATCAAGGCGATGGCCCAGAGCAGACCGGAGATGGGCAAGAAGAAGGGCCAGACCTACTACAACTATGCCGTCGGCAAGGGCTTCAACGGTGCGGACGGCTTCCAGGGCGGCTCCACGTTCAAGATGTTCGTCGCCGCCGCAGCACTGGAGAACGGCTTCGGCGTCCAGACCAGCTTCCACGTGAAGGCCAGCAAGAATTACCAGGGCGAGACGTTCCAGTCGTGCTCGGGATCGTTCAAGGTGCGGGACCGCTGGGTGGTGGACGGACCGGAGGTCGGCACCTACAACATGTACAACGGCACGGCGCAGTCGGTGAACAACTACTACGTGCCGCTGGAGCAGAAGGTCGGGCTGTGCAAGGTCACGAAGCTCGCCAAGCGGGTGGGCCTCCAGCTCGCCAGTGGTCAGGACATCGTGGACGAGTACAGCAACTATCCGTCCTTCACCCTCGGCGCTGCCGAGATCACGCCGCTGTCGATGATCACCGCCTACGGCACGATGGCCAACCGCGGCACGAAGTGCAATCCGGTGATTCTGAAGTCGATCACCAACACGGACGGCGGGAAGTACGACGTGCCGGACGCGAACTGCAAGCAGGTGGTCGATCCGGAGATCGCCGACGCGGTGAACAAGGTGTTCCAGGGCCCGTTCACGAGCGGGACGCTCCGCTACGCGCAGATCCCCGGCTACACGCTGGCCGGCAAGACCGGAACGGTGCCGCTGAACAAGGCGGAGTGGTCGGTCGGCTACACGCCGAACCTGGTCGCCGCGGCCGTGATCAGCTACGACAACAACAAGAAGTACAAGAAGTACTGGAAGAGCAAGTACAGCTACCTGCGCGGGGTGACCCTGCCCCACTCGCACACCTACCTGACCGGCTTCGGCGCCGACGCGGGCCAGAAGATGCTCAAGCCGGCCATGCAACAGGCGTTGGCGGACATCGACGAGCACGACGACTTCGTCGGCGCGCAGGCGTCCGTGCTGAACGGTGACACGGCCGGCGTGCCGAGCTGCTCGGGCATGGGGTGGTCGAGCTGCCGTGCGGCGCTGACCTCTGCGGGGTTCAGCAGCTACGTGACCTACCGGTACTCCGACACCGTCGGCAAGGGCGGGCTGATCGGCCTCACCCGCACGGGCTCGGTGCCCAAGGGCAGCGAGATCGGCGTGATCGTGTCGAAGGGCGCCAAGCCCGAACCCAAGCCGACCTCGACACCGACGCCGTCCACGGAGCCGACGCGGAAATCGCGCCGGTGATCGGCAAGCTCGCCGGCCGGCTCGCGCTGGCCGGCGCCGCCTGCGTCGCCTACGGGACCGTCGAGGCGAGGGCGTTCCGGGTCCGACGGGTGACGGTTCCTGTGCTGCCGGCGGGCGCGCCCCGACTCCGGGTGCTGCACGTGTCCGACATCCACCTCGCCACGCGCCAAGGCGCCAAGCTGGACTTCGTCCGGGCGCTCGCGGGACTGGAGCCGGACCTGGTGGTCAACACGGGCGACAACATCTCGCAGGCGGAGGCGCTGGAGCCCCTGCTGGAGGCATTCGGCCGGCTGCTGGACGTGCCGGGGGTGTTCGCCTTCGGTTCGAACGACTACACCGCGTCGACCTTCCACAATCCGCTGGCCTACCTCGCATCGTCGACGAGCCGGGACGGCATCCACGAGGACAGGGCGGCACTGCCGACCGAGGCGTTGCGGGCGGGCCTCGCGTCCGGTGGCTGGCGGGACGTGACCGGCCACAAGGTCGTGCTGGATGTGCACGGGGTGCACCTGGAGATCCGGGGCACTGACGACGCCCACCTCCGCCGCGACGACTACTCGCTGGTGGCCGGTCAGCCCGCGGCCGACGCGGATCTGGCGCTCGGCGTCACGCACGCCCCGTACGCGAGGGTGCTGGACGCGATGACCGTGGACGGGGTCCCGCTCCTGTTCGCGGGACACACCCACGGCGGCCAGGTGTGCGTGCCCGGCTGGGGCGCGCTGACCACGAACTGCGACCTGCCGACCGCCCAGGCGAAGGGGCTGAGCCGCTACCACGCCGGCGACCACACGTCGTGGTTGCACGTCTCGGCCGGTGTCGGTACGTCGCCGTACGCGCCGTACCGGTTCGCGTGCCCGCCCGAGGTCACCGTCCTCACCCTCACGGCGGACCCGAATGGCTGAGGTCGGCCAGTTCGGCTAGACTG
>NZ_JASGES010000094.1:0-20829 GCF_047606205.1 Propionicimonas sp. | reverse complement strand
TAGGCGGGCCCCGCCCGTCAGCCCGGTCACCCCTGAACGGGATTGGGGGACGGACCAGCGAACGGGAAAAGAACCGTCCCCGATCCATTCAGGGGACGGTTCTTTTCCCGTTCGCTGGTCCGTCCCCCAATCCCGTTCAGGGGTGACCGGGCTGACGGGCGGGGCCCGCCTACGCGTCCCTGGTGCGGGGACGGGAGGAGGCCGGGACCTGGCCCGCACCGCTCACTTCCGGTCCCTGCCCGCTCTGGCGTACATGTCGTCGACGAGCTGGGCGAAGCGCCGCTCGACCTCCTTGCGCTTCACCTTCAGCGTCGGCGTGAGCAGGCCGTTCTCCTGGCTGAACTCCTCGACGAGCAGGCGCAGGTCGCGGATCTGTTCGTGCTTGGCCAGCTTCGCGGTCAGCTCTCCCGCGCGGCGGCGCAGCTCCTCGAGGATGGCCGGGTGGGCGAGCAGTTCGTCCCGGTGCGACCAGGTGAGCTGCAACTGGCGGCCGATGTCCTCCAGGTTCGGCATCGACGGTGCGACCAGCAGGGTGAGGTACGGACGGTTGTCGCCCAGGATCAGCGTGTACTCGAAGAGGGGGTCGGCGGCCAGCAGCGCTTCGATGGACGAGGGCGCGACGTTCTTGCCGTTGCTGGTGACGATCAGGTCCTTGATCCGGTCGGTGATCACCAGGAAGCCGTCGTCGTCGAGCTGCCCGACGTCGCCCGTGCGCAACCAGCCGTCATCGAGGACGGCGGCCGTGTCGTCGGGGCGTCCCCAGTAGCCCAGCATCACATTGGGGCCGCGATAGCAGATCTCGCCTTCGGCGCCGATCCGCACCTCGCCGCCGTCGACCACGCGTCCGACGGTGCCCGAGCGGTACGCCGCCGCCGAGGGGAAGCTGACCAGCGGCGAGGCCTCGGTGAGCCCGTAGCCGGACAGCAGCAGCAGGCCGCACGCGGTGAAGAAGTCCTGGATCTCCGGACGCAGCGGCGCACCGCCGCAGGCCAGCACCTTCTTCGGCCCGCCCACAGCAGCGCGGACGCTGGACAGCACCAGCCGGTCGGCGAGCTTGAACCGCACGATCAGCGACCGGCTGCGTGGGCGGTCCTCGCGCACGGCAGCGTGGAACTCGCCGCCCACCCGCAGCGCCCACGCCATCAGGCGCTGCTTCAGCGGTGAGTCCGCGACCTTGTCCTTCGCCGCGAGATACACCTTCTCGTAGAGCCGCGGGACGCTCACCATGAGGTTGGGCCCGGCCCGCACCATCGCCTCGGCCACCGTGCGCGGGTCGGGCACGTAGGTGTTCAGTGCTCCGTTGTCCAGCACGACGTACGTCCAGGCCCGCTCCAGGGCGTGGCTGAGCGGGAGGAAGCACAGCGAGGAGTCGGTGTCCGCGAACGGGAAGTAGTCGTTCAGCACCTCGACCTGGAAGGAGAAGCCGCGATGGCTGAGCATGACGCCCTTCGGCTCTCCGGTCGTGCCGGAGGTGTAGATGATCGTGGCGAGGTCGTCCGCGGACGCGGCGGCCAGGCGGGCGTCGATCGCGTCCCGCTCGTCGGGGGCGGCGGCGAGCTCGTCGGACAGCGCCGGGACGTCGGGGACGGGATCGAACGTGACCAGCCGCTCCAGGGTGGGGATCCGGTCGCGCGCCTCCGCGACCTTGTCGAGCTCCCCCCGCCCGCCCACGAACGCCACCCTGCAGCCGGAGTCCGCCATGATGTGCGCGACCTGGTCGGGTGTGCTGGTGGAGTACAGCGGCACGGACACCAGGCCGGCCGTTGCGCAGGCGAGGTCGACCAGGGTCCACTCCGGCCGGTTGACGGCGAAGAGGGCCACCCGGTCTCCCGCGGCCAGGCGGAGGTCGACCAGGCGCGCGGCCAGCCGCCGGACGTCCTCGTGCAGCTCCGCGTAGGTGCGCACGTCCCAGCCGTCCCCGTTCGCGATCCTCGTCGCGGGACGCCCGGCATGGGTGGACGCGGACTCGGCGAACCTGACGGCCAGGTGTCCAGCGTCCATCGGGGCTCCTTCGCGGCGGTGTGGCCCATAACTTACTCCAGCGTAGGTAGCTGGAGAAACGCCTGCCGAGGAGGCTGCTGATCAATGCTGTTCCGAGCGAGGACGTGCCGGGCGGGATGAGCGGCACGGCCCACACCGCGGGGGCGATCCCGGCCCGGTGCCCCACGGTGTGGCCGCCGCAGATCGCCCGACCCGGCGCGCCGCCGCCCGGACATGGTTGTTCAGCAGTCTCCTAAACTGCTGCGCATGGTGCTGATGGGTGGTCACGTCGACCAGGAGGACCCGATCGCGGAGGCGCGCGCACGAGGTGCGGGGCTGAGCCAGTTCTTCCTCGGCGACCCGCAGGCGTGGAAGGGGCCCCGGGTCGCCTATCCCGGTGGTGCGGCCGCGCTCAGGGCGGACGCGGAGGCAGCGGGAGTGTCCCTCTACGTGCACGCGCCGTACGTGCTCAACCTCGCCTCGACGAACAACCGGATCCGGATCCCGAGCCGCCAGCACCTGCAGAAGCAACTCACCGCCGCGGCGGAGATCGGCGCGGCGGGCGTCATCGTCCACGGCGGCCACGTGCTGGCGTCCGACGACCCGGAGGTGGGGTTCGAGAACTGGCGCAAGGCCATCGACGGGCTCACGATCGACGTTCCGCTGCTGATCGAGAACACCGCGGGCGGAGCGAACGCCATGGCGCGCCACCTCGACCGCATCGCGCAGCTGTGGGACGCGATCTCCGCGTCCCCGAACGCCGACCGGGTGGGCTTCTGCCTCGACACCTGCCACGCCCACGCGGGGGGCAACGAGCTGCACGGCCTGGTCGACCGGATCCTCGCGATCACCGGGCGGATCGATCTGGTGCACGCCAACGACTCCCGCGACGCCTTCGACTCCGGGGCCGACCGGCACACCACGCTCGGCGAGGGGCAGTGCGACCCGGCCGGGATCGCAGAGGTGGTCGCGCAGGCAGGATCGCCCGTCGTGGTCGAGACCCCTGGTGGCGTCGACGGCCAGGCCGCCGACCTGGAGTGGCTGCGCGAGCGGGTCGGCTGAGCCATTCGAATTCCGGGACGAGTGATGCCCATCCCGCGTGTGAAACGTTCCAAACCACGGCCGTTGGTCGGACCAACTCGCCAGCGACGATAGCCTGAACCCCGTGAGCAACAGCATCTACGTGGCCGCGCCGGAGGGGCTGACCGGCAAGTCCATGGTGGCGGTGGGCATGATCGAGGCACTGACCAGGACGGTCAGCTCGGTCGGAGTGTTCCGTCCGGTGGTGCGCAGCGGCGGTGAGGACGACATCCTGCACACGCTGCTCGACCAGCCCGGCGTCGAGCAGAGCTACGACGAGGCGGTCGGCGTCACCTACGAGGACGTCCACCACGACGCGGACGCCGCCCTGCACCGGCTGGTCGAGAAGTACGCGGCGATCACGGAGAAGTACTCCTCCGTGGTGATCCTCGGCTCGGATTACACCGAGACCACCTCCCCGACCGAACTCACCTTCAACGCCCGTGTCGCCGCCAACCTCAACGTGCCCGTCGTGCTGGTCGTCTCCGGCAAGCACCGGACGCCCGAGGAGGTGCGCTCCGCCGCCGAGGGCGGGCTCGCCGAGTTCGCCGCCCACCACGCCAAGGTGATCGCCGTGATCGCCAACCGCGTCGCGTCCGCCGACCGGGCGGCCAGCGACGAGGTCGACCCGGCCGACCTGGCCGCGGTGAAAGCCGAGCTGGACAAGCTGCCCGGCGTCGTCACCGCCGCCCTCCCGGCCGACCGGATGCTCGCTGCTCCCGTGCTCAGCGCCCAGTTCGAGGCGATCGACGCGAACCTCGTCCTGGGCAACCCCGAACTGCTCGACCGTGAGGCGCAGGACGTCCTGGTGGCGGCGATGACCCTGCCCAACGTGCTGCGCCGGCTCACCACCGAGTCGACCGTGATCATGCCGGGCGACCGCTCCGACCTGCTGCCGGGGCTGCTGCTGGCGCACTCGTCCGGCTCGTTCCCGCCCCTGGCCGGCATCATCCTGCTGGGCGGCTACGAGATTCCCGACACGATCGCGCGGCTGATCTCCAGCATCCACAACGAGCTGCCGATCGGGATGAGCCCGCTGGGCACCTACACCGCGGCAGAGCGGCTGTTCGGGCTGGAGGGCGCGATGACGTCCTCGCCCCGCAAGGTCGAGGTGGCCCGCCGCATCTTCTCCGAGCACGTGGACGTGCCCGCGCTGCTGCAGGCATTGCAGGTGCACCGCTCGGACGTCGTGACGCCGCTCATGTTCGAGCACCAGCTGCAGGACATCGCGCGCTCCGACCGCAGGACGATCGTGATGCCCGAGTCGACCGACGACCGGATCCTGACCTCGGCGGACATCCTGCTGCGTCGCGGCGTGGCGAACCTGGTGCTGCTCGGCGACGCCCAGGACATCAAGCTGCGGGCCACCCAGCTCGGGCTCAGCCTGACCGGGGTGCAGGTGGTGGACCCGACCGATCCCGACCTGGTCGAGCGGTTCGCCGCCGAGTACGCACGGCTGCGCGAGAAGAAGGGCGTCACCCTCGAACAGGCCCGCGAGAAGCTGAAGGACCTGAGCTACTTCGGGACGATGATGGTCCACCTCGGCATGGCCGACGGGATGGTGTCGGGCGCGATCAACACCACCGCGAACACGATCCGGCCCAGCCTGGAGTTCATCAAGACCAAGCCCGGCGTCGCGGTGGTGTCGGGGTCGTTCCTGATGTGCATGCCCGACCGGGTGGTGGTGTACGCGGACTGCGCGGTGAACCCCGACCCGAGCGCCGAGCAGCTGGCCGACATCGCGATCAGTTCTGCGGAGACGGCGGTGGCGTTCGGCATCGAGCCGCGGGTGGCCATGCTGTCGTACTCGACGGGCACCTCCGGCAGCGGTGCGGACGTGGACAAGGTGCGGGCGGCGACCGAGCTGGTCCGCTCCCGCCGTCCCGACCTCGCACTGGAGGGGCCGATCCAGTTCGACGCGGCGGTCGACCCGGTGGTGGCCCGGACGAAGCTGCCCGACTCCCCGGTCGCCGGGAGGGCGACGGTGTTCATCTTCCCGGACCTGAACACCGGCAACAACACCTACAAGGCCGTGCAGCGCAGCTCCGGAGCCGTCGCGATCGGCCCCGTCCTGCAGGGCCTGAACCGGGCCGTCAACGACCTCTCCCGCGGCGCGCTGGTCGAGGACATCGTGAACACCGTGGCCATCACCGCCATCCAGGCGCAGGCCTGACATGGGGACGGTTCTCTACCCGGTCCACCCTCGGCGGGTGGACCGGGTAGAGAACCGTCCCCCCTCCGGGTCTCGCCCCAATACCGCTGGTCGAGCTTGTCCAGACCACTGAAACCGAGGAGCCCAGAATGAGTACGCCCGTCCTGTTGTTGAACTGTGGTTCGAGCTCGATCAAGTACAAGGTGATCGACGCCGACTCCGAGGCCGTGATCGCCTCCGGCATCATCCAGCGGATCGGCGAGGAGTCCGGGACGCTGGACCACAAGCTCGAGTCCGAGACCGTGCACGTCGACCGCGGCTTCCCCAACCACGCCCGGGCGCTGACCTACCTGGTCCGGGTGTTCAACGCGCACGGCCCCGACCTGGACACCATCCGCGCCGTGGGACACCGCACCGTGCACGGCGGCGAGGCATTCCGTTCGACGGTGGTGATCGACGACGCGGTGCTGGAGAAGCTGAAGGAGCTCAGCCCGCTGGCCCCGCTGCACAACCCGCCGGGCATCGCCGGCATCGAGGCCGCGAGGGAGGCGCTGCCCGACGTGCCGCACGTGGCGATCTTCGACACCGCCTTCTTCGCCACGCTGCCGCCCGAGGCGTACACCTACGCCGTTCCGGTCGACCTGGCGAAGGCGCACGGCATCCGCAAGTACGGGTTCCACGGCACCTCGCACAGCTTCGTGTCGAGGAAGGCCGCCGAGTTCCTGGGCCGCGACTACGGCAACCTGAAGCAGATCGTGTGCCACCTCGGCAACGGCGCGTCCATCTCCGCCATCGACAACGGCGTGGCCGTGGAGACGTCCATGGGGCTCACGCCGCTGGCCGGGCTGGTGATGGGCACCCGCTCCGGCGATGTCGACCCTGGCCTGCACGCCTTCCTGGGCCGCGAGCTAGGCATGGATCTCGGTGAGGTCGACAACCTGCTCAACAAGAAGTCGGGCATGCTCGGCCTGGCTGGCGTGACCGACTTCCGCGACCTCAACGAGCTGATCGAGGAGGGCGACGAGGCGGCGGCGCTGGCCCTCGACGTGTACTGCCACCGGCTGATCAGCTTCATCGGCGCCTACATCGCCGTCCTCGGCGGGGTGGACGTGATCAGCTTCACCGCCGGCGTCGGCGAGAACGACTCCCTCGTCCGTTCGAAGGTCGTGGGGCGCCTGGCCGGCGTCGGCGCGATCCTCGACGAGCAGGCGAACCAGGCCCGGGCCAGGGACGCCCGGGTGATCTCGACCCCGGAGTCGCCGATCACCGTCCTGGTCGTCCCGACGAACGAGGAGCTCGCCATGGCCCGCGAGACGAAGGCCGCGATCAGCTGAAGTCCGCGCCCGACACGCGAGTTTGCTCCCGAATGGCGGCCTTGCTCCCCAAATCCCGGGAGCAAGGCCGCCTTTCGGGAGCAAACCGGGCAGGTGGGGCGGAGGCGGCGGGCCGGGGTCGTCAGCGGGCCGGGGTCGTCAGCGGACGGGGTCGTCAGCGGGCCGGAGGTGGCGGGCCGGGGTCGTCAGCGGCCGGAGATCAGGTCGGCGAGCCGGGCGACCGGGGCTGTGGACGTGCGCCCGTCCTGCTCCCGGCGGTCGGCGGTGCGGTAGGCGGCGTAGATGGCCTGGACGGCGAGCCAGCGCAGCGGCTCCGGTTCCCAGCGGCGCACCCTGCGTCCCACCCACGGCAGCCCGGTCAGCTCGGTGTCCCTGCCCAGGACGAGGTCGGCGAGAGTACGTCCGGCGAGGTTGGTGGTGGCCACCCCGGTGCCGACGTAGCCGCCGGCCCAGCCGAGCCCTGTGGCGCGGTCGAAGCCGACGGTCGCCGTCCAGTCGCGGGGGACGCCGAGCACGCCGGCCCAGGCGTGCGCGATCGGCACGTCCGCCGTCGCGGGGAAGAAGTCGCGCAGCACAGCGGTCAGGTTCGCCACGGTTCGGGACTGGGTGACCCCGTCCTGGTCGACGCGCGAGCCGTAGCGGTAGGGGACGCCACGGCCACCCAGTGCGATCCGGTCGTCGGACGTGCGCTGCGCGTACATGTAGACGTGCGCCTCATCGCCGAGCACCTCGCCGCCACCCCAGCCGATCTCCTCCCACACCGCTGCGGGGATCGGCTCGGTGGCGATCATGGACGAGTTCATCGGCAGCCAGGTGCGGTGCTCGCCGCGCAGGTCCGCGGTGAAGCCCTCGGTGGCGCGCACGATCGCCGGTGCCCGGACCACGCCGGCGAGGGTGCGGGCCTCGCCAGCGACGATCTCCTCCACCCGGGTGCCCTCGTAGAGCGGAACGCCGAGCCGCTCGACGAGCCCGGCCAACCCGCGGACGAGCCGGGCGGGGTGGACGCGTGCGCAGTGCGGGTGCCAGGACGCGCCCAGGACGCCGCTGACCGAGACCCGCTCGACGGCCGCGTCCCCGGCCAGGAACTCGATGTCGGTCGCCGGCCAGGCGGATTCGCTGTCGTACCGGGCCCGCAGCCGGCCCAGCTGGGCGGGGGTACGGGCGACGGTGAGCTCGCCGCCCTTCACAATGCCGGCCTGGATGCCCTCGGCCGCCGCGACCCGGATCACCTCGTCGACGGTGTCGTTCATGGCCAGCTGGAAGCGGGTCGCCGCGTCGCGCCCGTGGCTGTCGGCGTAGCGCTCCCGGCTGCCGGTGATCGAGTTCGTGCACCAGCCGCCGTTGCGTCCGGACGCACCGAAGCCGGCGAACCGCTGCTCGAGGACGACGATCCGCGCGTCGGGCGCCGCCTTCTTCAGGTAGTACGCGGTCCACAGCCCGGTGAACCCGCCGCCGACGATGCAGACGTCCGCGTCCATCGAGCCCGGCAGGCCCGGGCGCGGTGCCGGCTGCCCGACCTGGTCCCACCAGAACGACACCCGGCCGTTCGTGACGCTCATCCGTGCCGCCTTCCCGCTGCCGGGGACCCGGCGCCGCGCCCAGTCTGGCGCGTCCGTTCCCCCGTCGTCCCCGGTCTCGGGCGCCGACCGTCCGGGGACGTTGTCCACAGGAGTTGTCCACAGTGGGGATAACTACACCCGTGTGATTCCCCGCCCGCGGCGAGAGCGCAGGTCCGTGCGAGGCCGGAACGCGACCGCACCGGCGAACCACCGACACCGCCGGCAACGAGATCCGGCCGGCGCCAGGGCCCGACGCCACCCGGCGCAGGCACCGCAACTGGCCCGCGGCCGCCTGGGAGGAATCGCCCACGCTGTGCTCTCGTCGCCGCGGGGAGCATGCGGCGAGCGGGACAGAACGGGCGATTCCTCCCCAGCGCGAGAGATCAGCCCGGCTGCCGGTCGGCCACGCGAGCCGGGCTCGGCGCCGGGCCGGAGCTGGCCCGCACGACCAACTCGATCGGCAGCGTGATCTGGCGTTCGGTGAGTTCGGTGTCGAAGGCGAGCCGCCCCGCGAGGCGGCCCTTCTCCCGGATCGGCTGGTGGACGGTCGTGATACCGAGGAAGCCGGCGTCGGGGACGTCGTCGAAGCCCACGATCGACACCTCGCGCCCCGGGGCCAGCCCGCGCTCGCGGACCGCGTCCCACACGCCCATGGCGAGCACGTCGCTCAGCGCGACGATCGCGGTCGGACGGTCCTGGACGTCGAGGGCGTAGCCGGCGGCCTCGCGGCCCGAGGCCCGGCTGTGGAAGGGGGCGGCGACCACCCTGATCCGCGCGTCGGGCAGCTTCTCGGCCAGGCCCCGCATCCGCTCGTCCTCGAACGTCCCCGGCCGCCCCGCGCCGGTGCGTCCGGGACGGTAGTCGAACTCCTCCAGCGCGTCGCGCGACGCCGACGACGTGACCACCACCACATCGCGGTGCCCGAGCCGCGCGAGGTGCTTGCCGACCAGCCGGCCGGCCTTCGTGTCGTTGATCGCCACCCAGTCGCCTTCGGCGGTCCGCTGCGTCCCGACCACGCGGACGCCGCGTCCCTGCAGCAGTTCGAGTCCCCGCCGCTGATCGGCGGGAGAGCACACCACGAGCGCGTCTATCGCCGCCCTCTGCAGCAGCCGGGCGGCCTCGTCCTCCTGCTCGCCCGCGCCCCGCAGCAGCAGCACCGACGCTCCGAACTCCTCGACCGCCTCGCTCAGCCCGGCGAGGAAGAGCACCGAGTACGGGTCGGAGAACGCGTGCGAGAGCTCCGCGCCGAACAGGAACCCGCAGACGTCGTTCTTTCCCGAGCGGAGCGCCCTGCCGGCGGCGCTCGGCCCGCCGTAGCCGAGCTCGCCCGCCTTGCTGAGGATCTGCTCACGCAGGGCCGAGGAGAGCCGGTCCGGCTTGCTGTAGGCATTCGACACCGTGGTCACCGACACGCCCAGCGCCTCGGCCACGGTCTTCATCGTGACCGTGCCGCTGCCCGTCCCGCCCATGACCAAACCCCTTCGTTGATCGATGCACCTGAACCGTACCCCAGCGGACAACGCCGGATCGAGACCACCTCCGCGGCCCTGATCACCGCGGGAATACCCGGCCCGCCGACGTCCTTGTGGATACCGACGTCGCGGATGGAGGACGAATGACGAACCTGGGCAGTTTCGAGGCCAAGACCATCACCGGGCAGGACCAGCGACTGGCCGAGTACCTCGGCAAGGTGGTGCTGGTGGTCAACACCGCGTCGAAGTGCGGCTTCACCCCGCAGTTCGGCGGCCTGGAGAAGCTGTACGACAACCTCAAGGACTCCGGCCTGGTCGTGCTCGGCTTCCCGTGCGACCAGTTCGCGAACCAGGAGTTCGACAATGACGCGGAGACCGCGGAGTTCTGCCAGCTCAACTACGGCGTGAGCTTCCCCATGTTCGCCAAGATCGATGTCAACGGCAGGGACGCGCACCCGCTCTACGCCTGGCTGCGCACCGAGAAGGGCGGCGTTCTCGGCGACGCCATCAAGTGGAACTTCACCAAGTTCCTGGTCGACCGCCAGGGCAACGTCGTGAAGCGCTACCCGCCCACCACTCCGCCCGAAGCGATCGAGGACGACATCCTGGCGCTGCTCGACCAGGGCCGCTGAGTGTCGCTCGACCGGGCCCAGGTCGCCCGCACGGTCGCGGAACTGCAGGCGAACCTCGAACGCTCCGGCCTCTCCAGCGCCGACCTGCGCCGGCTGACCGGCTGGACGCAGCCCCGCCTCGCCACAACGCTCACGGTGAACGGCGCCGACCCGGCCGACGTCTGGCGCCTGCGCGACCTGCTCGAGCAGGAGGTCGTCGACGCCGGACGCGAGCCGGTCGGCTTCTCCGTCCTCACCGAGCGGGCCCGGGCCTCCGCGTCCGCCTGGTTCGGGATCTGACTACGGCGTGACGTCGATCACCGGGTCGCCGGCGGCCACCGGGCCCGCCGGACGGGGCGTCACCGAGGCCAGCGTCGCGGTGTTGATCACGACCACGATCGTGGTGGTGTCGTAGCCGGCGGCCTTGACGCCGTCGAGGTCGACCGTCGCGAGCTCGTCGCCGGCCTCGACCCGGTCATCGGCCGCGACCTTCACCGCGAAGCCCTTGCCCTCGAGCTGGACGGTGTCGATGCCGACGTGGACGAGCACCTCCACGCCGTCGTCGGTGCGGATCCCGAACGCGTGGCCGCTGTCGGGCACGGTGATCAGGACGCCGCCGACCGGAGCCACCACGTGGCCGTCGGACGGCACGATCCCCACCCCGTCGCCGAGCGCCTTCGACGCGAACACCTTGTCGTTCACCTGGTCCAGCGCGACGACGGTCCCGGCCACCGGGGCAAGCACCTGGTCGGTCCGCACCAGGGTCGCGACCCCGCCACCGGCCGAAGCCGTACCGGCGGCCGCGGCGACCGGAGCGGTGGTCGCCGCAGCGCGCTGCGTCCGCTCCAGCGCCAGGTCGGCGGCGTTCTCGGCCTGCGTGGCCTCCCACTCCGCCTTCTGCTCGGGCGTGCGGTAGTCGGACGCGATGACCAGCAGCATCGACACCACGAACGCGGCGGCGATCGCGATCACGTAGATCCAGGTCGGGGCGAACACCGGGATGGTGAGCAGCGAGGTGAACGCGAAGGCGCTGGTCTTCACCGTGCCGAAGATCCAGCCCAGGATGCCGATCGTCAGGCCACCGGTCGCACAGCCGACCAGCATGCGCGGGTAGATCCGCTTGTAGCGCAGGTGGATGCCGTACAGGGACGGCTCGGAGATGCCGCCCAGCAGGCCTGCGGCCAGGGCGCCGATGGCGGTCTGGCGCACCTCGTTGTCACGGGCCCGGCTGGACACGACGAGGACGCCCGCGGTGGCGCCGAAGCAGGCGAAGTTCCACGTGCCCATCGGGCCCTGGATGAAGTCGTAGCCCAGCGTGCTGATGTTGGCCAGCATGAGCGCGTTGAGCGGCCAGTGCAGTCCCAGCGGTACCAGGAACGGATAGATCATCGGGATCAGGACGGCGAACAGCAGCGGCACGGTGTTGTTCAGCCAGGCCAGGCCCGCACCGAGGCCACTGCCCAGCCAGATGCTGATCGGGCCGATGATGAAGCCGGTCACCGGGATCATGATCAGCAGGCAGAAGAACGGGACGAAGACCATCTGCAGGTTCTCCGGGAAGATCCGTTTGAGCAGCTTGTAGAGCTGAGCGAGCAGGGCGACCATGATCAGCGGTACGAACACCTGGCCGCCATAGTCGTTCAGCTGCATCGGCAGCCCCGCGATCCTGGCCACGCACTGCGTGCCGAGATCGGTCGTGGTGCAGACCGTGTCGGCCGCACCGGTCAGCGACAGGTAATTCGGGGTGAACATCGCCGCCATGATCGCCGCACCGATCCACGGGTCGACATTCAGCTTCTTGGCCGCGTTGTACGCGACCATGATCGGCAGGAAGTACAGCACCGAGCGCCACATCGCGTCCCAGAACACCCAGGTGGCGCCGGCGTCCTTCAACCGGTCCACGCCCTGGAACGGGACGATGTGGAAGGCGTCCAGAATGGCGGCGATCGCGATGATCAGCGAGGACCCGAGCAACACGCCCAGCAGCGGACGGAACGAGTCCGACAGGTATTCGAAGAAGGCGTCCAGCCAGGCGAACTTCCCGCGCACCTTCGCGCGTTCGCGCGCCTTGATGTCCGCGTCGGAGAGCTGGGTGCCCGCGCCGCTCATCGAGGGCAGGTTCATGATCTGGTTGAACGTCGTCGCCACGCCCCCGCCGATCACGACCTGGTAGCGGTCACCGGACTGCGGCACCGCCCCCATCACCCCCGGGATCTTCTCCACCGCGCCCTGGTCGATGCCGGACGCGTCGTGCAACTCGAACCGCAGCCGCGTCGCGCAATGGGTGAGGCTGACGATGTTGTCCGGCCCTCCCACCGCGTCCACGATCTGTTCCGCTGTCGACCCCATCGCCTTTCCCTTCCTCACTGGAAAACAAAAGGAACCTGGGAACGCACGCGTGCGCGCGCGCCTCAGGTCCTGCCCCGCAACGGGAAACTCCACCTCGAGTCGTGACTCCGAAATGACACTAGCACCGCGCAATGCGGATGGGCAGACCCCATTTCCGGCGGGCCGCGCAGCGGTCCGCCGGTGGTTCCGCGGGTGGGTCAGGCCGTGGTGTGTCGTGGAACGGGCTGGGCGTGCAGCACCCAGCCGCGCCGGTACACGTCGATCAGTGCGGCCAGGTCGTCCGCGGGCGGGAGCCCGTTGGCGCTGATCCACACCGGAGAGCCGAACATCCGCAGGTTCGTCCTGGCCGCGATCCTGCGGATCGGGTCGAGGCCCGCGATGAACGCGTCCGGGTCGTCGAGGTAGACCCCGACCAGCCTGCTCCCGGAGATCTCGGTCGTACCGATACCCGAAACCCGTTGCCAGGGTACAAACCCGACTGCCGACATCGACGAGCCGTCGGTCAGCCCCTCCGGCGCCAGCCGCAGCGCGACGTGCGGCTGCACGGCGCGGACGACCGCGTAGGTGGTGGCCGGAATGAAGAAGGCCAACCCCACCCAGCCGAGCACCGCGAGGATGTTGACGCCGCCCAGCGCCACGGCAGGCAGCAGGAAGAGCGCCGTCGAGGCGGCGACCATCGCCATCCCGAAGACCGCCAGCCGTACTCGTGGTGCCCGGTCGGGTGTGAACTCGACGAGTTCGGGATAGTGGGCGAGCGTGCGCGCGTCCGTGAAGTGTGATCCAGCCATCTTTCGTCCCCCCCAGGATCGAACAGCCAGACCATTCCGACGCCCCCACGCCGTCCGGCCGACTGTACGGACAATCCTGCCAGTCGAAAGGGTGGTTCTGCGAGCCCCCCCGGCGAAAAGGTCCATCGAATGCACCGGCATTCCCGCGCCGGACCGGCCGCCGTCAACCGGTCCGGCCCCCGAAGTACTTCTTGCCGGGCGTCGTCGGTCCCAGCAGCTGGCTGACCGTCACGAAGGTGTAGCCCTTGGCGCGAAGCCGGTCGATGATGGCCGGCACGGCCTTCACCGTGGTCGGGTGGATGTCGTGGACGAGGATGATCGAGCCCCGCCTGGTCTGCTTCACGGCGGCCGTGACGGTCTTCTTCGTGTTCCGTGTCTTCCAGTCCAGGGTGTCCACGTTCCACAGCACCATCGCCAGGCCGGCCTTCCTCGCCGCCGCGTGCACGTCGGCGTTCATGGCGCCGTACGGCGGCCGCAGGTACTTCGGGGAGGTGCCCGTGTCCCTGCGGATGACCCGCACGGTGGAGGTGATCTCCGTCCGGATCCGGGCCGGCGTCAACGTGGGCAGCGAGCGATGGTCCCAGGTGTGGACGCCGATCTCGTGGCCGGCCGCGGCGACGGCCTTCGCGACCTTCGGGTACATCTCCACCTGCTGGCCGAGCATGAAGAACGTGGCGTGGACGCCCTTCCTGGACAGGTGGCCGAGCAGCGTGCGGGTGTACGGGCCCGGACCGTCGTCGAAGGTGAGCGCGATGCACTTCTTCTTGCGGCAGTTCACCCTGTCCGAGCCGGGGGCGGTCGGGCTCGGCGACGTCGCGGTCGGTGTCGGGGTGGAGGAGGTCCCCGGGGAGGGGTCGGACGTGGGCGCGGCGGTGGACGTCCCGGCCGGGTCCGTCGGGTGGGTCGTCGCCTCCCTCGCCTGGCGTCCGGCCGGAGTGAGGAGGGTGTCGGCGCGCTCGGCCGGGATGGCGAGGGTGACGCGCCCGTCCGCACAGGTGGCGACCTGGCACTCGTCGTAACCGACGATCAGGCTCCCGCCCTCGCCGAACGCCAACAGCGGGGCGGCGGACAGCGGGTCCGCCCCCGCCTCGCCGAGGTCGATCGAGCGCGCCGAGGCGGCGTCCCGCAGCGCGGCGAGCGTGGCGGTGTGGTCAAGCAGGTCGTCGAGGCCGAACACGGCGCCGGAGCCCGGCGCGAACCAGAACGAGCGCCACAGGTTCTCTCCGGACGCCCCGCCGAAGAGATAGCCGTCGGCGGCGATGCCGACCATCGAAGGGGACGCGGCCAGAACCCGCCAGCCGAGGTTGAGTTCGGGCGTCACCGCACCGGCGGAGGGGTAGTCCTTCTCGAAGGCACGGATCGTGGCGACGTAGTAGCCCGACAGCGTTCCGTCGATCGCGGGGAGCGCGAACTGCGGCCACGTGGCGAACACGTGACTCGTCGTGCTGGCGCGGGTGGCGAGCGCGGCGACGACGCCGTCCAGCAGTTCCGGGTCGAGGACCCGGGGGACCTCGCCGGTCGCGGAGAACGCGTCCTCGGTGGCGCCCGTCGGGGTCGGGGTGGCGGAGGGCGACGGGCTCGCCGTCGCCGGCGCGGGCGTGGACGCCGTGGGCACCGGATAGTTGATCGCGCAGCCCGAGAGCACCACCAGGCCCACGAGGGCAGAGCAGAGCTTGTTCAACCGTCCTCCTCCTGTGCTGTGCCCGACCGTACCCAGCCGTCCTGAACGCCGACCGGGGTCCCGCTCAGGCGTCGCTCAGGTCGCCGTTCAGGTCTGGTTTGACGCGACGGCCACCCGTCCCGCACTCTGGGGGCATGTGGATCTGACCTCTCGCCCTGCTCCTTCCAGCGATTGAGGTCATCCGTGTCCGCCACCCTCTTCCTCTCCGGCGTCGCCGCGTCCTTCGGCGCCCACGCCCTGTTCGACGGTCTGGACGCCACCGTCGCGCCCGGCGACGTCACCGCGCTGGTCGGCCCGAACGGCTCGGGCAAGACGACCCTGCTGCGGATCGTCGCCGGCGAGCACCCTGCTGACGCCGGGACGGTGCGGCTCGCACCGGCGGATGCCACGATCGGCTACCTGCCGCAGGCGGCGCCCTCGCCGCAGGAGTCGCTCCTGGCCTACACGCGCCGCCGCACCGGGGTGGAGCGCGCACAGGCCGAGTTCGAGGACGCCGCCGGCGCACTCGCCTCCGGCATCGGCGGAGCGGACGACCGGTATGCGCGCGCCCTCGACCGTTGGCTGCTGCTCGGCGGCGCCGACCTCGAGGTACGCCTGGCGGACGTCCTGGCCCGGCTCGACCTTCGCGTGGACCCCGAGCGTCCGCTCGGGACGCTGTCCGGCGGCCAGACCGCGCGGGCGGCGCTGGCCTCGATCCTGGTCAGCCGGTACGACGTCCTGCTGCTGGACGAGCCCACGAACAACCTCGACGCGGACGGCCTGGCCACGCTCACCACGTTCGTAGAGGGTGCGCGCTCGCCGGTGCTGGTGGCCTCCCACGACCGGGCCTTCCTGGACGCGGTGGCCACCTCGGTGCTCGAGCTCGACCTGCCGCAGCAGGCCGTCCACCACTACACCGGGGGCTGGACGGAGTACCGGGCGGCGAAGGAACTCGCCCGCGCACAGGCGGAGGAGGCGTACCAGACCTACGCCGAGCGGCACGACGACCTGGTCGAGCAGGCCCGGCGCAGGACCGACTGGGCGCGGCAGGGACGGGCGACGGCGGCCCGGCTGCCACCGGGCAGCGCGCTGGAGAAGAAGTACCGCCAGGACCGCGCGCGCCGGATGGACCAGCGCGCGGCCCGCGTCCGCGACGCCGCCGAGCGCCTGGCGGAAGTGGAACAGCCGCGCAAGGAGTGGGAACTGCGGTTCTCGATCGCGGAGGCGCAGGCGTCCGCCGAGGTGGTGCTCACCCTGGACGCCGTCCTGGCCAGGGCAGGCGACTTCACCATCGGTCCGGTGTCGGCCCAGGTCGTCCGCGGTGACCGGGTGGCCCTGGTCGGGCCGAACGGCTCGGGGAAGACCACCCTGCTGCGGGCGCTGCTCGGCCGGGGCGAGGTCGCGTCCGGACGGGTGTCGTGGGGGACGCGGACCGTGCTCGGCACCCTCGACCAGGCCAGGGACGCGATCAGCGGCGCGGCGAGCCTCCAGGACACCGTGCACGGGGCGCTCGACGACCCGGACCCGGCCGCCGTGCGGACGCTGCTGGCGAAGTTCGGCCTCGGACCCGAGCATGTCGGGCGTCCGTGCGAGAGCCTCTCTCTCGGCGAGCGGACGCGCGCGGCGCTCGCGGTGCTGCAGGCCCGGGCCGTGAACGTGCTCGTCCTCGACGAGCCCACCAACCACCTCGACGCCGCCGCGATCGACCAGCTGCAGGCGGCGCTGGTCAGCTTCGGCGGCACCCTGCTGATCGTCACCCACGACCGTGCGCTGCTCGACGCGCTGGAGCCCACCCAGGTCTGGGACGTCACCGACGGCACCGTCGGGTGACAGCGAGGCCCGGCCGAGGGCGACGGTTTCACGCACGGCGTCGGGCCGGCCTGCGGCGCTCCCCCCGAAGCGCCCAGGCGGTCGTTCCCGCGGCGGGACCCCCTCACCTCGCGGGTGCCCGACGCCGTGCACGAACCTCGGCCGGCAGCTTCACCCGCGTCCCTCCTCGCGGGTGCCGGCCTGCCGACCGGACGCCCATGAGAGCGTCCACCCTGCGCGTTGATACGTGGTCCGTCCAGGATTCGGCCGAGTCTCCCCCTGCACACAGGTATCAGAGTGCGTAATCGCTGCTCTACCGGTGGAAGAGGCTGCTGCCTACGCTTGACACCGCCGGTCCCCAGGAGGTCTCCGTGATCCGAGTGCTTGACCCCGCCACCGCCGTCGTCCGTCCGGGTCAGGAGCTCGGTACGACCGCCTACGTCTCCGACCGGCTGCTGGTGCGGAACAACCAGTTGTGGGACCGAGACCAGCGCGTCGACCAGGTGCTGGCCGAGCTCGGCTGGGGACTGCGCGTTCCCGAGCGCTACCGGGACAAGGGCATCCCGCGGCGGGCGCCGCGCAATCCCGGGATCGACCTGGAGTCGAGCCAGGTGGCCGGCCTCGAGCTCCGCATCATCACCGACGCTCCGACCGCCGCGCCCGACGCCTGGACCGCGCTGCAACAGATCCGGACGGCGGCCCCCGATGTCGCCGACTCCTACGAGCTCGTGCACGTGATGGTCGCCGCCGACACCTGGTCGGGGGTGGGCAAGGGCGGCAGCTACATTCCTGGCATCGGGAAGGGCGGGAGTTACGTCCCCGGGATCGGGAAGGGCGGCAGCTACGTCCCCGGGATCGGTCTGGGTCCCGACGAGTTCGGCGTCCCGGGTTACGGCGGCAAGGCTCCGGTCGCCCTGGTGGTGGCCGACCCGTCGAAGACCGCCCCCCGCCTGAAACGGCCGCCGGTCGTGGTGATGCCCGACACCGGGATCGGCGCGCACCCCTGGTTCCCGGACGAGGCCACCGTCGGTGTGGGCCCGGCCCAGCCCGCGTCCCTCGGCGTGCGGGTCTTCGGCAGCCCCGTCGCCGATCGCGAACCCGCCATCGCCGCCCGGCTCACCGGCGAGCTCGCCAGGCTCGCCGGCCACGGCACCTTCATCGCCGGTATCGTCCGGCAGGCCTGCCCCGCAGCCCGGCTGACCTCCTACGCCGTGATGTCGTCGGCGGGTCTGGTCGCCGAGGACGACGCCCTCGATGTCCTGCAGCAGGTCCTCGACCAGCAACTCGCCGCGCTGGCCGCCGGCGACCCGTCCGCGATCGTCGACGTCCTCACCCTCTCGTTCGGCTACTACCACGAGGACCTGCCCGACGAGGACAGCGATCCCTCCACCCTGCCGTCCACCAGCATTGGCACACTGCTTCGCGACCTCGGCCGGGCGGGCGTGCTCGTCGTCGCGGGCGCAGGCAACGACGGCACCAGCCGCCCGTTCCTGCCCGCGGCCTTCGCCGGCGACACCGGCACCGGCTCGGGCGATCTGCCACTGGTCAGCGTGGGCTCGCTCAACCCGAACCACGCCACGGTGTCGCTGTTCTCCAACGGCGGCACCTGGGTCACCGCCTACCGGCACGGCGCGGCGATCGTCTCCACCCTCCCCCGGCTCCAGAACGCCAGTTCCCAGTCCTCCTCGGACGTGGCCGGCCTCGACACCCTCACCGGTGCCGCGAAGCATGCCGTCGAGGACGGCACCGCGCCCGCCCCCGCGGACCGGTCCACGATCGACATGGACGACTTCTCCGGCGGCTTCGGCGTGTGGAGCGGCACGTCCTTCTCCGCGCCGCTGCTGGCCGGTCAACTCGCCCAGGCCCTGGTCGGCCAGGGCACCGACGCGGTCGACCTCGACACGCTGCGCAGCCGCGGCTGGGCGGCTCTGGCGCGGGTCCTGCGACCGCTGAGACGGCTGTGAACACCGTCTCGCCGCTCGGCGCGCAGGCCGCGAGTGCATTCGTCGCCTACCGGGAGGGTGATCGCGACCAGTTGCGCGTCCTGGTCGGGCTGCTGACGCCCCTGCTGTGGCACACCGCCCGCGCGCAACGCGCCCCCCAGCACATCGCCGAGGAGGCCATCCAGACGGCCTGGCTGCGCCTGGTCGACAGCGCGGCGACGATCAGCGACCCGAAGGGCGTCGTGTCCTGGCTGGTGGTGACGGTCAAGCGCGAGACCTGGCGGCTGCTCCGCCTGGCCGGGCGCGAGGTCGCCCCCGAGGCCGGCGTCCCGGACGTCGCAGACGAGGTCACTCCCGAGTCGCTCAGCATCGCCACCGAGCAGCAGCGCGTGTTGTGGCGCCACGTCGAGGAGCTGCCCGAGCGCTGCCGGGCGCTGCTGCGGGTGATCGCCTTCGCCGCCACCCCCGACTACGCCGGCGTCGCCGCGAGCCTGGGCATGCCCATCGGCAGCATCGGCCCGACCCGCGGACGCTGCCTGGCGAAGCTGCGCACCGCGCTCCTCACCGACCCGAGCTGGGAGGCCTGAGATGACTGACGACACCTACCCCGGCGCCGACGAGCTGCTCGACGCCACCGACGAACGCATCCTCGCGGGGCTCGCGACGCTGTACGACCTGGTCGATCCGGTACCCACCGATCTGGCCCAGCGCATCGACTTCGCGCTCGCCGTCGCCGAACTGGAGGCGGACATCGCTGAACTCACCCGCGGTGAGCTGGTCGGTGTCCGGGGGGAGGAGACCGACTCGGTCACCTTCACCAGCGGCTCCCTGAGCCTGATGGTGACCACGGTGGTCGCCGCCCACCAGGTCCGGATCGACGGGTGGGTGACCAGCGCCGGGGCGGAGGTGGACGCGGTGGCCGAGGGCGTCACGCGCAGTACGGTCGCGGACGACGCCGGCCGGTTCGCCCTCGACAACCTGCCTCGCGGTCGCGTCCACTTCGTGGTGCGCCGAGACGGCTACCGCCCGGTGATCACGCCGTCGATGGAACTCTGACGACAGCTCCCGAGGGCGGGGAACACCCGCTCGACCGGGCCCGCGAGCTGAGGCTGGCGGCGGTAGCCGACAACGCCGCCGGCCGGCCGCGTCGGGCAGCCAAGACGCTGCACGGGGCACTCGCCATGTTGCCACCGCTGGACCGGCCGACCGAACGGGAAACAGAACTCGTGCGGGTTTCGTGTCTGCTCACTCTCGCGATGGCGGACCTCGCGCTGTCCGGTTTCGCCGCCGCGTCGGCACGGCTCGAACAGGCTTTCGCCTTGGCCGGGACCGATCCGGAGTTGCGTGCCCGGTGCCAGTGCCAGCGAGGAAACGTCCTGCTCCAGGCTGGCGAGTTCGCCGAGGCGGCACGCGACCTCGCTGTCGCCGAGAGCGAGCCCCAATGGTTCTCGACGCGGGAGCGGGCCGTGATCGGTGTCAGCCTCGGAGTCGTGTCCTTCGAGCTCGGCCGGCCCGACGAGGCGATCCGTGCTGAAGCGACCGCAGCAGATATTGCCCGTGAGGCCGGCGACGACCGGCTGCTCTTCATGGCCGAGCACAACCGCGGCTATCACCGCTACCTCACCGGAGATCTGCCAGGCGCGCTGGCCGCCATGGCGGCCGCCGAAGAACTCGATGCCGACGTATTTCGCGGCACCTCGCTGTTCGCGCTCGCCCGGGTACTCGGCGAGGCCGGCCTGCTCGACCAGGCGGTGGGGGCCCTCGACAGGGCGGAGGCGGCCTGCCGTCCGCGCGTGGACCGGATGCTACGCGCGGAGATCGAACGAGAGCGAGCAGTCCTGTTACGACTTGCCGGCGAGTTCACCGAGGCCGCGGCGTCCGCTCGCTCCGCTCTGAGCCGGTTCCAGCAGCTCGGCGCCCCCGGACCCGCCGCGACGGCCGCGCTGATCGTGCTGGACTGCGATCTCAGCCGGGGTCGGCGACTCGGGAGGGTGCTGGAGAACTCCTTGAGTCTCGGCGAGGTGGCACGCGGGCTGGGGGACACCGACCTCGCTGCACGCAGCAGTGCGGTCGCCGCCGAGGCCGCCGCGCG
>NZ_JASGES010000093.1:0-3161 GCF_047606205.1 Propionicimonas sp. | reverse complement strand
GGTCAGGCTCGACCGGGGCCGGCTACCGGAGCTATGACAGGGCGCACCGGCTGGTCGCGATCGTGGCCGGCACGACGCCCGGAGCCGCACCGGGCGGGGATGTCGCGGCTGGGGATGCCGTCCCCGACCAACGAGCGGCAGGGGTCGCCCGCGGCCGCGACCCGCTGGCCAGGCCCGACGCCACCGCGGACGGGCCCCCGACCGGCTCCGGCCTCGCGCTCGACCTGACCGCCGATCCCGCCTTCCTGGGCAGCCCCGACCGGCTGAACCCCGAGCACCTGGTGCTCGCCGCCGCCAGTAGCTGCCAGCTGCTGTCCTTCCTGGCCGAGGCGGCCCTGAAGCGGGTGGACGTGCTCGCCTACGACGACGACGCCACCGCGGTGCTGGACGCGAGCCTGGTCCGGCCCGCGATCGTCTCGATCGCGCTGCACCCCCGGATCACCGTCGCGCCCGGCACCGACCACGACCTCGTCCGCTCCCTCGTCGACGCGGGACACCGCGGCTGCTACATCGCCAACTCGCTGGCCGTTCCCGTCCGGGTCACCGCAGAGATCGTGGACGCCGCGTCCTGACCCGCCCGCGGGCGGTGGGCACAATGGCGGCATGACCGTGATCAAGATCAACGCCATCACCGTGCCGAAGGAGTCCGGGGACGAGCTGGCCCACCGCTTCGCCGCCCGGCTGGGCGCGGTGGACGGGCAGCCGGGCTTCGGCGGCTTCGAACTCCTGCAGCCCACCGACGACCGCGACCAGTGGCTGGTCGTGACCCGTTGGGACGACGAGGAGTCCTACCAGGCCTGGCTGGCGTCCACCGACTTCCGGCGCGGCCACGGCCACGGCCCCGGCGAGGCGCCCGACCCGGCGCGTCCGCGTCCGGTCGGCACCGCCAGCGAGGTGTGGAGCTACCGGGTCGCCGTCGGCAGCCGACGCCGCGGCGTCCGCCCCAGCCCCCTCTGAACGGGAAAGGAACCGTCCCCCCGAACGGAAATGGGGACGGTTCCTTTCCCGTTCAGGTATCCGTCCCTTTCGCGTTCAGGTATCCGTCCCCTTTCCCGTTCAGAGGTCGGGCGCCGGCGTGCTGCAGGCTCGCTCGGCCGTCCCGGACGCGCCGCTCACCGGCGCAGGAGGTGACACCAGCCCTGCGCTGAGGTGACGTCGCCGGAGCAGGCCAGGACGGTGTCGGACGACGCCGCCTGGACGCCGCCGGGCGCGCCAGACGGCAGTGCGGGAAGGACGCTCCAGGTGCCGGTCTCGGGGTTGAACAGCTGACCGCCCAGCGCGACGGCGTCCCCCACCACCAGGCCGCTCTGCAGCGGGCCGCCCGTGGCCGGCGGTTCGGGAACCGTGACCCACTGCTCGCCACCGCCCGTCCGGTAGGCGGCCTCGCCGGCACCATCGGGAACCAGGACCGTCGTCGCCTGATCGGTGGTGACCAGCCGGCCCGTCCCGTTCCAGCCGGCGAGGGTGGTGGTCGAGTCGATCTGGGGCCGCGAGATCGCGTCGATGGCGAAGACCCGGAACCTCATCGAACCCGAGCCCTTCTCGCTGGTCACGTCACCGATCACCAGTTCCTTGGGGGTCAGGGACGCCGAGGAGCCCGGTCCGCCGCCGGAGGGATACGCCCCGGCCGGGATCTTCGTCCATGTCGCCGCCACCGGGTCGAACCACGCCCTGGGCCGCGCGGCGTCGTCGAAGGCGAGCAGCAGTTCGTCGTTCGCTCGCAGCGCGCCCACTCGTCCGCCGGGCAACGGCGCCGCGGGGAGTTCGCGCCAGCTGTCGACGGCCGGGTCGTAGGCGAGCAGTTGGCCACCTGCGGCCGCCACCACGTAGAGCGTCGAGCCCTGCACCGCCCAGCGCGCGGACGCGTCCAGTTCGGCCGGCGCGGACGCGATCCGGCGCCACCGGTCGGTCGCCGGGTCGTACGCCGCCCCCTCGCGGGGAATGGTCGCCTTGCAGCTGGCCATGCCCCCGCAGTCGCCGCCGATGACCAGGTAGGTGGTGCCCACCCAGGCGCCCAGCGCATTCCGCCGCGGAATGAGCGGGCTCGGCGAGGTCGCCACCCACTCGTCCACCGGCACCGGAGCGGCAGACGTGACGGCCGCCGCGAGGGTGAGCAGATAGCAGTCGTTGAGGGAGTCCGCCGGGCCGACGTAGCAGCCCAGCACCTGACTGCCGCTGCCGGCGAAGGCAGCGAAGGCCCACAGCGGGTTCGGCAGAGGCGGCACGTCGGTCCAGGCGCCGGTCGCCGGGTCGTACAGGTCGCCCCCGACGCTGACCCGGTTGCCGTCGGTGAACCGCGGCGCGCCGAGCGGCGGGTCCGCGCCGAGCAGGCCGCCGCGCCCCGGGGCGTCCGGCACCCGCCGCCAGACCGGATCGGACGGGTCGAGGGTGTACGCGGCCTGATCGCCCCCAACCAGCACGATCAGGTCGCCGGCGACCCCCAGCCAGTCGGGACTGCGCAGCGGCAGGGCCGGCACCTGCCGCCACGCACCGTCGCGGAGGACCGACCCGACCGCGCCGCCCCCTCGGGTGGAGCGAATCAGGACGACCGCGTCCGTGGTTGCCGCCACCCAGGCCTCACCTTGCCAATCCCCTGCCGGCAGGGCGGTCGCATCGGCCCAGGCGCCGGCGGCGGCGTCCCAGTGCTGCAGCCAGCCACAGTGATCCTTGAGGCACCGGATCGCGGTGGTGGTCGCGTACAACTCGCCGCCGCGGCTGACCAGCTGCCCGACGATCCGTCCGTCCGGGGCGGGGATCTGCGTCCATGCGTCGGCGGCAAGGTCATAGCGGAACAGCCGGGGATTCTCGTCCCCGGTGCGCACGTAGATCGCGTCGCCGGCGACGACCCCCTGCCCGCCGGGGAGGGGGCTGGGCGCGTCGGCGATCCTGGTCCAGCTGTCGGAGGCGGGGTCGTAGCGGGCACCGTCAGCGAGGCTCCTCCCCGGCGACGGCAGGCTGGCAGCGCACAGCTCGGCGTCGTTCGCGCTGCCCGGCGTCGCCGCCCTGCCCTGGTCGTCGAGCCCGCAGTGGCTGGTGCCGCCGATGATGTAGAACGCACTGCCCGCCCACAGGCTGATCGCGCCGTAGCGCTGGCCGATCGGGATCGGAGCGGTCTTCTGCCAGGAGCCCGCGGCGGAGGGCTCGGCCGGGACCGTCGCGTC
>NZ_JASGES010000092.1:0-3335 GCF_047606205.1 Propionicimonas sp. | reverse complement strand
GATGCTCGGCAGCTCCCGCAGGCTCGGGGGCGTGGCCGGGGCCTGGGGGCCGTGCGGTGCCGCTGGTGCGGGCGCGTGCGGGGCCCGCGGTGCACCCTGGGCGGTCGGGACGCCGACGGCCAGTGCGGCCGTGGTCGCCAATCCGACGGCGGCGGCCGCCGCCGAGCGCGAGAACTTGCCGAGCATCCTGTCACTCCCGATGGTTACCCGAGTTACGGGTGTTACTACTGAGGTTTCTGTGACAGAAAAACATGCCTGTTAATGGCGTGGCAATCGTCGAGTCCGAGCTGTGACGAGCTTGCAACCGGCCGTAGACACGACCGGGAACGGTCAGACGTAGGCGATGCCGATGACCGGCACGATGCTGCAGGAGACGATCCGCTTGGACTTGGTCCGGGTCGTCACGTTGCCCGAGATCACGCTCAGCACGCGACCGCGGCCGGTGCTGGCGATGGCGGTGAAGGTGCCCGGACCGGTCTTGGCGTTGATCTTCGGGTTGCGGCGCAGGTTGATCGCACCGGTGCGCCCGTTGTCCAGGTTCAGCCACTGTGCGAGCAGCGGCCGGCCGGGGTTGTTGACCGCGGGGCCGGTGCCCATGCTGGTGTACACGTACCCGATCTGACCGCGCTTGGGGCCGGGGGCGGGCGCCTTCTGCGGCCCGGCGGTCACCAGCGCCCGACCGAGGGAGTTGCCCCCGCCGAGGGAGCCGAGCGAACCGCGGGCGGATTCGGGCATGCAGCCGACGCCGATCGTCGGGTACAGGAACTCCTGGATGCGCGGTGCCCTGGGGCCGCGGGGGATCTCGGGATCGCCCGGCTTGGCCTTCTTCTTGTCCGCGGGGCGACGGTGGCCCTGCTGGGCGGCGAGGGTGCGCTTGCCGGGCTCGCCGAGGAAGTCGACGATCTGCTGCCAGACCGCGCGCACCTCGGGGGTGAGCGACTTGTCGGTGGCGAGGGTGTTCGCGTCGGCGAAGAGCGCCGGGTTGACCTTGCCGTCCGGGCCGGGGGTGGCCATCGAGCCGACGATGGCCGGGGCGAAGGCGCCGAGGGAGTCCAGCACCCGCTGATCGACCTTCTTGGGCGTGGCGGCCAGAGCGGCGCCCACCTCGTCGGCCGGCGCGGGCGCGGCGATCGAGGCGGCGGCCGGGCTGAGGAGTCCGGCGGTGAGGGCGACGGTGACCGCGGTCAGCGGGAGGTTCACTCGCACGGGGTCGGTCCTTAACAGTCGGCTGGTTCGAACGCGGGCCAGTCTATGTCGGGACGCGGTGCGCGGTCGAATGCAGGTGCAGCGAGCACCATAACCCGGTGGAGCTGTGACTATTGATACTGGTGATGCAATTGTTACTAATGGGTTTACGGCTCGCAGTGACATTCCGCGCACCGTCGAAAGGGATCCGGCGACGGGGGTGGCCCGGTGGTTAGATCTATCCATGCGCAGTCGAGAACACGCCGGAATCGTCGCCCGGACCGCCGGTGCCCTGCTCGCGGCGGCGGTGGCGATGGGGGCCGTCGCGGGGTGTGGCGGGTCCGACGACGGCCGCAGCGTGACGTTGTTGACCCACGACTCCTTCGAGCTGCCGTCCTCGGTGCTCGACGCCTTCACCAAGGCGACCGGCCTGACGCTCAAGATCGCCAAGTCCGGTGACGCGGGCAAGCTGGCTTCGCAGATCTCACTGACCCCGGGCTCGCCCAAGGGCGACCTGGTCTACGGCATCGACAACACATTCGCGTCGCGACCGGTCGAGGCCGGCGCCCTCGCGCCGTACACCTCGCCGGCCGCCGCGAACGGTGCCGCGGACTACGCACTCGCCGGGGCTCCCGGCTTGCTGACCGCCGTCAACCGCGGCGACGTCTGCCTCAACGTCGACTCGGCCTGGTACGACGCGCACAACCAGGCCCCGCCGACCTCGCTCGACGACCTGGTGAAGCCGGAGTACAAGGGTCAGGCCGCCCTGCTGGACCCGGCCACCTCGTCGCCGGGCATCTCCTTCCTGCTCACCACGATCGGCCAGAAGCGCGGCGGCTGGGAGGCCTACTGGCGCGACCTGGTCGCCAACGACGCCACGATCGTCTCCGGGTGGGCGATCGCCTACAACCAGCTGTTCAGCGCCGGCACCGGCCACGGCTCCAAGCCGATCGTCGTCTCCTACGCATCCTCGCCCGCGGCGACGCCGGGCACCGCCGCGCTGCTCGAGACCTGCTATCGCCAGGTGGAGTACGCCGGGGTCCTCAAGGGGGCGGCGAACGTCGAGGGCGCGCACAAGGCCATCGACTTCCTGCTCGGCCCCACCGTGCAGAAGGTGCTGCCGACGTCGATGTACGTCTACCCGGTCACCCGCGACATCCCGCTGCCGGACGGGTGGGCCACCCGCGCACCGATCCCGGAGTGGACGGTGAACATGCCGCCGGAGTACATCGCCAAGAACCGCGAGGCCTGGTTGCAGCAGTGGCGGGACGCCGTCGGGCGGTAGAACGGTGACCCGGTCGCGCGCCGGCCTGCTGCTCCTGGGAGCGGTCCCGCTGGCCTTCTTCGCCGTCTTCTTCGGCTGGCCGCTGATCGCGCTGTTCCAGCGGGCCGTCGCGTCGAACGATGGCACCGGTCTGCTCGAGCTCTGGCAGCGCGCCGGGGCCGGCGGGCTGCTGACGTTCACCCTCGCCCAGGCGGCCGCGTCGACCGTGCTGACCCTGCTGGTGGCCGCGCCGATCACCTGGCTGGTGGCGCGGGTCCGGTTCACCGGCTCGCGGTTGATGCTGGTGGTGGTCACGCTGCCGTTCGTGTTGCCGAGTGTGGTGGTCGGGATGGCGTTCCGCGCCGTGTTCACCGGGCCGCTGTCGTTTCTGCCCGCCGCGCTCGGCGGCGACCTCGACGACGCCGGGCCCGCGCTCGTTCCGGTCTTGTGCGCGCACGTCTTCCTGAACACGGCCGTGGTCGTGCGGGTCGTCGGTGCGACCTGGGCCGGGCTCGACCCCCGCCAGGTGCAGGCCGCGCAGGTGACCGGTGCCGGGCCGCTGCGGGCCTTCGGCACGGTCACGCTGCCGCGTCTGCTGCCGGCCATCGCAGCGGCGGCCGCCCTGGTGTTCCTGTTCTGCACGACCAGCTACGGCGTGATCATGGTCCTCGGCGGCGGGCAGCTGCGGACGGTCGAGACGGCGATCTACACCGAGGGCGTGGCCAACTTCCGCCTGCCCGAGGCGGCGGCGCTGTCCGTGCTGCAGATCGGCGTCGTCGCCCTGACGCTCATCGTCGCGCGCCTGCTGTCGCGTCGGGCGACCGCGGACCGCCCCGGCGAGGATCTGCCGCCCCGCCCGCGCGGCCGGACGCGTGTCGCCGCCGTG
>NZ_JASGES010000091.1:0-10872 GCF_047606205.1 Propionicimonas sp. | reverse complement strand
GGCCGCGAAGGCCGCGGCCGACGGCGGGGCGAGCCCTGCGGCGACCTTGCGGGCGGCGGCGGACGCGGCGGCCAAGGGCGCGGAGGACACGATTCCGCTGCAGGCGACCAAGGGCCGCGCGTCCTATCTGGGCGAGCGGTCGATCGGCCACCAGGATCCGGGAGCCACCTCGACCGCGTACATCCTCGGCGCGGCCGCTGACGCGGCGGAGGCAGTGTGAGCGTCGCCCTGGTGATCGTGTCGCACTCGGTGAAGCTGGCCGAGGGAGTGGTGGAGCTGGCCTCCCAGATGGCGAAGGACGTCACCATCCGGCCGGCCGGCGGCACCGAAGACGGCCGGATCGGGACCTCGTTCGACAAGGTCAGCGAGGCCGTGACCGAGCTGCGCGAGGCCGGTCACGATGTCGCGATCCTGACCGACCTCGGCTCGGCGACCATGACGGTGGAGTCGGTCCTCGACTTCCTCGACGACGACGAGGCGGCGCACGTGAAGTTCGCCGACGGTCCGCTCGTCGAGGGGGCCGTGGCCGCCGCCGTGACCGCTCAGGTGGGTGGCGACCTCGACGCCGTCGTCGCCGCCGGCAAGGCCAGGGAGCTGTTCTCGCAGGGGTAGGTCGACAGGCAGTGTCGCGATCCGGCCGCTCAAGGTGGCGAGAGGGCGCTCCCACGCCCCATCTGCCGCCTCGAGCGGCCGGATTGCGTCACGGTCCGGAAACAACACCGCTGGTCCGTCCGGGGAGACCCGACGTCTAGAATCCCGGAAAAGGGGGCCGCGTGGAACTGGACCAGGTGATGTTGCTGGGTTCGGTCGTCCTGCTCGTCTCCATCGGCGCGGCCCGTCTGGGCACCCGGCTCGGGCTGCCGTCGCTGCTGCTCTTCCTCGGCCTCGGCGTCCTCGTCGGGGAGCTCGGTCTGGACTTCCACGACGCGAGCCTCGCCCACTCGCTCGGCTTCGCCGCCCTCGTCCTGATCCTGGCCGAGGGCGGTTTCACGACCCGCTGGGTGGAGATCAAGGGTGCGCTGCCGGGCGCGGTCCTGCTCGCCACCGTGGGCGTCGGAATCTCTGTCGCCGTGGTCGGCGCGTTCGCGCACTACCTGCTCGGCCTGGACTGGGCGACCTCCGTCCTGCTCGGCGCGATCACCTCGCCCACGGACGCGGCCGCGATCTTCTCCGTGCTGAGACGCGTCCCGCTGCCGGCGAAGCTGCGCGCGACGATCGAGGCCGAGTCGGGTCTCAACGACGCCCCGATCGTGCTGCTGGTCGCCACGGCCACGAGCTGGTCGCTCGGCCAGGGCGTCGAGGGCGGCCCGGTGTGGATGGTGGCGCTGGTGATCCTGGAGCTGATCGGCGGCGTCGTGCTCGGGGTGGCGATCGGCTGGCTGGCCGTGCAGGCGATGCGGCGGATCGCGCTGCCCGCGTCCGGTCTGTACCCGCTGGCCGCGCTCGGCTGGGCCGTCCTCGCCTACGGTCTGGGCAGCTGGCTGCACCTGTCGGGATTCGCCGCGGTCTACGTCACCGCGCTGGTGCTGGGCAACGGCGAGCTGCCGCACCGGCACGCCACCCGGTCGTTCGCCGAGGGCATCGGCTGGATCGCCCAGATCGGCCTGTTCGTGATGCTGGGCATGCTGGCAGACCCGGTGGACGTGTCCGGGCCGTCCGTGCTGGCCGGGGTCGTCGCGGGGGCGGTGCTGACCTTTGTCGCGCGTCCGCTGTCGGTCGTGGTCTGCCTGGCATGGTTCCGGGTGCCGTGGCGGGAGCAGGCGTTCATCTCGTGGGCGGGCCTGCGCGGCGCCGTCCCGATCATCATGGCCACCGTGCCGCTCGCCGCCGGGGCGCCGAGGGCGAGCGAGCTGTTCGACATGGTGTTCGCGTTCGTCGTGGTGTTCACGCTGCTCCAGTCGCCGACCCTGCCGTGGGTGGCGAAGCTGCTGGAGGTGAGTACCGGGCAGGACGCGACCGACGTCGAGATCGAGTTCGCCCCGCTCGACACCATCAAGGCCGACATGATGCAGGTGCACGTCCCGGACGGTTCCCGCCTGCACGGCGTGACGATCCGCGAGCTGCGGCTGCCGAAGAACTCGGTGGTCTCGCTGATCGTCCGCGACAACGAGCCGTTCACGCCCAAGCCCGAGCAGATCGTCCGGGTCGGCGACGACCTGCTGATCGTCACCAACGGCACGGACCGCCGCAAGGTCGAGTCCCGGCTGCGCAGCATCTCTTCCGGCGGCCGCCTGGGTGGCTGGGCCCGCTGAACCCGCCCGAGAAGAACCGTCCCCTTGGGCCGGTTGTCGGGGATCTCGTGCCGGCGAGGCGAGGACGGATGCCGGGCGCGGGGGCTACTTCTTCTTGGTCGACGTCGCCGTGGGGCTCGAGGACGAGGAGGCGGTCGACGTGCCGTCCGGGCTCGCGGAGGCGGACGATGCCGCTGTGATCGCGGGCAGGCAGACCGGGCCGTCGACGGGGATGCTGGTCGGAATCTTGTCGACCATGCCGAACCGGGTCGGCAGGATCACGTCCACGACGTGATCGACCCGACCGTCGCCCTCGGTGACCACCGGCGCCTTGAAAGCCTGCGCGACAAGCTTCACCTCGGGATCGTCGGCGGCGTTGCCGACAATCGTGACCTGGTCGACGTCACGGTCGGAGTTGTTGTACGAGACGATGTGGTAGCCCCAGCTCAGCAGGGCGAACCGGGTCGTTTTCGCTGCGCCGCCCTGTTCGCCGCCGTTGAGCACGCGGACGGAGATCCTGTCGGAGGAGAGTTCATTCCCCACGTCCTGCATGACGCAGGCGGTCTCCGGCCGGGTGGTGTCGACCGTGACCTGCTGGTAGCCCCAGTACGCGCCGTAGCCGAGGATGGCCAGCAGCAGCAGCAGCGTCACCGGGGTCTTCAGGACCCGGATCACCTTCCGCACCGGCACTCCTCTCCTTGGTGGCGACGAACCCGACCCAGCCTACGCCAGCTCGAGAATGCGGGCGTGCATGGTCTGGCGCTGCTGGAGGGCGGCGCGCAACGCGCGGTGCAGCCCGTCTTCCAGGTACAGCTCCCCGTTGTACCTCACGACGTGGGCGAACAGGTCGCCGTAGAAGGTCGAGTCCTCTTCCAGCAGCGCCTCCAGATCGAGGGTGCGCTTGGTCGTGACGAGCTCGTCCAGCCGCACCTGCTGGGGGGCGATCGCCGCCCACTGCTTCTGCACGTAGCCGTGCTCGGGGTACGGACGGGAGTCGCCCACGCGCTTGAAGATCACGCCCCGAGTCTACGGGACGCCCACTGGCCGACCGCCGGCCTGGCGAACGGCACTGACCAACCGGCCCTGCGCCGGTCGAATCACGTTCGGGCCGTCGCGTCCCCCGGTGAGTGGGAGGGCGGAGGTCCAGGACGACGCGCGACTGTGGGCGCCCCGGCTCGGCGCCGGGCAGGTCGTGGCTGGGAACGACGGCGATCAGGGACTGCGCTACCGGCCGGTGCCGGCGTAGACGATCGCCTCGCCCTCGGCGTCCAGCCCGAAGGCGGTGTGGCCGGCGCGGACGGCGCGGTCGACGTCGTCGATGTCGACCACGACGGAGATCCGGATCTCTGAGGTGGAGATCATGCCGATGTTGACGTCGGCCGCCGCGAGGGCGCGGAAGAAGCGCGCGGTGACGCCGGGGTGCGAACGCATGCCGACACCCACGACGGACACCTTGCCGACCTTGTCGTCGTAGATGACGTCGGCGAAGCCGATCCGTTCGCGCGCGGCCTTCAGTGCGGCGATCGCGCGCGCGCCGTCGGCCTGGGCGAGGGTGAAGGAGATGTCGGTGGCCTGTTCGTGCTCGCGGGACACGTTCTGCACGATCATGTCGATGTTCACATCCGCGTCCGCGATCACCGTGAAGATGTCGGCGGCCTCGCCGACCCGGTCCGGCACCCCGACGATGGTGATCTTGGCCTCGCTGCGGTCGTGCGCAATGCCTTCGATGAGCGGCTGCTCCATGCCCGTCCCCTCGTAGTCGATGTCCTTCACCCAGGTGCCCTGCTTGTCCGAGAAGGACGAGCGCACGTGCACAGGGACGTGCTCGCGGCGGGCGTACTCGACGCAGCGCAGGTGCAGGATCTTGGCGCCGTTGGCCGCCAGTTCCAGCATGTCCTCGTAGCCGATCTGCGGGATCTGCTTCGCCCCCGGCACGATCCGCGGGTCGGCGGTGAACACCCCGTCCACGTCGGAGTAGATCTCGCAGTACGCCGCGTCCAGGGCGGCGGCCAGCGCGACCGCCGTGGTGTCGGACGCGCCGCGGCCCAGCGTGGTGACGTCCTTGGTGGTCTGTGACACGCCCTGGAAGCCGGCCACGATCACCACGTCGCCCTCGGCCAGCGCGTTCACGATCCGCCCCGGGGTGATGTCGATGATCCGGGCGTTGCCGTGCGTCCCTGTCGTGATCACCCCGGCCTGGGAGCCGGTGAAGGAGCGCGCGGTCGCGCCGAGGTCGTTGATCGCCATGGCCAGCAGGGCGGCGCTCATCCGCTCACCGGCCGTGAGCAGCATGTCGAGCTCCCGCGGACGGGGCTCCGGAGACACCTGGAGGGCCAGGTCCATCAGCTCGTCGGTCGTGTCGCCCATCGCGGAGATCACGACGACGACCTCGTTGCCCTCGGCCTGCGCCGCGACGATGCGCCGCGCCACCCGCTTGATGCTCTCGGCGTCCGCCACGGAGGAGCCGCCGAACTTCTGAACCACCCGCACCGTTCCACTCTGCCAGAGTCCGGCCGCGGACGGCGAACGGACTCACGGACCGGGAGCGCCGACGTCGACCGAGACGACTCGCCCCCGGACCGAGTGGGGACGGTTCCCGACTCGGTCCATCGGGCCTGAGGTCGGGTGGGGTGGTCCGAGTGAGGAACCGTCCCCTTCTCGGACCACGTGGCCTGGCTCCCATGGACCGAGGCCCCGGACCGAGCCCCCGGACCGAGGTCGTGGACCGAGGCCCTGGACCGAGTGGGGACGGTTCTCTTCTCGGTCCATCGGGCCTGAGGTCGGGTGGCGGTGGTCCGAGTGAGGAACCGTCCCCTTCTCGGACCACGTGGCTCCCATGGACCGAGTCGGGAACCGTCCCCACTCGGTCCAGGTGTCGATGGACTCGGGCCGGTGCGGCAGTTGCTGCCGGGTCGCCACGACTCAGGGACGCCTACGGGCTCCACCCCATTGGACGGTCCCTGCCGGCGACCTAGCCTTGGTGCATGACCGCAGACCGCACCGAGGAGCAGCGCTGGGAACAGCCGACCTTCGACCCCGCCGAGCCGCCGGTGACCGGCGCCGTACTCACGGGTGCCCAGGCCGCTCCCGGCGCGGGCGCCCGGGTGCTGGCCGCGCCGCCCACCCAGGAGGAGCAGACGCTGTCGACGATCCGGCGGCTGCTGTGGCCGGTCGCGCTGGTGATCGCGATCCTGACCGGCAGCTGGGTCGGGCCGCTCGTCCTGGCGATCGTGGTGGGCGGGATCCTGCGCCGACGGCTCTGGCAGCTCCGCATGATGCGGCTGCAGGCGGTGCCCGACCTGCGTTGAGCCGTCCTACGATGAAGGCGTGACCAGCACGCCTCCGACCTGGGAACCCGAACAGCACTGGCAGCAGCCCGTCTTCGGGGAGCAGCCGACGTCCGGTGGCCAGCTCGTTCCGGTACCCGGGCCGACGGAACCGCCGGGCACCCTCGAGAGGCTCGCCGGGCGGCTGCACGGCCTGGTCTGGGTGATCGCGGTCGTCCTCGTGGTCTTCGGCCATCTCTCGATCGTGCCGACCGTGGTCCTCGCGGTGGTGGCCGGGTTCGTGCTCAACCACATCCGACACGACCTGCGCAGGCAGCGGCTCGCCCGCGCCGTCCCGCCCGTCCCGCGACCGCCCGACCAGGAGGAACTCCGATGACCGTTCGTTGGGGGATCGCCGGCCCGGGCCGGATCGCCGCGACGATGGCGGGCGAGTTCGCCCACGTCCCGGACGCCGAGCTGGTGGCGGTCGGTTCGCGGTCCGCCGACCGGGCGCAGCTGTTCGCCGACCGGTACGGCATCCCGTACGCGTTCGGCAGCTACGACGACCTGTTCGCCGCCGATGTGGACGCGATCTATCTGGCCACCCCGCACGCGCAGCACACCGAGTTGGCACTGGCGGCGATCGAGGCGGGCAAGGCGCTGTTGGTCGAGAAGTCGTTCACCACGACGGTCGAGGACACGGCAGCGATCATCGACGCCGCCAGGGCGCGGAACGTCTTCGTGATGGAGGCGATGTGGACGCGGTTCCTGCCGGCGATCGCCCACCTGCGCGGGCTGGTGGCCTCCGGCGCGCTCGGCGAGGTCCGTGCCGTGTACGGCGACCTGCTGGCCTTCCGCGAGTTCGACCCGTCCGACCGTCTGTTCGACCCCACCCTCGGCGGGGGCGCCGTGCTCGACCTCGGCGTCTACGTCATCTCCTTCGCCCAGCAGTTCCTCGGCACACCTGAGGTCGTTCACGCCGTCGGCGGCCTGTTCGGCAACGGCGTCGAGGCGGAGGCAGGAATCCTGCTCGGCTGGCCGGACGGCCGCTACTCGACCCAGGCGATCGGCTTCACCGCACCGGGGCCGGGACGCCAGGTCGTCGCCGGAACCAAGGGCTGGGTGGAGGTGAAGCCGCGCTTCCACCGGGCCGAGGAGCTGTCCGTCCACCTGCTCGGCGAGCCGGCCGAGGAGCGCGCGTTCCCCCGCACCGGTACCGGCTACAGCCACGAGCTCGCCCATGTCTGCGAGTGCCTGGCAGCCGGTGCGACGGAGAGCCCGGTGATGCCGCTCGCCGACACCCTCGCCGTCCAGCAGGTGATGGCCGAGGTGCTCAGCCAGCTCGGCCGCTGACCCCGGGTGGCGCCGGCAGGGTGTCCACGAGGTCGCGTACGAGACGGTGCCCGATCTCGTCCCGTGTCCCGCGCGGGAGGTCGCGGAACGGGCCGCGGGTGGCGAGGTCGGCGAAGCCGTGGACGGTGGACCAGCAGGTGACGGCGATCTCCTCGACCCGCGTGGGGTCGATGCGTCCCTGCGTCGCGACGTCGTCGATCGCGTCGATGAGGAGTTCGTAGGGCGTGCGGCCGCTGTCGCCGGCGGAGTCGGGTTCCCGGGCGTCCGCCAGGGTGCGGAGCCCGAACATCGCGGTGCCGAAGACGCCGGGCTCGTCCAGGGCGAGCGCAAGGTAGCCGTCCCCGACCGCGATCAGGCGCTGCCGGGCTCGCTCTGCCGGATCGGTGGTGCTCACCGCGGCCTGGTGGGCCTCCATCGAACGGGCGAGGTCTCCGAGCGCGCGGGCGCCGACCGCGCGCAGCAGGTCCTCGTGGGAGGCGAAATGCCGGTACGCGGCCGTCGCGGTCACCCCCGCCCTGCGGGTGGCCGCGCGCAGCGTGACGGCGGCGGGCCCGCCCTCCCGGGCAAGCTCGTATCCCGCCTGGAGGAGGGCGGGACGGAGGTCGCCGTGGTGGTAACTGCGCGTACCGCCCGTTGTCGACCCCATGCGGGAAGTGTACGGTGTCAACATCTCGATGTGAACGATGTCAACACTGGAGGAGAATCATGTCGCTCTCACTCATCGCCTATGCCAACTTCCCCTCCGGAACGACCGGCGAGGCGATGGCCTACTACCAGGGGGTCTTCGGAGGGAAGTTGGAGATCTCCACGTTCGGGGAGTTCGGCATGGAGGGAATGCCCGCCGACGGCGTCATGCACAGCCAGCTGATCACCGACCACTTCACGCTGATGGCTTCGGACGCCATGCCGGGCGCCGAGACCAGCTGGGGCGGGACGCGGATCTACCTGGCCCTGATGGGCGACGACGCGCAGACCCTCGGCGGCTGGTTCGACGCCCTCGCGGCCGACGGCTCGGTGGGAATGCCGCTGGAGAAGCAGGTGTGGGGTGACACCTACGGCATCCTGAAGGACAAGTACGGCCTGGAGTGGATGTTCAACATCTCGGCGTCGTGACCCTCGGGCCCGCGGGTCAGTCCATCACCTCGGGCTCGATCACGAGGTCGCGCCCGCGCGCGGCCCGCAGGCTGTCGACGGTGAGCACCACCAGCGCCACCCAGACCAGCCCGAAGCCGATCCACCGCGGCGTCGGCATCACCTCGTGGTTCAGCCACACCCCGATCGAGAACTGGATCACCGGCGTCAGGTACTGGATCAGCCCCATCATGCTCAGCGGGATCCGGCTGGACGCCGCCGCGAACAGCAGCAGCGGGATCGCCGTCACCACCCCGGCGAGTGTCAGCCCGATCGTCAGGCCGGGCCCCTCGGAGAGGTAGTGGCCGGCCCCGGTGACCTGCAGCCAGCCGAGGAACACCAGCGCAACCGGGGCCAGCAACGTGGTCTCGATGGTGAGGCCGGCCAGCGGCGAGACGATGCCGCCCACCTGCTTCTTCACCAGTCCGTAGAGGCCGAAGGTCGCGGCCAGGGACAGCGCCACCCACGGCACCTGCCCGTAGCCGAGCGCGATCACGACCACGGCCACCAGGCCGATCCCGACCGCCACCTTCTGGGCGGCGCGCAGTTTCTCCTTCAACACGAGCACGGCCAGCGTGACCGTCACCAGCGGGTTGATGAAGTAGCCGAGGGCCGCGTCGACGATGTGGTCGTTCAGCACGCCCCACACGTAGATCGTCCAGTTGGCGGAGACGAGGACGCCGGCGCCGGTGAGCCCCCAGAAGAGCTTCCGGTTGGCCATGACCTCGCGCAGGTGCACCCACTCGCGCCGGACCGCGATGCCGACCGCGCAGAACAGGAAGGTCCACAGGATGCGGTGGCCGATGATCTCGAACGAGCCGGCCGGGGAGAGCAGCTCGAAGTAGAGCGGGAACGCACCCCAGAGCAGGTAGGCCGAGAAGGCGAGGAGCAACCCCTTCTGGTCGAGCGGAGAGCGCTCCTGATCTGGCACCCGGACACCCTATGCCAGCTGTTGCCGGTCACGATGCCCCCGGGAGCCGGCCGAGACGGGGCCGGCGTCAGGAGAGGAAGTCGACCAGGAGGCGGTTGTAGGCGTCCGGCGCCTCCAGACTCGGGTTCGCCCCTGCGCCCGCCAGTTCCTCCAGGCGGGCGTTCGGGAGTTGGGACGCCAGCTGCCGCGCCGCGGGCAGGCCAGGGTCGGCGGCACCGGCCACGACCAGCACGGGCACCGTGATCTCCTTCAGGTGGGAGCCGAAGTCGGCGCTCGCCATCAGGTCGAGCGCCCGGACCAGGTCCTCCTTCGTCGCCCCGGAGTCGGCCAGCGCCCGGTTCGGCATCACCCTGATCAGGGACTTCTGCAGGGCGAGGGCGACCTTTCCCGGGGTGGCGAACGCCCCGGAGAGGACGAGCCCCGCCACCCGTTCGGGCTCGGCGGCGGCGACCTCGAGCGCCACCATCGCGCCGAGCTGGTGGCCGACCAGACGCGCGCTGTCCATGCCGTAGCGGTCGAGGGTACTGACCACCTCCGCCGCGGCGAGGTTGAGCGACAGCTCGCCCGGCCGGCCCGGACGCAGCCCGGCCAGCCACGGCGCGATCGCCCGCACGTCGGTGCCGTCCTCGGGCTGCAGCAGGGTCGCCACCGCCTCCACCTGGCTCTGCCACATCTGTGGCGTCAGCCCGGCGGAGTGCAGGAAGACGACCGGTGTCGGGCGCGCGGCCATCAGGCCGTCGCCACCTTCGCGACGGAGAACCGGAAGCCCAGGTCGTCGTCGGAGAATCCTTCGGCGGCGTCGGACTCGGCGACGTCCACGGCCAGTACTTCGTCGCCGATCAGGGTGGCGTGCGTGCGCAGCGCGTCGGCCGTGTCGGGGTCGGATGCCGACCAGGCCAGCCGGATCCGGTCGGACACCTCGAAGCCGGACGCCTTGCGCGCGTCCTGAACGGCCCGGATGAACTCCCGCGCCACGCCGGCCCGGATCAGTTCGGGGGTGAGCTCGAGGTCGAGCGCGACCGTCTCGCCCTGCTCGTTCACGACCGACCAGCCCTCGCGTGGGCGCTCGGACACGATCACCTCCTCCGGGGACACCTCCACCTCCCCGATCTCGGTGACCAGCACGTACGCCCTGCCGTGGGTGGCCAGGTCGGCGGCCAGCACCGCCGCGTCCGCGGACGCGATCGCGCCCGCCACCAGCGGTGTCTGCTTGCCGAACCGCTTGCCGAGCGCCCGGAAGTTGCCCTTCGCCGAGTGGTCCACGAGGTCGCCGGCGGACGCGAACGACTCCACCCGTTCGACGTTCAGCTCCGCCATCACCTCCGCGCGCAGGTCGGCGTCCAGCAGGGCGAAGGCGCCGGAAGGGATCAGCGCGCGCCGCAACGGCTGGCGCGTCTTCACCTTCGCCTCGCTGCGGGCCGAACGTCCGAGCTCGACGATCCGGCGGGTCAGCTGCATGGCCTCGTCGAGCCGCTCGTCGATCGCCATCGGGTCGGCGACGGGCCACTCGGCCAGGTGCACGGACACCGGCGCGCCGGGGTCGGTGGTCACGACCAGGTCCTGCCACACCCGCTCGGTGAGGAACGGCACCAGGGGCGCCATCAGCCGGGTGACGACGTCGATGGTGTCGTGCAGCGTCTGCAGGGCGCCCGGGTCCCCGTCCCAGAACCGCCGGCGCGAGCGTCGCACGTACCAGTTCGACAGGTCGTCGACGAAGCTCGCCAGCAGTGCGCCCGCCCGCTGGGTGTCGAAGTCCTCCAGCGCGTCGGTGACCTGCCGCACGAGCACGTTGCGGGCGCTCACCAGCCACCGGTCGAGCACGTGGACCGAGTCGGGGACGGTTCCTGACTCGGTCCGCGGACGGAGTTTATACCCGTCCCCAACTCGGACCACCCCGGGTCGGGCGGGGGACCAGCCGTTGGCCCGGGCGTACAGGCTCTGGAACGACACCGTGTTGAGG
>NZ_JASGES010000090.1:0-26509 GCF_047606205.1 Propionicimonas sp. | reverse complement strand
CGCGTGCTGGGGCTGGCTGGGCTCGGCGCGCTGGCCGCGCGCTCTCGGCTTCGGCTGGCCGGGCTGGCTTCGGCCGGCTCGCGGTTCGGCTGGCCGCTGCGGGCTGGCCGAACCGTGGGAGCACACAGGGAGCACCCGGCAGCCCTGGCCGCGTGGCTCGCCCGCACATCGCCACCGGTGCCGAGCTGGGTGGCGGCGCGTGGGCTGCTGAGCTGGCCGCGAGAGTGCGCGTCGCGTTCCGCGTCGCTGTGGTCGGGGTCGCCCGGGCTGCTGTGCCGGTGCCGGTGTCGGGGGTATGCCCCCTGCCAGGCTCGCTCCCTACCGGCAAGTATTAGCAGCTCAGACCATGCCACCGTTTCAGAGTCGATGGACGAGAGGCCCAAACGGCCCTGGCAAGGGCGTTTACGTGTAGACGGGCGCACGCAGGGCCACTGAGGGACGTGGGCGATCCTCGCCGGGTGCCGGCTGCTGGCCGTCTGAGCCTCCCGGAATCAAGGTGAAACGCCTAGTCGCCCTTGGAATCGGCATCCTTGGCCGACCTCTCGGGCCGCTTTGCGCGCCGCAGTTCCATCCGAGCTGCCAGTGCGCGCGCCAGTTCACCTTGCGACCTCGCCATGAGCGGGAAGCCGAGCTTGAGAAGCGGTTCGAGAAAGAGGATGTAGCCGGCCAGCGCCAGGCAAGCCGTAAACAGCAGGTTCATCGTGCTGGTGAGCCCAGCCACGCTCGGCGCCACTCCATTAGCGTCCTGCTCCATGCGCCACAAGGCGACGAACATGGCCACGCCGCCGATGATCGCAACGAGCCAACGCGCGGCAAGCATCGAGCCGTAGAGGGCCCGGATGAAGCCACCCCCAGGGACCGGGCGCGTCATCTTGTTCACCTCACGCAAGGTCGGCACCCGCCGGTTCAGGGTGACAGCGTAGGCGACGAAGAGTGTCGCCAACACGGCAATCCCGGTCGCCAGAAAGGTGCGCTGAGCCTCGGTCATGGAGACATTCTCGCAGCGGCTCACCCCGTAACGGCCCTAGACGCAACGAAGGGGGTCAGGCTTTCGGCCTGACCCCCCAACGGTGTCCCCAGGTGTTGCGTTCAGTCGGCGCACCATGAGCAGTAGGCGCGGAACGTGCCCAGAGCGGTCTCCTTCCAGCAGTCCGCCGGCGCACCGCAGCTCCCGCACGACTGGCTCGACGCTGGCCCATGCTCACAAACCCACCGCTTGCGTCGCGTGGCCGCGGAAGGGTCTGCCACCCGCGGCCGGCCGCGCTTCGGCTGCTCGGCGCTCACGCGCCTAGCTCGATCCTACGCCGGCTCGGATGCTGGTCCCAGGCCCGGTGGTGCGAGCGGCACATCGGGCGGTAGTGGGACGGGTGCGGGCAGTAGCGCGAACCCTTCTCGCGTCCAGCCTGCTCGATCAGCTCGCCAGCGCAGCCACCGACGTACGCCCAGTGCTCTGCCTGCTCCTGGCAGCCGTCCTCCGCGGTGCAGGGGAATCGGCTGGCCGGCCCGCGGAAGTCGTTCAGGCGCTTGTGGGCTCGGCTGTAGCTCAGCGGCTCGCCCGGCTCGCGCCGGGTCTCCCTGAACCGCACAGACGGATCGAACGCAATCAGATCGAGCTGCCGGTAGAAGTACCGGCGACCAATCCGCACTGCCGGCGGCGTCAGCGAGCCGTTCCGGCGACGGTTCAGCAGCCCTGACGTCCGGTTGAGCCCGAGGTAGACGTTCGCGTCCCTCTCCGCGATGAGGCCGTCCTCCCGAGCGACCGTCAGCAAGTAGTCGAGCGGCTGGCGCGGCGTCCACATCGCACCCCCGCGCCCGGTCGACTCCCGGCGCTTGCGACCCTTGCGCAGGGCCTCCGCGGGCGGTGCGGGCCTGCTCGGCGCACCCATGACGTACGGCTCAGCGTCCTTGCGGGGACGTCCGCCGGCCCGTGGGCCAGCCTCGGCCAGGTCTGCCCACCAGTAGTGGGCGCGGCCGTTCACGGTGACGTGCGGGACGCCGACTCCGCGCAGGCGCTGGCCTCGAAGCGTGCTCGCAGGCATGCCGCGACTCAGCGCGGCCTCCTGCTCGGTGAGCAGGCCCTTCGGCCAGCTCGGGTACTCGGGGTCGTTCATCCTCAGCATGGGGTTCTCCTTCTTCTTAGTGCCGGTTGTTCGTTTCGCGGCCTTCCAGGTGCAGGGGTAGGCCAGGTTGTAGGGCTCGGGGGGTTCGGTTCGATTCCTAGAGCAGGCTCCTCAGCTTTTCGACGCGCAGGGGATGCCGGGGGGCTGTCGGTGGCCCGCTCTACGCTGCCGCCATGACTCCAGAGCAGTTCAGCTACCTCTCGACCCTTGCGGGAGTGCTGCCGACCCTGTGGGTTGCCCTGGCGGTCATCGCTATGCCGCGTAGCAGCCTCATCCTGAGTAAGCGCCGTCGCGCGGTCTTCCTCACCTTCGCAGTCGGCGGCATCCTCGGCCTGCCTGCGCTCGTTGAGGGTGTGATGCTCTACACCTTGTCCGATCAGGTCAACGGCCATCCGTACGATCCGCTGTGGGTCCGGCTGCTCATCAGTTGGGCAACAGGGATCACGGCAGGGCAAGCGGCGAGCATCGTGATCGTGCTGGGCTTCGCCACTGCCGAGAAGGTCGCCAAGAAGGTCGAGACGACACCGGAAGCGGCTACCGAGCTACCTCCGCAGTCAGCGGTCAGCCGCCCCGCCTCAGGCGGGAGTGCGCAGCACCCGGTACTCGCCCAGCAGGCCAGCCACGACGCCGAGCTGATGGGCCCGGAGGGCCCCGGCAGCCAGGTGCTGGGAAGCCAGCAGCCCTGACGGGCTGCTACGGGTTCAGCTCCGCCAGGAGCTGGGGTTTCATGGTTCCCGGCTTCAGGTGAACACCCGTCAGGGTGTTCTACGGTCGCTCTAGGCCCTGCCGGCGCGGGAGCCGTGATCCGTCGCCCAGGGCGCACGCCCGGAGGGCGCGCCGTCGTGCGCGTGATCCTGGCTACGTAGGCGGTAGCGGGCTTCCTGGCTTCCCAGCTAGCAGCAGCCCTGACGGGCTGCTACCGGTACGCCATGCCGGTACCGGCTACCGAGTAACCACAGGCCCTAACGGGCCTGTACCAGCACCGGCTTCCGGTACGGGTACGGATACCCCCTCCCCTATCCCCCCTATAGTCCCCCCTTTCCCCTCCGGAGAGGGGGCTTGGGGTGGGGCCCAACAGTGCAGCTCAGCGTCCGCACCGGCGGGTGCTCGGGATGACGCACCGCCAGCGGGAGGGCGAGCCACCTCGCCTACCTTCCGCAGTCTGGACCAGCCAGCCATTGGTGCGCAGGAAGTGGAGAGCTGCGCCGCTCTGGCCAGTGGTCAGCCCGGGAACGTCTCTCAGCTCGCGGGTGCTGGCTACCAAACCCCCACGAGCATCAGCTTTGCTGAGAACTCCATTCGCAACAGCGCGGATGTGCCCTGGCTGGTCCGCCAGGGTCTCCAGCCACTCATTCCGGTCAAACATGAGTGCCCTTCTCTCAGATTCTCGCGCAGGACGGCACCCCAGGCGGGACGGTGGCCCGTAGGCCAGCTCCGCCCCGCCCAGGTCGGCCGAGCTAGCGGCCCAGGCGCTCCCGAGCCGTGTAGGCCGACATGCGCTCGGCCATCGTGGGCTCGCGCTCCTCGCAGCCGGGATCGCCCGGCTGGGAGCCGTCCGGCGCGCTGGCGTAGTCGTCCAGCTCGTCAGCGTCCGACTCGACCTCGGCCACCGGCCGGGCCTTGGCCACGACCTGCACCCGCGCCCAGGCGGCAGCCACTGGCTGGACGGCCACGCCGCCATAGGCGACATTCACGCCGGCGCGACCGCTCACGCCCTTGGCCCTCAGCTCGGGGAGCGCCGCGCTCCAGCTCGGCTCGCCCTCCTCGACCTTCACGCCAACGATCCGGCCGGCCTCGGGAAGCAACCCCTTGAGCTTGCCGGCGAAATGGCAGAGCGCGGCGTGCGCCCGAGAGTCGCCAACCCCGCGCAGCGCGGGCACCTCGCCCTTCATGTGGCCCCGCTCCCAGCCGGACGCCCGGACACCGACCACGGTCGTGGTGACGCCGTTCTCGGTGCGCTCGTCGAGCTTGGCGCGGTCCCACTGGAGGGTCAGCACGCCATCGCTGGTCACGAACTGGCTCCTGCCACCGGACGCCAGTTCGAACGGGTGCCCCACGTCGAACCCGTTCTCGATGAGGCCGTCGCCCAGATCGGGGATGGCCTCGTAGCCTGCCGTGATGCCCAGACGGAGCACCTCGGGTTCGAGGTTGGCAGTCGATTCGCGACCACTACTGACGCTCACCTTCCAGCCGATGCTCTTCAGTGCCTCGCGGAGTCGCTTCTCGTCGTGGTGGCGCTCGATGGAGCTGCGCCTGTGGAGCACCAGCTCGACCGTGGGCCCGTTCAGCACGCCTCCACCCTTACTGTCCGCCGGTCGGCTCGGGACCACGACAACCAGGTGCGGCAGTGGCTTCGGGACAAGGCCGGCGTTGGTGGTGATGGTCACGGGGACGTCGCGGTACAGCTCCGCGGTCAGCGCCTCGGCCAGGACGTGCGCCAACCCCACCGGGGGCTCGTTCACGGCGAGGCTCAGGCTCTTCAGCCTGCGCTGGGCCCCGTCAGCGAGCAGGGTTGCCCGCTCCAGCGCGACCTGAGCGCCCTGCAGGGCCGGGACGGTCACGGTGGCGTCGCCCTCGCTCAGGCGGGCCTTCAGGTCGGCCAGCTTGGCCGTGCTCTCGGCCAGCTTCGCCTTCGCGTCGACGTCGGCCTTCGTTGCGTCCTCGCGGGCCTGCTTGTAGTCGTCGCCGTCGCTGGTCAGCGCAGGGTCGACGGTGATGTTCGGTTCGGTCATGTGTGCTCCTTCATGGATTGGTGCCAGCCCGCCCTTTGCGAGCTGGCGTGTAAACGGAAGAGCCACCGGGGATCGGTGGCTCAGGTGGTCGGTTGCGGCTGGCGCTTCCGGGTGGCGGTGACGGCCGCGGGGCCCGTCAGCTTCCAGCGGGCACGCAGGCCTCGCTGGGGTGGCTTGGTGACCATGGCGAGCCGGCGCATGGCCTTCAGCGCCGCGATCTCGCGGTCTGCGACCTCCGGGTCGCTCGACGCCAGCTCTCGCAGCTCGTACAGGGTCAGCTCCAGCTCGCCGTTGCCGTCCGCGCGCCCGGCGAGCGCCTGCGCAAGAACTCGGGCCCTGCCGCCGACTCCGTCCGGGTAGGTGTCCGGGTCGAAGCTCATGCGGCCTTCAGATCGCCGTTCTGTGCTCGATTCCGAATGCCCTTCATTCGCTCCGACCGTGCTGCCCGCTGCTCGGGGCTCAGGGTCTGGGTAGACCTCACTGCCCGCGAGACGCTGAAGAGTTCTCTCGGAATCCTGAAGTAGGCGAACGGCGAGCCGTCCTCGTAGGTGCCTTCCCGCTCCAGGGTCACGCCCTGGCCGAGCTTCTTCTTCAGGGCCGTGATGTCGGGACGCCGACAGGTGTAGATGCACACCTGCTCATCGGCGTCGGTGTAGGTGATGCTGGTCTCGCGTTCCTCCGCGATCATGGTTCCTCCTCGGAATCTGTGTGTAGTTCTCTGGTCCCGCTGGGCATCGCGCCCGGGGGTAGGCCAGGTGTAGGGATCGGGCCTCATCGGCCCAGATTCGAGAGGCCTGCTCTCGAATCAGATGCGCACGCCCGGCTCCAGGCCCACGCGAGCTGCCAGGGACTCGACCGTCTCCAGGACGCACCAGCGAGTGACCTCGCGATCCTCGGGCAGCCGCGTCGAGCGGATCGCCTGACGAGCGCATAACGCCCTGGCAGCCCTGTGCGCATCGGACTTCGTGACTCCCGCGCAATCCGCGAGTCGCCGGTAGCCCATCTGGACGCACCCGTAGCCGTCCGCGTGCTGGTGTAGCGCGTCGAGCACGCGCACCTCCGGCTCAGTCAGCGGCGAGAACGGGGTGATCCACCGATCCCAGTAGGGAATGCCTGCCCAAGCGTTCACAGGTGAACGTGGCGCGTGACGCCCACCTTTGCGGCCAGCTCGTCCACGCCGATCAGGACGCGCCATAGGTGAGGCTCCCGACGCCCACTGGTTCCCGGACGCTCACAGTGGATCGCTCCCCGTTGCGAGAGCATCGCGAGAGCCTGCCGGGCACCGCTCGGAGCGCCGATCCCAGCCTTGTCCATGAGCTGCCTAGCGCCCATCGCGACCAGGCCGTCGACCGCGTGGACCTCCAGGCAGTCGAGCACCGCGACCTCGCTGCGCTTCAGCGGAACGTCGGGTGTCCACTCCGGCCGGATCAGCGGCATGGCTCATCCCTTCGCCAGGTGCCGTCCGCGTCCATGTGGAGCCCTGCCCACTCCATCCCCAGGAACGTCCTGCACACGGCATCGGCGCTCCCGGCAAGGTGGGGCTGGAATGCCCCGGGTCCGAAGTTCTGGTGGCAGCCCTCGGTGCAGTGAGTTGTGCCGACAGGCTGGGTGGTCCGGCAAAAGCTCGTGCAACGGCGACGCCGGCGCTTGCGGTCGTTCAGCGCGGACGCATTCACGAGGTGAGCCTCCCCAGCTTCGTCGCCTGCGCCAGCATCTGTTCCGCGTCTCCGCTCAGCATGTTCGCCAGCTCGGCGTCGCCGCCCAGGTGGTCCAGGGACAGCGATTCCCGCACCAGCTCCAGGTAGTCGGCCTGCACGCGGGCCAGGTCGGCCAGGATGGCCTCCTCCTGCTCCTTGCGTTCCTGGCGGGCCTTCAGCTCGGCTTGGGTGGCCTCCAGCTCGGCCTTGTAGCGATCAGCCCCGCGGCGCGTCTCCCGCAGAATCTTGCGGGCTGCGCTGGGGCTCAGGTCTTCAGTGATGGGGTTCCTCCTTCGTCGGTTCGTCGTTCGCCTCGGCCTCCACCACCAGCTCGCGCAGGGCGGACTCTCGGTAGCGGACTTGGCCATCAGCCAGCTTCACGAAGCGCGGCGTCTTCCCCTGCGCTCGGCGGTTGGCCAGCGTGTGAGTGCTCAGGCCGACCAGGCCAGCGGCCTGCTTCGGCGTCAGTAGCCTCTCCATCGGATAGATCGGCTCCTCTCTCTGTTGTGGTTGGTCGGCGCATGCGCGCCTCCCGGGCGTGACTGCCCGGAGAACGTGGGTTGCTCCGCAAGGATCGGGAACGCCGGCCATCAGGGGCCCGGTGCAGTTCGGTGACGACCAGTAAGTGGCTGCGCAAGAAGAAGGGGGCCCAGCGGCCTCTAGGGCCACCGGGCAATGGCGGGATTCTCGCTCCCGCGGTGCGACGTCTCTTGCAAGCTAGCAGGCGTCCACGGCCGAAATGGGCTCGCCGGACGCACGTTCGCGCCTCACCCAGACGCTATCGGTCGACCGCGACGAACTGGCATCCGCTGAACGGTCGTTCGTGCTGCGCGGGGTGGAACCGCTCGAAAAGAAGAAGATGCCCCTCGGCAGGGACGCGGCAACGGTGCCAGCGGTCAACCCACCGAGGGGCAAGGGGTGAACCCACGCGCCCAGCACGGCGTGCGAGTTCGAGCTGCCGGAAGGAGCGCAAACGGCAGCCCCTCCCCGGCGCTGGCGGTCTACAGGCCAGTACCGGGAGGGTCATGGGAGGAGGGGCAAACTCCTACACCTCGTAGATGTAGTTGGGCTCCCCAGAAGACAGGCGTGAACGCTGAAGTTGCACGAACGTGCGGGACTGGCCCGAAGCGGGCGGCGCGCATCCCAAGGCCCAGCGAGCCGAGCGTTACCGTGGCTCCATGGCTGAGGAGACTGAAGCGGAAGTGTTCGCTGAGCTTCGGGCGATGGTGCCTGACACGTTCACTGCGACCCGACGCCTGCTGGACGGCGTTCAGCACGAAAGCGAACCGGAGAGTGGGCTCCAGCCCGAGACCGTGATCGCCTTGATAGTGACCGCGGTGTACGAGCTGGAGGAGCGGTTGATCGCCATAGAGGAGCACCTCGTGAGCACTGGCGAAGCCAAGGCGACCGAACAAGCCTGAGTACGGCCCGAAGTGGCTCACCCGCTTGCACCGAATGCCGGTAGGAGTCGGTGGGTGTGTGGTTCAATCCGACCATGAAGGGGTTCACGCTAGCTGGCATCGTGGCGACTCTGCTCCTCGCCGGGTGCGGAGCGCCGCAGCCCACTTCAGGCCAGATCGGCTCATGGAACCTGCCAGTCAGGGCGAGCGACGGTCAGGACTTCTCGTGGGCGACCACAGGGACGCTTCGCGAGTACTACACCACCTACGGCGTCGTACGCGAGGCCCAAGTCGACGTGACAATCGCTGACACCCTCACCTCGCGCTCGGGCAGCTTCTCCCCAACCGTGACGATTACCTCGTCTGGAGGGACTACCGAGACCTGCGACAGCAACGGCGGGATGCGAAACCACCTCTACTTCAGACCCAACGGCGGGCACCAGGTGCTCACCAGCGTCACCTTCACGTGCACGATCCGCCAGAAGGGATCGACCGGCGCCCCGCCCCCGGACGGGGCAACCATCGTCATCGACAACGGGTAGGGCCCGCGCGGTCAGGCGCGGTCGGAAAGCAGCGCCTGTCGGTTCGCCTCCAGCTTGGCTAACTGCTCCGGCGTCGGGTTCTCCCAGCCGTTCAGCCTTGCCAACTCCGCCGGCGACATGTCCGCAGCGCCAACAAGCCGTATGGGGAAGCCCTCCAGTGGACGGGTGGTCTCGAAGTCAATCTGAGGAATCTTGCCCTTGCCCCTCACGCCGCGGCGGTGCAGCCGGATCACGCTGAACACCGACGAGATAGCCGCTCGCTGCTGGCCCAGGTCGAAGGTGTGCCAGGCCTTTGCCAAGTCGTCCAGCCCGCCAGGACGTAGCAGGTTCTCCAGCGTCGGCGTTGTATCCACCTCAGCCAACTGCGCTCGCGCTTCCTCCTCACGCTGGCGGAGCATCGCCGTCGCGGTCTTCATCTGCTCCAGCGTCAGTAGGTCGGAGCTGTAGGCCTCGGCCAGCTCGGAGAGCTTGCCCTCGATGATTGCCAGCTCAGACCGCAGGGCATTCAGGCGAACGCCCTGCTCGCTGTCGTCGGAGCCGGGCCAGGCGTCGCGGGCGCGCTCCAGCGTCATCAGGAACACCGTCCAGACTGCGCTGTCGAGCCAGTCGACCGGCGCGGACGCGTGCGGGACGTGACAGCCGTAGTGCACGCGCCGGCTCCCGTCGTTGCGCTTGGGGCCCATGTGGCGCACCACGCCCTCACCGCACACCGCGCAAGTCACAATCCCGCTGAGGAGCGTTGTCGGCGTGCCGCCCTTCGACCCGCGCCGCGGGTTGCGATTCCCCGGGCGCGAGGGGCTAGACAGGATGGCGTGCACCGCCTCCCAGGTCTCCAGGTCGACCGTGGCCGGCCACTGGCCAGCGCCCACTACTTCGCCCTTGTAGGTGCTCTGCGCGACGTTGCGTCGAGACATCAGAACGTCACTCACCCGGCTCCCCCTCCAGCGCGTGCCACCGGCGACCGGGGAAGCGCCCGCGGCGGACCAGCGCCTAGCCACCTCCGTGGGCGTGGTGCCGTGCAAGATGTCCTTGTAGGCCTGAGCGATCAGCGCGGCTTCGTCCGGCTTCAGCACCCACTGAGGACTCCCCTTGGTGCCGATGTTCTCGTATCCGAACGGTCGATTAGTCCAGGTCACCATGCCGCGCTCCGCGGCCTGCTTCGCCTGCGCCCTCTGGCGTGCGGCCTTGCGCTCAACCTCACCGCGGGCAACCGCAGCCTTGATCCGGGCATACAGGCGTCCGCCATCGGTCTGCAGGTCGGCCTCGCCGTTCGCCGTGACCAGCCGCAGGCCGTTCTCCTCCGCGGCGTCGATCCAGTCCTCTAGCTGGCGCGGCTGGCGCGTCAGGCGGTCCAAGTCCCAGCAGACCAGGGCGTCGAAACGCCCGGCTCGGTAGTCGCTCAGCATGGCGTTGTAGCCGGCGCGGACCTTGCGCTTGTCGCTCGCGCTCTCTGTGTCGCTGAACTCTCGGTAAAGCGACCAGCCGCGCTCCCGCAGGATACGCAGGCAGTCCTCTCGCTGGCGTTCGTTGGCAAGTCCGGTGCCCCGCGGGTCTTCCGAGATTCGGAGGTAGACAGCAGCTCGCACTTCGGACATGGGGGTCATGCTACGGGCAGCCATCAGCCTGCCCTCCTCTCGACTCATGGGTGGGTGTGGCCGGATAGCCATGGCGGCTCACCCGCGCCAGCGGGTGGGCACCAGAGTCAGCCGGTCAGCTCTCCGACTTCAGCTCAGCGGCACGGATCGCGGCCTCGACGTCGGCCATGGTGCCGACCAGGCGGTCGTACTCGGCGGCGTCAGCCGCGAGCTGTGCGGAACGTTCGGTGCGGGTGGTGGTGCTCTCGGTCATGTGAGTAGTCCTCTCAGGGGGATGGCTTGTCTCGTCAGCGGGTCGGGAGCCACCCGAACCCGGACCCCCGGAGGGGTTTCGACAGGTCACAGCTCGAAGTGGCCATCCGCGTAGAGGTAGAGCAGCTCAGCCCCACCACCAGCCACGGGCGTGGTCAGCACCACGAACGAGTCACCGACGCCGTTGCCGGCGTGGCCGGCGTCCCAGCGGCAGGCGCGGACGGTGAAGCTCTCCAGCTCCGGGTCTTCGTCGGCCACCTGATCCAGCAGCTCGGAGCCGTCTTCGTACAGGCAGTCAGGCGTGCCCGGGTCGTCGAAGATCGAGCGGTAGAGCGACTGACTGGGCGTCAGGGTCACGGTGGCGTCAGGCCCGGACGTCATAGCCTCGGCTTGCGGGGATGTCACGCCGACCAGCGCGACGGCAGCCAGGATGGCGAGGGCAGTACGAATCATGTGAGGAGTCCTCTCGGAATGGGGTTGGCTTGTCTCGTCAGGCGTCCGGGTGCCACCCGGTACGCGACCAGAGGCCGGACGAATGCCGGGCACTCAGGTTTCGACACTCAGGAGGACGTCAGGCCTCGTGGTCATGCCGATAGCGGGCCACGTCGTAGGTGGCAGACGTCAGGCCGTCGCGGTGGTGGTGACCGCAGACCCTGGCCGGCTTCAGCTCGCCGTAGTAGACACTCACCAGGTCGGCCGAGTGCGCGCCGAACTCGTGGTGGCAGTCCAGGGTCACCAGCTCGCCGGAGCGAGTGACATGCAGGCCGGACGCGAGTGCCGACGCCACGGCGTCCGCGCGAGTCGTGTAGAACAGCGGGCCGTTACTCACGCCCGTCACCACCCAGCGCGAGGGGTCATTGATCGGGCCGAAGACGAACGCCCAAGCGGCGTTGGCGGGCAGGTAGACAAGGCGCATGGCGAAGTCCTCTCGGGTCAGGGTTGGTTAGGTCCGGGCGACCTCGGCAGTCACCAGCAAGGCGCTGGGGACCACCGGCTACGTCCGGGTCAGACGTACTCAGCGCGGACGCCACCACGCGGGCCGGTCACGTACCGACGCAAGGGGTAGCCACCCCACGTCTCGTTTTCGTTGTCGTTAGGGTGGAACGGGTAGACGTCAGCCCACGCACCGCCACCCAGCTCGGCACCGGTGGCGTAGGCGAAGCTCGCCAGGTAGTCGCGGACCTGGGCCAGGGTCATCGCGGGCCGGTACTCCCGCGCGGTGTTCGTGGCCGCGTAGTGGACGGAGTAGCGGGCACCCAAGCAACGCCGATTCTCGGTGTCGACGAAGGTCTGAACGGGCAGGGTGGGCATGGCGAAGTCCTCTCAGGGAGTCAGGGATGGTGCAGGTCGGGCGACCTCGGCAGCCACCCCCAGCACGGGGGTAGCCACCGGCTACGTCCGAACTAGGGACGGGTCACGCGGCCAGGGCCACGCGCTCACCCGTGGTCACGTACGCGCCACCCACCACGCCGCCCAGGCACAGCGACTGGTGACGGGACGTGGTCACCGAGTACCGAACGTCCGGCACGGTCAGCAGCTCGCCCCCCAGAGCCCACGCGATGGGGGTGGCGTAGCTGTAAACGACGTAGAGCGGAGCGCCCAGCTCGGCAGCACGGGCGACAGCCTGCGCCAGCATCTGGCAGGCCTCAGCGGGCATGCGGCCAGTGGAGACCTGCCACGCGTAGTGGGCATAGTCAGCGCGGAAGCTCTTGCCCGAGTTGCGGAACGGCTCGCCGTTGTAGATCGCGGCGACGGCCTCACGGTTGGTAGCGGTGGTCATGGCTTGTCCTCTCAGGACTAGGCGCGCCTTATGCACGCCGTGAGAGGCCGTCGGAGGAGTTGAACCCCCGGTGTCGACACCGGCTCGCGGAGTCCCGTTATGTGGTGGGTTGCGCACGGTCGCATTGCCGTTTGTCATTGCCCAAACCCCCGCGAATCGGGGGTGACTCTCAATGATCGCCTCTCGGCCAGCCGGTGTCTGGCAACCCCACCGATTGGGGACGGCCAGCGCCTAGGTGAGACCGTCCGCAACCCCTCGCCCCGTTACCCGTATCCCGTGGATTCGTTTATGGGCCATGCGCTAGTCCGTAGGGCTGACCATGGCCGGGCGTGTTATGCCGGTGTCTCTCTCGTCCCCTAGGTGGGGACACGCTGTGGAGTTCTGAAGTGACGAGCGGGCTCTCTACGCGGCTGCCGCTAGCTGCCTGTCCTTCCGACTGCTGGGGGGAGCGGCTACCTAGCTCGACTGGCCCGGTGCCCCGGGGCGACTGCCCCGCCGTCCCCCCGCTCCGTTGCGGCGACAAGCACAAGATTGATTGACAGATAGGGAACCGCACCCTGCTCGGCCGCACTCCCGGCGCCAGCTCGCTGACCAGGACGCCGCTCTGGGTGATCCGTTCGAACAGCGGCCGGTGACCGCCGGGATACGGCGCATCCAGGCCGCCGGCCTGGACGCAGACGGTCGCGCTGCGGCCGGCCAGGCAGCCCCGGTGCGCGGCAGCGTCGATGCCGTAGGCGCCGCCGGACACCACGCTCCGGCCAGCCTCGGACAGCTCCGCCCCGAGGTCGGCGGCCACCAGGTCGCCGTACGCCGTCGACGCCCGCGAACCGACGATCGACACGGAGGTCGCCACCAGCCCCGACAGGTCGCCCCGTCCGGCCAGCCACAGGCCGAGCGGAGGGCCGGAGAGCTGGTTCACCGGCTCGCAGCTGGCCAGATCAGCGAGCCGGGGTGGCCACTCCGGATCACCGGGCACGACGAACCGGAGCCCGTGGGTTCGCGTCCGTTCCACCAGTTCCCCGGGGCGGATCCGCCGCGCCCGGGCGGCGAGCGGCCCCTCCTGGTCGGAGGACAGCAACGCCGCCCACACCTGCTCCGCCCCGTAGTCGGCCACCGCGTCGGCGGTGGCCGGGTGCCCCGGCTCGACCACCGCGGCCAGGCACATCCGGGCTGTCCGCTCGTCCATCACGCCGCCTCCATCCCGGTTCCCCCTCTTCGCATCGCCAGGGCGGTGTGAAGATGCTCGCGGGTCGGCCGATCGGCGCCGGCGAGATCCGCGACGGTCCAGGCCAGCCGGAGCACCCGGTCGACCCCGCGGGAGGACAGCCGTCCCCGGGCGACCGCGACGTCGAGCAGCTCCGAGCCGTCCGGAAGCGGCAGTCGCTTCCGGAGCGCCGGGCCGGGCACCTCGCCGTTGGTGCGCCATCCGGTGCCCTCCAGCCGGTGCCGCTGACGGTCCCTCGCCGCCCGCACCCGGTCCGCCACGACCGCCGTGCTCTCGCCGGGCGCGTAGCGGCTCTCCAGGAACGCCGCCCGCGCGGGCCTCAGTTCCTGGCTGATGTCGATCCGGTCCAGGATCGGCCCCGACACCCTGGTCGCATACCGCCGCACCACCATCGGCGGGCACCGACAGTTCCCTCCCGGAGTGCCGGCCATGCCGCACGGGCACGGATTGGCGGCCAGGACCAGCTGGAAGCTGGCCGGGTAGGTCGCCGTCGCCGCCGCGCGCGCCAGCACGATCCGTCCGGACTCCAGCGGCACCCGCAGCGCCTCCATCACCCGCGGACTGAACTCGGGGGCCTCGTCGAGGAACAACACACCGCGGTGAGCCCGCGAGACCGCGCCGGGCATGGCGATCCGCGCCCCACCGCCGACCAGGCTCGCCATCGACGCGGAGTGGTGCGGGTCGGCGTACGGCGGTCGCCGGACCAGCCCTGCGTCCAGGTTGACACCGGCCAGCGAGTGCACGGCCGACACCTCGAGCGCTTCGGCGACGCCGAGGTCGGGCAGCAGCCCCGGAAGACGTTCGGCCAGCAGGGTCTTGCCGACCCCGGGGGGCCCGTGCAGATAGAGGTGGTGACGACCTGCTGCCGCCACCTCCAGCGCCCACTTCGCCTCCACCTGGCCCGCGACGTCCGCCAGGTCGAGCGGCGGTCGCGGATCGGCCGACTCAGCCAGCGGAGGCGGGACCAGCGCACCGGCGCCACCGGTCAGCACGTCGAACAGGTCCGACAGGTCGGCCGCGCCCGCGACGGAGACGCCCTCGACGAGCGCAGCCTCCCGCATCTGGGCCGCCGGTACGACGACCCGGTGGAAGCCCCTGCCGGCCGCGGCCAGGATCGCAGGCAGGAGGCCACGGACCGCACGCACGCGTCCGTCCAGCCCCAGTTCGCCGAACAGCGCCGTGCCCTCCAGCGAGGCCGGATCGAACCTGTGCCCGGCGGCCGCCACCGCGGCCGCGATCGCCAGGTCGTAGTGCGACCCCGCCTTGGGCAGCGTCGCGGGCGAGAGGTTGATCGTGACGGGGTCGGACGGCCACCCGCGTCCCGCGGCGGCCATCGCGGCGCGGCACCGATCCCGCGCCTCGTAGAGCGCTGTGTCGGGCAGCCCGACCATGGTCGTGCGGGGCAGGCCGCTGCTGATCGCGGCCTCGACCTCGACCATCGTCCCGTCGATGCCGAGCAGTGCCACCGACCACGCCCTCGCCTGGCTCATCGCCCGATCCCGGGGACGTGGGTGATGACCGGTGGCGCGTCCCGGGTGAGCAGCACCCCGACACCGTCGAACCGGATCCGGCCCACCGCGGTCGGCTGAGCGCGCAGCCAGTGCAGGGCGACCTCGCGGAGCTTGGCGACCTTGTGGGCGGTGATGCCCTCCAGCGGCGGCCCGAAGCCGAGCCCCGTGCGGCACTTCACCTCGCAGAAGACCACCACCGGCTCGGGACCCGGCTGGAGCGCGATGATGTCGAGTTCGCCCACCGCACAGCGCCAGTTCCGATCCAGAATCCGCCACCCCAGCCGCTCCAGGTGCGCGGCGGCCAGATCCTCTCCGGCATGCCAGACCTCGGCCCTCTCCACTGCGACCACCTCCCGGTGGTCATCTTCGGCAGCGCGGCCGCACGGCGCTCACCCGATGTTCCGGGCTGTGGATGAACCCCGAGCCTGTGGACAACGCCGCACGAGAGCACCGGCCCCGCGCAACCAGCACGAGGGGGAGGATCGCTCCACGGCCGGGCTCAGAGGTTGTCGGGAACCTTCAGCTCGCTGTGGGCGATCTCCTCGATCGACACGTCGCGGAAGGTGAGCACCTTGGCGCTCTTCACGAAGCGGGCGGGACGGTACATGTCCCACACCCAGGCGTCACCCATGGACACCTCGTAGTAGACGTCGCCGCCCTCGGTGCGGACCTTCAGGTCGACGGCGTTGCACAGGTAGAAGCGTCGCTCGGTCTCCACCGCGTAGGTGAAGATGCCGACGACGTCCTTGTACTCCTTGTACAACTGCAGTTCGAGTTCCGACTCGTACTGCTCGAGGTCCTCCGCGCTCATATCGTCTTCACCTTAACCGTTCGCCGCACGTTGTCGAAGCACATCCGGTGGATGCTGCTCGGCCCGTGCTCCTCCAGCCGCTCCTGGTGCAGCGGTGTGCAATATCCCTTGTGGATGTCGAAAGCGTAGTCAGGCAACTCCTCGTGCCACCCGGTCATGATCCGGTCCCTGGTCACCTTCGCGACCACGGACGCCGCCGCGACGCAGGCCGCGACGCGGTCGCCCTTCCAGATGGCGAGGTTCGGTGTGCCGAGACCGTCCACGCTGAAGCCGTCGGTGAGGGCGAAGTCCGCCGCCGGCTGAAGTCGCAGCAGCGCCCGCCGCAGCCCGGCGAGGTCGGCATGGTGCATCCCGAGACGGTCGCACTCGTCGGACTCCACGCTGACCACCGACCAGGCCAGTGCGTTCTCGACGATCTCCGCGTACACCCGCTCACGCGCGGCCGGGGTCAGCAGCTTGGAGTCCGCCAGCCCGCGGATCTCGCCCCGCCGCCCGGGACGCAGGATCACCGCGCCGGCCACCAGCGGTCCGGCGCAGGCACCACGACCGGCCTCGTCCGCGCCGGCGATCAACTCGAAGCCGCCGCGGCGCAAGGACGCCTCGTACGCGTAGATGCCGGCATCCCGGCGCACCACGACCGCCACCGCACGCGCCTCAGCAGACGACCTTGTTGCCGGCCAGGACGGGTGCCGCCGGCGGGGTCCCGCCCGCGGGGATGCCCTCGAATGTTCGCGGCCTGCTGATCGCATGGATCCGGTCGAACGGGTAGACCACCGCGACCGCCGTGCCGACGATGTTCCCCACCGGGATGAAGGCCTGCCCGCCCGCCGGACCGCCGTTGGTCTCGTCGTTCAGGTGGCAGCGGGAGTCAGCGGAGTCGTTGCGATGGTCGCCCATCACGAAGACCGTACCCGCAGGCACCACCACGTCGAAGGACACCGAGGACGGCTCCACCTGTTTGCCGGTCGACGGATCGATGTACAGGTAGTCCTGCTCGTTCAGCGCGGTGCCGTTCACGGTCACCCTGCCCCTGGCGTCGCAGCAGGTGACGTGGTCGCCGGCCACGCCGATCACCCGCTTGATCAGGTGGTTGGAACTCTCGTCCGGCGCGAGCCCGACGAACACCAGCGCGCGCTGAACCGGGTCATCGCTCACCCTGGCCGGCGCGAGCCAGCCCAGGGTGTCGCGGAAGACCACGATGTCGCCGCGCTGGTAGCCGACGATCTTCTGGACGGCGACCCGGTCGCGGATCAGCAGGGTATTCTCCATCGAGCCGGAGGGGATCACGAACATCTGGGCCACGAACAGCCGCAACAGGGTGGACGCGATCAACGCCCCGATCACGACGATCGCGATCTCACGGAGCCAGCCGGCCGCCGCCCCCCACGCGCCGTGGCGAGTACCACTCTCGTCGGGTGAACTCACCGCCATCCTCTCCCGGACGCCCTCGACGCCTGCACCGACGTGCCGCTCGGACGCCCAGCGTCAGCGGTCGCGCTTCTCCTTGATCTTGGCAGCCTTGCCGCGGAGACCGCGGAGGTAGTACAGCTTGGCGCGTCGCACGTCGCCGAGGCGCTCGACCTCGATCTTCTCGATGATCGGGCTGTGCAGCGGGAAGGTGCGCTCGACACCGGTGCCGAAGCTGACCTTGCGGACGGTGAAGGCCTCGGCGATCCCGGACCCGGTTCGGGAGATGACGGCGCCGGCGAAGACCTGGATACGGGAGCGGTTGCCCTCGATGACCCGCACGTGAACCTTCACCTGGTCTCCGGGACGGAAGTCGGGGACGTCGTCGCGCTGGGCGTCCTTGCCGATCTGCTCTACCAGCTGGTTCATTTCCGGTTCCTCGCCAGTGCCACAGGTCACTTCGTCTCGTACGTCATCAGGATTCCGCGCACGCCTTCCCCCTGTGGCAGGAGCGGTCGCGGCACAACGATCGACAAGTCTGCCACAGCGGGGCCCGGCCGCGGTAATCGTGGTCAGTCGGCCGGCCGCACGCCCGCCTCGCTGCTCACGCGCGGCAGCAGGCCGAGCTTCTGCCAGATCTTGCGCGCCATACCGCTGGTCAGGTTCTCGATGTCCGAGATCGTCGCCAGCACGGCCGGGTCGGTGGTGCGCTCGGCGTACACGGCTGCGGTCTTGGCCACGAGGGCCAGCAGCTCAGAGCAGTAGTCGAGGTAGCTGGCCATGTCGATCGGGCTCAGCCCCACTTCCACCGTCTGCGCGGTGGGACGGAACGCCGAGGCGAAGCGTTCGGGGTCCTTCGTGAGCTGGTGCATGTCGATCACGTGGGCCAGCGACCGCAGCCGGTGCAGCTCGCCGAGGATACGGCGCCGCTCCAGGTGCGCGGGCAGCAGCCACAGGAACACCACCGCGATGCCGACGTAGACGATGTCGTTGACGATCGTCTCCGCCGCCGACAGCCAGCTCAGCGTGGTGCCGCCGCTGGTGGCGAGTTCGGCGACCGACGCGACCACCGACACCGCCGTCAGGACCACCAGCGCAGAGATCGCCACCAGTCCGAGCACTCTCAGCACGCGGATCGGGACGGTTCGCGCAGCCGCCTTCTCGACGTCCGAGGCGACCGAGACGAGCTGGCCGGCGACCCGGGTCAGGTTCCGGCCGGGGAACCGCGCGCCGATCCGGGCCTGGAGCCGTTGCGCCGTCGCCAGCACGGCGTCCGCGTCCAGCCGCTCGTAGGTCACCGTCCCCGCTCCCTCCACCACGCCCGCGCCCAGCGTAGCGACCTGGGGTCCCGTCTCGACGCCACGAGCCCCCCAACCCCGCCGCCCCGCCCCGCCCCGCCTCTGCCCCACCCCGGCCCACCACGCTCGGTCCCCCTCCCGCGTTTGCTCCCGAAAAGGGGTTTTGCTCCCCGAATTCGGGGGCAAAACCCCTTTTCGGGAGCAAACGTGACAGACCCGAGCCGGGGACGGGGCCGGAGCGGGTCAAGAGGCGGAGCGGGGCAAGAGGCGGAGCGGGGCAAGAGGCGGGACGGGTCAAGAGGCGAAGCGGACGCAGGACGGCCCCCGGAGTGCTCCGGGGGCCGTCCTGTGCCGGGGTCTACTTGCCGTCGCGGGAGAACAGCGAGGCGATCAGGTCGCGGTTGAGCTGGCTGATCGTGTCGAAGGGGATCTGCTTGGGGCAGACCTCAGCGCACTCCCCGATGTTCGTGCAGCCGCCGAAGCCCTCGGCGTCGTGCTGTCCGATCATCTTCTTGATCCGCAGGTGACGCTCGGGCTGACCCTGCGGGAGCATCGCCAGGTGGGTGATCTTCGCCGCGGTGAACAGCATCGCCGAGGAGTTCGGGCACGCCGCGACGCAGGCGCCGCAGCCGATGCAGGTGGCGGCGTCGAAGGCCCGGTCGGCCTTCAGCTTGCCGACCGCGTTGGCGTGGGCGTCCGGCGCGGAACCGGTGTTCACCGACACGTAGCCGCCGGCCTGGATGATCCGGTCGAAGGCCGAACGGTCGACGACCAGGTCCTTGATCACGGGGAACGGCCCGGCCCGCCAGGGCTCGACGTCGATCACGGCGCCGTCGGAGAACGAGCGCATGTGGAGCTGGCAGGTGGTGGTCGGCACCGGGGAGCTGCCACGCCCGTGGGCGGTGCCGTTGATCACGACGCCACACATGCCGCAGATGCCCTCACGGCAGTCGTGGTCGAAGGCCACCGGCTCCTCGCCCTTGACCGTCAGGTCCTCGTTGAGGAGGTCGAGCATCTCCAGGAAGGACATGTCCGGGGAGACGTCCTGCACCTGGTAGGTGACCATCTGCCCCTGGGAGGAGGCGTTCGCTTGGCGCCAGACGCGCAGGGTGACGTTCACTTGTAACTCCGTTGCTTCAGCTCGATGAACTTGTACTCGAGGGGTTCCTTGTGCAGCACCGGTTTCTCGCCGGTACCGGCGAACTCCCAGGCCGCGACGTAGCAGAACTCGTCGTCGTGGCGCAGGGCCTCGCCGTCCTCGGTCTGGCTCTCGGCCCGGAAGTGGCCGCCGCACGACTCGCGCCGGTGCAGGGCGTCCACGCACATCAGCCGGCCCAGCTCGAAGAAGTCCAGGACGCGCCCGGCCCGCTCGAGGGTCTGGTTGAAGTCCTCGTTCACGCCGGTGACCTTGACGTCCCTCCAGAACTCCTCACGCAGCTCGTCGATCTTGACGATCGCGGTCTTCAGGCCCTCCTCGGTGCGCTCCATCCCGCAGTACTCCCACATGATGTGGCCGAGCTCCTTGTGGAAGGAGTCCACGGTGCGGTTGCCCTTCACGGCGAGGAGCTTGTCGATCCGCTCCGTCACTGCGTCCAGCGCCTCCCTGGCAGCGGGGTGGGTCGCGTCGATCTTCTCGAACGGCGCGCCGGCCAGGTAGTCGTTGATCGTGTTCGGCAGCACGAAGTAGCCGTCCGCGAGGCCCTGCATCAGGGCCGAGGCCCCCAGCCGGTTCGCCCCGTGGTCGGAGAAGTTGGCCTCACCGGTCACGTACAGGCCCGGGATGTTGCTGGACAGGTCGTAGTCGACCCACAGGCCGCCCATTGTGTAGTGCACGGCAGGGTAGATCCGCATCGGGGTCTCGTACGGGTCCTCGCCGGTGATCTGCGCATACATGTCGAAGAGGTTGCCGTAGCGCGCGGCCACGCCGTCCTTGCCGAGGCGTCCGATCGCCTCGGCGAAGTCGAGGTAGACGCCGCGGCGGACCAGCCGCTCATTGCCGTCGTGGTCGAACTCCTTGACCGCGGGGCCGACGCCGCGTCCCTCGTCGCACATGTTCTTGGCCTGCCGGGACGCGATGTCACGCGGCACCAGGTTGCCGAACGCCGGGTAGATCCGCTCCAGGTAGTAGTCGCGGTCCGACTCGGGGATCTGACGCGGGTCCTTGCCGCAGTCCTCCGCGTTCTTCGGCACCCAGATCCGGCCGTCGTTGCGCAGCGACTCCGACATCAGGGTCAGCTTCGACTGCGTCTCGCCGTGCACGGGGATGCAGGTCGGGTGGATCTGCGTGTAGCAGGGGTTGCCGAAGTAGGCGCCCTTGCGGTGTGCCCGCCAGTCGGCGGTCACGTTGCAGCCCATCGCGTTGGTGGAGAGGAAGAACACGTTGCCGTAGCCGCCGGTGGCGAGCACGACGGCGTCGGCGAACCAGCTGTCGATCGCGCCGGTGACCATGTCCCGGGTCACGATGCCGCGGGCGCGCCCGTCCACCACGATCAGTTCGAGCATCTCGTGCCTGGTGTGCATCTTCACGGTCCCGGCCGCGACCTGCCGTTCCAGCGCCTGGTAGGCGCCGATCAGCAGCTGCTGGCCGGTCTGGCCGCGGGCGTAGAAGGTGCGCTGCACCTGCACGCCGCCGAAGGAGCGGTTGTCCAGCAGGCCGCCGTACTCCCGGGCGAACGGGACGCCCTGCGCGACGCACTGGTCGATGATGTTCGCACTGACCTCGGCCAGCCGGTACACGTTGGTCTCGCGAGCGCGGTAGTCACCGCCCTTGACCGTGTCGTAGAACAGCCGGAACGTCGAGTCGTTGTCGTTGCGGTAGTTCTTCGCGGCGTTGATGCCGCCCTGGGCCGCGATCGAGTGAGCGCGCCGCGGGCTGTCCTGGTAACAGAAGTTCAGCACGTTGTAGCCGGCCTCGCCGAGGCTGGCCGCCGCGGCACCGCCGGCCAGGCCGGTGCCGACGATGATCACCGTCAGCTTGCGGCGGTTGGCCGGGTTGACCAGCTTGGCCTCGAACTTGCGCGTCGACCACTTCTGCTCGATCGGGCCGTCCGGCGCCTTGGTGTCGTGGATCTCCTCACCGAGGGTGAAGTAGTCGGCCCCGGGAAGCGGCTTCTGCGTCGCTGCGGGCCTGGTTGTCGTCGTCATCAGTGAATCCATCCGAAGAGCACGGACACCGGCATGATCACGAAGCCGATGTAGAGGATGAGGGCCACGGCCCAGGCGCAGCCGTTCAGGACGGCGCGGGCCTTCGCGCTGGTGTTGGCCCCCAGCGTGGCGAAGGCGCTCCAGAAGCCGTGCCGGACGTGCATGCACACCGCGAGCACCCAGACCGCGTAGCACAGGACCAGCCACCACACCTGGAACTCGCTGATCACCGTCTGGTACGGGTCGAGGTCCGCCGGAGTGTTGACCAGGGTCACCTTGGCGGTGAACTGGAGCAGGTGGAACACCAGGCCGACGGCCAGGATGATGCCGCCCCAGCGCATGGTGCGCGCGGAGTAGGTCCTGGCCAGGTCGCGCTTGGCCTGGTAGGTGGACGGGTTGGCCGCCAGCGCCCGCTTCCACAGGGTCGCCGCGGAGTACATGTGCAGCACCACGGCTGCCAGCAGCACGAAGCGGAAGACCCAGATGAACCAGCCGGGCGGCATCAGCGGGAAGAGGATGCCCCCGTCCTCGCTCAGGCCCTTGAGCCACTCCGCGTAGTGGTTGTATTCCTCGGCACCCAGGAACATCTTGAGGTTGCCGTACATGTGCATCAGCAGGAACGCGATCAGGATCAGCCCGGTGACGGCCATCATGGCCTTGAGTGCCACCGTGGACCTGAGCGCTCTCTGGTGAGGGGTAAGAGTCGTTGTCGCCACGGCCCCACCCTAATGAGAATCGGGGCCCGTTTCCGCCGCTGGCGGTCTTTCCGGCAGAGTTGGTCTCAGAATTTGGACAGGGACTGGACGAAACGCCAATTCCGCGCATTTGGGCAATGCCCGCGTGCCCTAATTCGGGTTGTCCAACAGGTCCGGACGACGCTCGGCGGTCCGCCGGCGGGCCTGCTCCAGCCGCCACCGGGCGACCTCCCCGTGATGCCCGGAGAGCAGCACCGCAGGCACCTCGAGACCGCGCCAGGACGCCGGCTTGGTGTACACCGGGTACTCCAGCAGGCCATCCAGTTCGGTGCCGTGCGACTCCTCCACCAAGGACTCCGGGTTGCCCAGGACGCCGGGCAGCAGCCGCACCACGGCTTCGGTGACGGCCAGGGCGGCCACCTCTCCCCCGTTCAGGACGTAGTCGCCCAGGCTGACCTCGAGAACCTCCATCCGGGTGGCGGCGTGCTCGACGACCCTGGCGTCGATGCCCTCGTAGCGTCCGCAGGCGAACAGCAGCCAGTCGCGTCCGGCCAGGTCGTGGGCCAGCGGCTGGGAGAAGGGCACCCCGGCGGGTGTGGGGACGACCAGCAGCGGGGCCGCGCCGTCCCGCGGCACCAGGTCGTCGAGGGCCTCGCCCCACGGCTCGGGCTTCATCACCATGCCAGCCCCGCCGCCGTACGGGGTGTCGTCGACCGTGCGGTGGCGGTCGTGGGTCCAGGTGCGCAGGTCGTGGACGCCGAGGCTCACGATCCCTGCCTCGACCGCCTTGCCGACCAGGGACAGCCGCAGCGGCGCGAAGTAGTCGGGGAAGATGCTGACCAGGTCAATCCGCATCGGGGACCTCGTCCAGGAGCCCGGGGATGGGGACGATCACGAGCCGGCCCGCCGCCGGATCGACCTCGGGGACCAACGCGGTCACGAACGGCACCAGGCGCCTGCCCGCCGGCGTCCGCAGCACCAGCAGGTCGTGGGCGGGGTTGTGCTCGACGCCGACCACCTCGCCCAGGCTCGCCCCCTCCGGGTCGACCGCGGCGAGCCCGATCAGCGTGGTGTCGTGGAACTCGTCCGCCTCGACGACCTCGGCCGGGCCGTGCGCCCACACCTCCCGCCCGCGCAACGCCTCGGCGGCCGTCCGGTCCGGCACCCCGGCGAAGCCGACGACCAGCCGGCCCTGCTGCCAGGACTGGGAGCTCACGGTCAGGATGCGCCCGTCCACCTCGACCTGTGCGCCGGGGGCGAACCTCTCCTCGACGCTGTCGGTCCGGGGACGCAGCGTCACCTGTCCGCGCAACCCGTGCGGGCGCCCGATCGTGCCGACGATCACCCGGTCGTCCACGAGCCCTCCTGTGATGTGCGTCCGCCCCGCCCGCTGCTGCGGACGGGGCGTGACGACGGCTGCCTGTGGGCCGCTGACGGCCCGGGTGCCACACGCGGGGACTGCCCCTGGCACCGCGTGCGGCGGGCGGGGGCGGTCCCCTCCGGTCAGCGCCGGCGGGGGCGACGGTCGACGTCGACGAAGTCGACGCGGACCTGCTCGCGGCCGGCGAGTGCGGCGATCACCGTGCGCAGGGCACCAGCGGTGCGACCCTGCCGTCCGATGACCTTGCCGATGTCCTCGGGGTGGACCCGCACCTCGAGGGTGCGCACCCTGCCCCGGTCGGACTCGCGCACCCGGACGTCGTCCGGGTTGGGCACCAGTCCACGGACCAGGTGCTCGAGCGCGTCGGCCAGCATGCTCAGGCCTCTTCGGCCTCGGCGGGAGCATCCGCCTCGGCGTCAGCCTGGTCGGCCTTCTTCTTCGACGTGGAGATCGCCGCGGAGGCGGGCTCACTGTCGGCCTCGGCCAGGGCGGCATTGAACAGCGCCACCTTGTCCTTGGGCTCCGGCTGCGGCGTGACGCCCGAAGGGCTGGTGTCGCCGCTGAACTGCTGCCAGTCACCGGTGCGCTTCAGCAGCGCGACGACGGCCTCGGTCGGCTGGGCGCCGACCCCGAGCCAGTACTGGGCGCGATCGGAGTTGACCTTGATCAGCGACGGCTCGGCCTTCGGGTGGTAGAGGCCGATCTCCTCGATGGCCCGGCCGTCACGCTTGGCGCGGGCGTCCATCACGACGATGCGGTAGTGCGGGGAGCGGATCTTGCCGAGCCGCTTCAAACGAATCTTGACAGCCACGTGTGTGGTTTCTCCTGCTGATTGGTGGGACGGTGAGCTCACCGGCCCGGACGGGTGAACGCCGGCGCTCGCTGTGGGGCAACGCCCACCGGGTTCGGGTGGATCGGCGTCCACCGGCGATGAGAGGGCACCGACGGGCACAGATGCAGCGATCATTGTGCCAGAGGCGGCTCCCGTGGCGCCAATGCGGTGCCCGACCCGGTGCGTGCCGCTCAATCGACGTGCCGGACCCGGACCTGTCGGAAGGTGGCCGCGTCGAGGTCGAGCGGCCGCTCGTCGCGCACCACCCGGACCGGATCGGCCCGGTCGATGTCGACCCTGGCTCCGGGAATCAGCCCGATCCGGCGCAGGTCGGCCAGGCGGGCCGGGTCCGAGTCGTCGACCCGGACGACCTCGTAGCGGCCGGGAACCGCCTCGTCGAGCCGGATCGTGTCGCCCTGCCCCGGCCAGTGGCCGTCCGCCGAGGGAATCGGGTCGCCGTGCGGGTCGATGCGGGGGTGGCCGAGGAGGGCGTCGATCCGCGCCAGCATGCGGTCGGAGACGGCGTGCTCGAGCCGCTCGGCATCCTCGTGGACGTCCTCCCACCCGTAGCCCAGGACGCGCGCGAGGAAGGTCTCCAGCAGCCTGTGCCTGCGCACCATCGCCACAGCGAGCTGCTCGCCCTCGCGCGTCAGCGAGACCGGTCGGTACGGCTGGTAGGAGAGAAGACCCTGCGCCTGGAGCCGGCGCATCGCGTCGGAGACGTTGGCCTGGCTGGTGCCCATGCGCTCGGCGAGACCCTTGGTCGTGATCGGCGGGGCTCCCCATTCACGCGCCGACCAGATCACCTTCAGGTAGTCCTGCGCGACAGGACTGAGGTCGTCGACGCCGGTCATCCCAGTGTCCCGGCGGCGGTGAGGACGACCAGGGCGACGTTCAGCAGCACGATCAGCGCCACCACCGTCCAGGCGACGACCCGCAGCGCGACGGAGTTCGCGAACCGACCCATCACCGCCCGGTCGCTGCTCACCCGCACGAGCGGGACGAGCGCGAACGGGATGCCGAGGCTGAGCAGGACCTGGCTCATCACCAGCGCCCAGGTCGGGTTGACTCCGCTGGCCAGCAGCAGGAGGGCCGGCACGAGCGTGATGCAGCGGCGGGCGAGCATGGGGATGCGGATTCGGAGCAGGCCGGACATGATCGCCGCGCCGGCGTAGCACCCCACCGAGGTGGAGGCCAGCCCCGATGCGAGCAGCCCCACCGCGAACAGTCCGGCGAGCAGCGGGCCGAGGGCGCCGCTGATGGCCGCGTGCGCTCCCTCGATCGAATCCGTGCCGCCCACTCCCTGCAGGGTGGCCGCAGCGAGCAGCAGCATGGCGATGTTGACCGCACCGGCCACGAGCATGGAGACCAGGACGTCCCACCGCGTGGCCCGGAGCAGGCGGGGCAGCCCGAGCGTCCCTCCCTGCCGCCCATGCCGGTCGCGGGCGAGCGCCGAGTGCACATAGATCGCGTGCGGCATCACGGTCGCGCCGAGCATGCTCGCCGCCACCAGTACCGAACCGCCGTCCGCGAACCGGGGCACGAGTCCGCGACCGGCCCCGGCCCAGGACACGTCGCTGGCGAACAGTCCCGCCACGAACCCGATGGTGACCACCAGGAGCAGGCCCATGATCACGAACTCGAACGGACGCTGGCCGCGCCGGGTCTGCACCGACAGCAGCACCATCGACACCAGCCCGACGATCAGTCCTCCGGCGACCAGGGGAAGCCCGAACAGGATCTGCAGTGCGATCGCACCGCCCAGAACCTCCGCGAGGTCGGTCGCGGCCGCCACCACCTCCGCCTGGGCCCAGAAGACGATCCGCGGTCCCCGCCGCAGCCGCCGGCCGAGCAGTTCGGGCAGGCTGCGACCGGTGACCAGGCCCGTCTTTGCCGAGAGGTACTGCACCAGCATCGCCATCGCGTTGGCCAGCACCAGCACCCACACCAGCAGGTAGCCGTACCGGGCGCCCGCCGTGAGATTGGCGGCGACGTTCCCCGGGTCGACGTAGGCGACCGCGGCCACGAAAGCGGGCCCCCACAGCCAGGCCAGCCGCCGCCCGCGCTCGCCCTGGCCGCCCGGCCGG
>NZ_JASGES010000089.1:0-2819 GCF_047606205.1 Propionicimonas sp. | reverse complement strand
GCCCAGACCACCCGCCGCGCCTCGCGCGGCCGCCGGGAGGATCCGAAGCCCGCTGCGCCGTCCCCGGTGCTGCTGGCCGCCCACGCCCACGAGCACGCGCCGCACGTGGACGCCCCCGAACTTCCCCTTCCCGAGCCCGTGGACGAACTCGCCCAGGCGGTCGCGGCGCTGCTGGCGCCGGACGCCGTCCCCGAACTCGCCCCCGCGGAGGAATCCGTGGTGGTGGAGGCCGTGGTGATCGAGGAGCCTGTGGCCGAGGTGGTCGAGGCCGAGGCGCCCGTGGCCGAGGTGGTCGAGGCCGCGGACGCCGTCGTCGAGGCGCAGGCTCCGGCCGAGTAGGCCGGAGCCGTGCGTCCCGGGACCGACCCGGGATTCCTGGGCCGGCTGATTCCTGGGCCGGCTACCGGGTCGGCACCTTGGCCAGGTCGGCGAGCCACAGCGCCGCGGAAGTGTCCGACGGTGCCCTCCAGTCGCCCCGCGGTGACAGCGAGCCGCCGCGGACGACCTTCGGGCCGTTCGGCAGCGCGGAGCGCTTGAACTGTGCGAAGCCGAAGAAGCGCTTGCAGAAGACCTCCAGCCACGTCGTGATCGTGGCCAGGTCGTACGACGTCCGCTCGTCGACGGGGAAGCCCTCGGGCCACTCGCCGGCGTCCGCGTCGTGCCAGGCGTGCCAGGCCAGGAAGGCGATCTTCGACGGCTTCATCCCGCGCCGCAGGACGTGGAAGAGCGTGAAGTCCTGCAGTGAGTACGGCCCGATGGCGGCCTGGGTCGACTGGGGCGTCTCACCGGCGCCGACCGGCACCAGTTCGGGCGTGATCTCGGTGTCGAGGATCGCCTGCAGCGTCACCGACACGGCCTCCTCGAACTGCGCCGAGCTGATCACCCAGCGGATCAGGTGCTGCATCAGCGTCTTCGGCACGCCGCCGTTCACGTTGTAGTGGCTCATCTGGTCGCCGACCCCATAGGTGCACCAGCCCAGCGCGAGTTCCGACAGGTCGCCCGTGCCCAGCACGATCCCGCCGCGCTGGTTGGCCAGCCGGAACAGGTAGTCGGTCCGCAGCCCGGCCTGGACGTTCTCGAAGGTGACGTCGTACACCGGCTCCCCTTCGGCGAACGGGTGGCCCAGTTCGTCCAGCATGGTCCGGGCCGTCCCGGTGATGTCGAGTTCGGCGAAGGTCACGCCGAGCGCGGTCGCCAGCGCGGTCGCGTTGTTCTTCGTGTGGGCGGACGTGGCGAAGCCCGGCATGGTGAACGCGAGGATGTCCGTCCGCGGCCTGCCCAGCCGGTCCATCGCGCGCGCGGCCACGATCAGCGCGTGGGTGGAGTCAAGGCCCCCGGAGACGCCGATCACGATCTTCGGCTGCCCGATCGCCTTGAGCCGCTGCTCGAGCCCGGAGACCTGGATGTTGTACGCCTCGTAGCAGTCCTGGGCGAGCCGGGCCGCGTCCGCCGGCACGAACGGGAACCGGGCGAGCGGACGCCGCAGACCGAGGTCACCGGCCGGCGGGACGAGGTCGAAGGTGACCGTGCGGTACTCGTTGACCCGCTCGGCGTGGGTGCGGCGGTTGTCGTCGAAGGTGCCCTGCCGGAGCCGGTCCTGGACCAGCGAGCCCAGGTCGAGGTCGGCGATGGACGCCCTGCTCCCCGACGGGAACCGCTCGGAGGAGGCCAGCAGCGTCCCCGACTCGTAGACGAGCGTCTGCCCGTCCCAGGCCAGGTCGGTGGACGACTCGCCTTCGCCGGCGGCGGCGTAGACGTAGCCCGAGATCAGCCGGGACGATCCGGACGCGCAGAGCAGCTTGCGCTCCTCCGCCTTCGCGACCGTGATCGGCGAGCCGGACAGGTTCGCGATCACCGTCGCACCGGCCAGCGCGGCTTCCGCGGACGGCGGTACCGGCACCCACATGTCCTCGCAGATCTCCACATTGAGGACGAAGCCGGGGAGGTCGTCGGCGGCGAACAGCAGGTCGGAGCCGAACGGGACGTCCTCGCCGGCCACCCGGATCTCCCCGGTCACGTCGTCGCCGGGCCCGATCTGGCGGCGCTCGTAGAACTCGCGGTAGGTCGGCAGGTACGACTTCGGCACCACGCCGAGGACCTGGCCGCGGTGCAGGACCACCGCGCAGTTGTAGAGCCGGTTGAGGCTGACCAGTGGGGCTCCGACAACGACCACGCAGCCGAGGTCCGCGGTCTGCGGGACGAGCCAGGCGAGCGCGTCCTGGACGGCCTCGATCAGGGTGTCCTGCAGCAGGAGGTCCTCGATGGAGTAGCCGCTCAGGGTGAGCTCGGGGAAGACGGCCAGGCAGGCGCCCGCGTCCGCGCACTCGCGGGCCTGGGCGAGCACGGCCTGGGCGTTGGCCCGGGGCTGCACCATCGCGATCGGCAGCGTGCAGGCCGCCACCCGGGCGAACCCGTGCTCGTAGAGGTTGTAGAAGTCCATGACTGTGCTCCTGGCTGCGGTGTCGCGCTCAGCATGCCACGTCCACCGATCGTCGGACTCCTGGGGTAGGCGTCACACTGGGTCCATGGCGACTGTGCCCCTGACCGAAGCGCTGAGTGTGGAGACCCCGGACGGGCCCGGCGAGCTGCGGGTCGACGCGGCGACCGAGGCCACAGCGATGCTGCTCCTCGGCCACGGCGCGGGTGGCGGCGTGGATGCGTGGGACCTCGCGTTGCTGGCCCGCGAACTTCCCGCGTCCGGGATCAGCGTGCTGCGGTACCGGCAGCCGTGGCTGGTGGCCGGACGCCGCGTGGCGGGCAACCCGGCCAGCCTCGACCGGGCCTGGCTGCCCGCGCTGGCGGCCGTCCGGGCTGCGGGG
>NZ_JASGES010000088.1:0-13089 GCF_047606205.1 Propionicimonas sp. | reverse complement strand
GCTCCCCGGGCAGGAGTCGAACCTGCGTCGCTAATCCTGATTCAAAGTCAGGCGGGCCTTGCCGGCAGACCAACCGGGGAACGACCGTCGCTCGACGGTCCGGGGGCAACTCTACGGGGGTCGGGCCGGGCCCGCACCCGCCGCCGGCCGGGACCCGCTGAGGTTCTGACCGGTCGTGATTAGCAAACCGCGCCGGCTCGGGCCAGACTTGGGCCATGTCCACAGCGCCGGCGGCCGCACGCGCGCGACGGGCCCGCGTCCGGATGACCAGGGCCGAGCGCCGCGAGCAGTTGATCGACGTGGCCAGGGCGCTGTTCGCCGAGCGGGGCCTCGAGGGCACCTCGGTGGAGGAGATCGCCGCCCACGCCGGGGTGAGCAAGCCCGTCGTCTACGAGCACTTCGGCGGCAAGGAGGGCCTCTACGCCGTCGTCGTCGACCGCGAGGTGCGGACGCTGCACGACGCGATCCGGACCGCGATCACCACGCCCCGGGCCACGCCCCGGGCCCTGATCGAGCTCGGCACGCTGGCCCTGCTGGACTACATCGACGACCACCCGAACGGTTTCCGGATCCTGTCCAGGGACTCCTCCGCCACCTCGCCGGAAGGCTCCTTCGCGACGATCCTCTCCGACATCGCCTCGCGCGTGGAGGACCTGCTCGGGGACGAGTTCACCAAGCGCGGCTTCGATCCGGGGACCGCGCCGATCTACGCCCAGATGCTGGTCGGACTGGTCGCCCTCGCCGGCCAGTGGTGGATGGACACCCGCGAGGAGCTCGCGCTGCCCAAGCCGGTGGTCGCCGCGCACCTGGTGAACCTCGCCTGGAACGGCATGCGCAACCTCGACCCGTCCCCCAGCCTGCACGGACGTCGCCGCAGCGCCGATTGACGCAGGCACCCGCGCAGAAACCGAGGAGTGCGAGGTTTTCGAGAGCGCTCCCAGCTAGGGTTGACCGGTGAGCACCTCCCTCGCCTCCCGCCAGGCCGCCGCCGCCGTCGTCCTGCTGTTCGCCTACAACGGTCTCGTCATCGGCTCCTACGCCGCCTCCATCCCCACCCTGACCGCCCGGTTCGGCCTGCAGGCGTGGCAGCTGTCGATCTTCTTCATCTGCATGGGCCTGGCCGCGATCGCGTCCATGCAGCTCTCCGGACGTCTCTCCGACCGCTTCGGCGCCCGCCGGGTGAGCATCGCGATGATCCCGGTGCTGATCCTCGCCATCCTCGCCATCGGCCTCGCGCCATCGGTGCCGATGCTGTTCGTCGCCGGCATTCTGCTCGGCATCGGCAACGGGGGCATCGACGTCGCCATGAACGCGATCGGCGTCCAGGTCGAGCAGAACCGGCCCCGTCCGATCATGAGCTTCTTCCATGGCATGTGGTCGGTCGGCAACCTGATCGGCGCCGGCCTCCTCGTCCTCCTCGGCGCCGTCCTCGGCCAGGCCGACCCCACCGTCGTCGCGACCTGCTCGACGGCGGCCGCCCTGGGTGTGGTGGCCCTCGTCCTGGCCTGGCGGATCACCCCCGAGACCGTCGTGATCGCCCACACCGACGCCAGCGGGACCAGGACCCCGATCCCGCGCTCGGCCTACCTCCTCGGCCTGATGGCGATCGCGTTCGGCCTCGGCGAGGGCACGGCCAACGACTGGTCCGGCCTGCATGTGACCCAGCTGACCGGCGTGGATCCGACCACCGGCGCCCTCGGCTACACCTGCGTCGTGGCCTTCATGGTGGTGATCCGGCTGCTCGGCGACGGGCTCGTCACCCGGTTCGGCCGCCGCGCGGTGACGATGTTCGGCGGCGCGTGCTCGGCCCTGGGCTACCTGGTCGCGGCCACCGGCAGCGGGCTGCCGGTCCTGCTCGTCGGCTGGTCACTGGTCGGCCTGGGCATCGGCATGATCGCCCCGCAGGTGTACGCCGTCGCCGGCCACACCGCCGGGGGCCGCGGCCTCGCCGTCGTGGTGACCTTCGGCTACGCGACCTTCCTGGTCGCCCCGGGCATCATCGGCTGGCTCGTCGGCGCGATCGGGATCCAGCACACCATGTTCGTTCCCACCGTCCTGCTCGCCGGGCTGCTGCTGGTCGCGCGGATCATGCCGGGCAAGGACGCCGCGCTCGTCCCGGCGCCGGAGGCGGAAACGTCCTGGACCGACCCCGCCTGACCACGCCGAGGATGGTGGCGACCGGAACCCGCCACCGAGCTTGTCGTTATGGCCCCTCGATCACCGCCTGATAGCGACGACTTCCCAGAGCCGCCGGGCGGTCGCCGGTCGTCTCGACGGAGCGCGACGAGCCGAGTCAGGGCGTCCCCGACCCGGGACGACAGCTGCCGTAGGGATCACACGACCAGCCGAGCTCCCGGGACCGGCCCGCTGACCCGTTTCACCGCGCGGCACAGGCCTTCGCTGGACAACCGGACCGACAGGTCGACCGCCGCCGGCTCGTTGGCCGCGAGGAAAGCCACCGTCGGGCCCGAGCCCGAGATCACCGACCCCAGCGCGCCGAGTGTGCAGCCCGCCTCCACCACCCGCGCCAGTTCGGGACGCAGCGCCAGCGCCGCCGGCTCGAGATCGTTCACCAGACAGCGGGACAGCGCCTGGACGTCCCCGCTGACCAGCGCGTTCATCATCTCCGCGGGAACCTCCAGGGGATCGGTCCCCAGGCCGAGCTGGTCGAACTTGCCGAACACCGCGGGAGTCGACAGCTCGCCGTCGCTGAAGGCCAGCACCCAGTGGTAGCTGCCCCTGCTGAGCACGGGGGCGAGTTCATCGCCGCGCCCGGTGCCCAGCGCGGTCCCCCCGGCCAGGCAGAACGGGACGTCGGCGCCCAGCTGGGCGCCCAGCACCCGAAGCTCGTCCGGGGAGATGTCGATGTCCCACAGCACCGCGCAGGCCAGCAGGGCGCCCGCGGCGTCCGCGGAGCCGCCCGCCATCCCGCCCGAGACGGGGATCGCCTTGCGGATCACGAGCTCGGCACCCAGCGGACGCGAGGATCCCCAGGTGGTCGCCAGCAGCCGCGCGGCCCTGACGGCCAAGTTGTCCTCGCCCTCCGGCACCAGCGCGGCCTGCTCCCCGAGGACCCGCACGGTGAACGCGCCCGGCTCGGCCCAGGTGGCCTCCACCTCGTCGAACACCGACACGGCCTGGAACACCGTCGACAGCGGGTGGTAGCCATCCGCGCGCCTGCGCCCGCTGCGCAGGGAGAGGTTGACCTTCCCCGCGACCCGCACGCGGACCGCTTCGGGCTCGGTCACCGGGGTTGCCATGGTCGCGAGGCTATCCCACCTGTCGGTCGCGAGCTTCCGCGATCCTGACGAAGTCGCCCACGGCCAGCACCTCGCCGCGGGCCTGCGGATCGACCCCCGCCGCCGCGAGCGCTGCGGAGGCCAGCGCGGAGGACCCGAACGTTCCCGCCAACGCGGAGCGCAGCATCTTGCGGCGCTGGGCGAACGCGGCGTCCACCACGGCGAACACCTCCTCGCGCGACGCGCTGGTCGCCGGCGGGTCGACGCGGACGAGCTCGACCAGGCCGGAGTCGACGTTGGGCACCGGCCAGAACACGGTCGGCGGGACGCTGCCCACCCGGCGGGCCGCGCAGTACCAGGCGAGCTTCACCGAGGGGATGCCGTAGGTCTTCGAGCCGGGCGTCGCGACCAGCCGGTCGGCCACCTCGGACTGGACCATCACCAGCCCGCCCCTGATCGTCGGGAAGCGCGCCAGGACGTGGAGGAGCACGGGCACGCTGACGTTGTAGGGCAGGTTCGCCACGACCAGCGTGGGTTGCGGATCGGCCAGCACGGCCACGCCCAGCGCGTCGGCCTCGATCACCCGCAGCCGGCCGGCACGCCCCGGCATCCGCTCGGCGACCGTCCGCGGGAGGCGATCGGCCAGGCTGTGCTCGATCTCCACGGCCACCACCTCGGCGGCCACCTCCAACAGCCCGAGGGTCAGGGAGCCGAGGCCCGGCCCGATCTCCAGGACCACGTCGTCGGGGCGCACCCCCGCCGCCGTGACGATCCGGCGCACGGTGTTCGCGTCATGGACGAAGTTCTGGCCGCGCTGCTTGGTCGGCCGCAGGTCGAGGTCCGCGGCCAGCCGACGGATCGTCCGCGGATCCAGCAGACCGCTCATCGTGCCCCCCAGTCCCCGAAGAGGGCGGACGCGTTCGCCGCGAGCTGCGTGCAGAGGTCGGCGAGCTCCGCGCCCCTGCGCTGCGCGATGAACCGGACCGTGTGCGGGAGCAGGTAGCTGGAGTTCGGCCGACCCCGGAACGGCACCGGGGTGAGGTACGGCGCGTCCGTCTCCACCAGGAGCCGGTCGAACGGGGTGAGATCGAGCGCCTCGCGGAGCGCCTGGTTGGGCGTGAACGTGACCGTGCCGGGGAAGGACAGCCAGTAGCCGCGGTCGAGACAGGCCCGCGCGAAGGCCGCGTCCCCGGAGAAGCAGTGCAGCTGGACGCGGTCCGGCGATCCCTCCGCGTCGAGGACGTCGAGGATGTCGGCGTGCGCGTCCCGGTCGTGGATGACCAGGGCGAGGTCGTGCTGCTTCGCCCAGGCGATGTGGGCGGCGAAGGACTCCCGCTGCAGCGCACGGCCGGCCGCGTCCGTCGTGCGGAAGTAGTCCAGACCGGTCTCTCCCACCCCTCGGACACGCTCGCTGGAGGAGACCAGCGCTTCGATTCGCTCGAGCTCGGCACCGAGGCGCCGGCCCAGCCGTGCGGCGTCGTTGGGATGGATCGCGACCGCGGCGACCACTCCCGGATGGGTGCACGCCAGCTCGATCGCTGCGGCGGAGGAGGCGACGTCGGTGCCCACCTCGACCAGCCGGGTGACGTTGACCTCCGCGGCCAGGGCGAGCGCCCGGGCCACCGCCAACCCGCTGTAGTCGACGACGCTCAGCGCATGGGTGTGCGCGTCCGTGGTCGGGGCGGGAAGCGGCTCCGGCGACAGCGGCAGGTCGTACTTCATTGAAGGACGCAAGGATCCGCTCACGCTGGGCTCCTTCCGACGGGTCGCGCCCCGCTCTGACGGGCGCGGGGACAGCTGCCGACCGACTCAGGCATCGCGCCTCCCCCGGGCCTCGAGCGCGGCGGCGTAGAGCGCCTTCCTCGCGACCCCGGACTCGGCGGCGACCGCGGCGACCGCGGCGGAGAACGGCTCGCCGGACGCCGTCCGCTCGAGCACGAGCGGGACCGCGTCCGCCACCGGGAGCAGGAACGGTTCCGCCCCGGCCAGGACGACCGTGATCTCGCCGCGCACCCCGTCGGCCGCCCACGCTGCGAGGTCGGCGAGGGAGCCTCGACGGGTCTCCTCCCAGGTCTTGGTGAGCTCACGGCTGATCGAGGCCCGGCGGTCGTCGCCGAAGGCCACCCTGGCGTCCGCCAGGAACTCCGGCAGCCGGTGCGGCGCCTCGAAGAACACCATGGTGCGGGTTTCGGATGCGAGCTCGGCCAGCCGGCGGCGACGCTCCCCCGCCCTGCGGGGCAGGAAGCCCTCGAAGCAGAACCGGTCGGTCGGCAGCCCGGAGAGGGCGAGCGCGACCAGCACCGCGGAGGGCCCCGGGACGACCCGCACCCTCCGGCCGGCCTCGACCGCCGCAGCCACCACGCGGTAGCCGGGGTCGGACACCGTCGGCATGCCCGCGTCCGAGACGACCAGCACCGTCAGCCCCTCCTCCAGCGCGGCCAGCAGCCCACCGACCCGTGCCGCCTCGTTGCCGTCGAAGTAGGAGACCACCCGGGCCGAGGACGTGATGCCGAGCCGCGACAGCAACCCCTGCAGGCGGCGGGTGTCCTCGGCGGCGATCACGTCGGCGCGCGCGAGCGCGTCCCGCAATGCCGGCGAGGCGTCGTCGAGGTTGCCGATGGGAGTGCCGGCCAGGAGCAGCAGCCCGTCATCGCGGAAGTCGTCCACCCGTGCAGTATTCCTGATTCCGGCGCGCCCGGTCGGCCCCGACCGGCCTCCGCCTAGGATGACCGCGTGACGGAAGCGGAACGGGCTGACGGCGGGCGCGTGGCGTCCGGCGACCGGGGTGGCCCCGAGACGCCGGAGCGCCCCGGGAACGGCATCTCGCCACTCGAGTGGGCCGAGCCGGTGCAGGAGACCGACGTCGTCGCTCCCCCGCCCGCGACGCCCTGGCGCCGACTGCGGCGTCCCACCGACCACGACGAGCTGAGCACGGTCGAGCGCCTGCGCGACGGCCAGGCCGCGCTGCGGGACCGGGTCGCCGGCTGGGTGGTGACGCTGAGCATCACGGCGATCGCGTTCGGGATCCGGTTCGTGAACATCGCCTACCCGAACAAGCTGGTCTTCGACGAGACGTACTACCCCAAGGACGCCTGGACGCTGTGGAAGTACGGCTACGAGAAGCAGTGGCCGAGCGACGCCAACAGCTCGATCGTCGCCGGCAACGTGGACGTCTACAAGGACGCGGCGGAGTTCGTCGTCCACCCGCCGGTCGGCAAGTGGCTGATCGGGCTCGGCGAGCAGCTGTTCGGCATGAACTCGTTCGGATGGCGGTTCATGCCGCTGGTGTTCGGGACGCTGCTGGTGTTCATGACGATCAGGATGGCGCGGCGGTTGTCCCGCTCGACCCTGATCGGCGGCATCGCCGGCGTCCTGCTGACCCTGGACGGGCTGGCGTTCGTGATGTCCCGGATCGGGCTGCTGGACATCTTCCAGGCGTTCTTCCTCGTCGCGGCGGTCGCCTGCGTGGTCGCCGATCGCGACTGGTACCGCGGCAAGCTGGCCGACCACCTCGAGCGGCTCGGCCAGCCGGACTTCGGCGGACGCTTCGGGCCGATCGTGTGGTGGCGTCCCTGGCGGCTGGTGGCCGGCCTGGTCTTCGGCCTGGCGCTGGGGACGAAGTGGAACTCGGTGTTCGTGCTCGCGTCCATGGGCGTGCTGAGCGTGCTGTGGGACGTGGGCGCGCGCCGGCTGGCCGGGGCGGACTGGCGGGCCTGGAAGGCGTTGCTGATCGACGGGGTGCCCGCCTTCGTCCGGCTGGTGGTGGTCTCGGGGATCGTCTACGTCGCGTCCTGGTCGGGCTGGCTGCTGACCGCCGGCGGCTACGACCGCGACTGGGGCAGGAACCATCCCGACAGCCCGTGGACGATCCACCTCGGCGAGATGTGGGCCTCTTTCCTGAAGGTCCACCAGGACATCTACAACTTCCACACCGGCAGCTACATCAAGGAGCAGACGCACCCCTACGACGCGCACCCGATCGGGTGGCTGATCATGGCCCGGCCCACCGGCGTCGACGCCGTGAACGACATCAAGCCGGGCGTGGACGGATGCATGGCCACCGGGGACGCCACCTGCATCCGGGTGATCTCCGCGATGGGCACGCCGGTGCTGTGGTGGATGGCCTTCTTCGCGCTGTTCGTCGGCCTGATCTGGTGGATCGCAGGGCGGGACTGGCGCTTCGGCGTCCCCATCGTCGCGGCGATGTCCACCTACCTGCCGTGGTTCCCCAACGCCGATCGCCCGGTGTTCTTCTTCTACGCGATCTGCATCATCCCGTTCACGGTGACGATCCTCGCCATGGTGTTCGGGCTGGTCCTCGGCCCGGCGGACGGCCCCCATCGAAGACGCGGCGCGATCATCGTCGGCGTCGCGATGGCACTCGTCGCGCTCAACTTCGCCTACATCTACCCGGTGCTGACCGACCAGCTGATGCTCTACAAGGACTGGCTGGCCAGGATGTGGCTCCGCTCCTGGATCTGAGCCAAGGGCGAACTGGCTCGCCAGGGAACAGTCCCCTCATTCTCGCGTGCCCGGAGGCCGCACGCGGGCCATCTCACGACATCTCCGAGCCCGGCCGTCCGCGTCCCCGCGACCAATAGAGTGCGCTCGACCTGCTCGGCAGAAGGGGATCACATGGCCATCTGGAAGCTTCACGGTGACGGGACGATCCAGCCGGGGGCGGTGGTGAAGCCCGACGAACGACTCGGCTGGGGCAAGATGTTCGGGCTCGGCGCACAGCACGTGGTGGCCATGTTCGGAGCCACCTTCCTGGTGCCGCTGATCACCGGCTTCCCGATCCCCGCGACCCTCTTCTTCAGCGGCGTCGGCACCCTGCTCTTCCTGCTGATCACCGGAAACCGGCTGCCGAGCTACCTGGGCTCGTCGTTCGCGTTCATCTCGCCTGTGCTCGCCTCCAAGGCCGGCGGCGACATCGGCAAGGCGCTGTTCGGCATCATGCTCACCGGCATCCTGCTGGCGATCGTCGGCGCGGTCGTCCACCTCGCCGGGTCGAGGTGGATCGACGCGCTGATGCCGCCGGTGATGACCGGCACGATCGTCATGCTGATCGGCTTCAACCTCGCCGGCGCAGCGTGGAGCAGCAGTGCGCAGAGCGTCCCGCTCGACGCGTCCGGCGCCTGCCTCCCGGACGCGTCCACCGGCTGCCAGATCACCACCACGATCACCGGCGGCTTCGCCGCGGCACCGCTCACCGGCTGGATCACGATCCTCGCGATCGTCCTGATCACCGTGCTGTTCAAGGGCCTGATCGGGCGGCTGTCGATCCTGCTCGGCGTCATCGTCGGCTATCTCGCCGCGCTGATCCAGGGCCAGGTCGACTTCGCCGCCGTCGGATCGGCCGACTGGATCGGCCTGCCGCACTTCCAGCTGCCGACCCCCGATTTCACCGTCGCGGCGCTGTTCCTCCCGGTCGTCCTCGTCCTGATCGCCGAGAACGTCGGTCACGTGAAGTCGGTGTCGCTGATGACCGGCCACAACTACGACAAGACGATGGGACGCGCGCTGCTCGCCGACGGCGTCGCCACCACGCTGGCCGGCTTCGGCGGCGGCTCGGGCACCACCACCTACGCGGAGAACATCGGCGTGATGGCGGCCACCAAGGTGTACTCGACGGCGCTGTACTGGATCGCCGGCTTCATCGCGATCGTGCTCTCGTTCATCCCGAAGTTCGGCCAGGCGATCGCCACGATCCCCGCCGGCGTGATCGGCGCGGCGGGTACCGTCCTGTACGGCATGATCGGCCTGCTCGGCGCCCGGATCTGGATCGACAACAAGGTGGCCTTCACCAACCCGGTGAACCTGATCCCCGCCGCCATCGGCCTGATCATGGGCATCGCGAACTTCACCTTCACGCTCGGCTCGATGACCTTCGGCGGCGTGACCGTCGGCACCGTCACCGCGCTGGTGCTCTACCACCTGATGAGGTCGATCGCGAAGGCCCGCGGCACCGACATCACCGATGACACCGCGCAGGACGGCCCCACCTTCCCCGACTACGAGCCCGACGCCCTGCACTGACGGCCCGCTTCGCGCCGGTGCCCCGGAGACGTCAAGGACGACGCCTCCGGGGCACTCCACGTCCGGATCCGAGCCGCACGACCGAACCGTCCCTCCGCAGCCGGACGGTGCTCGGCAACCAGCACGAGAACCGTCCCCGGCATGCCGTCGGCGGTCAGTGGCCGATCAGGCGGTGCACCGACGCGGGCACCTCGATGCCCGCGCGCAGGTCGGGGCTGGGGACGGGGTCGCCGTAGCCGGTGACCAGCGGCACGACGCCGGCCCAGGCCTCCCCGGCGATGTCGGAATCGGGATCCTCGGGGAAACCATCGGCCGTCTTGAGCGACCATTCGGCGATCGGCAGCGCAAGGGTCATCGTCGCTGCCAGCTCCTTGCCCGTGCTCGGGCGGATCTCACCCGTGCGCCCGGGCAGCACGCGGTCGGTGAAGGCGTCCAGCGCCCGCACCGCCTCGTCCCCGGTGAGCATCGTGCAGGTGCCGAACAGGCAGGCACTTCGATACCGCATGCCCGACTCGAACCCGGAGCGGGCGACCTTGATCGCGTCCAGCGCGGTCACCGTCACGCAGGCCGGCGCCCCGTCGGCCAGGGCACGCATCCAGCGCGACCCGGTCGAGCCGTGGAACAGCAGGCGGTCACCAGCTCGCGCGAACCCGGTCGGGATGACCAGCGGCCCCTCCTCCAGGCTCAGACCGATGTGCGCGACGAGCACCTCGTCCAGCAAGGCGTCGAGCTCGGCATGGTCGGTGGACGTGCGGTCGGCCATCCGGGTCGGGATCAGGGTGCGGCTCATGCGGGGTCCCCATGGAGTTGTTCGGGCGAGTGCAGCAGAGAAGAACTCAACAGGGTTCTCACTCCCCGATCCTCCCCCACCGCCCTCTCCGACAATCGGGATCTCAGAGAGCGACGGGCCACTGAGACTCCGCCGGGCCGATGGGGACGGGGACGCTAGCGTGGGCCGGTGCCGTCCCGCCTCACTCCCGCCGTCCGGATGGGGTTGTCGATCGCCCTGGCCGTGGGGGTGTACGGGATCTCGTTCGGTGCGCTCTCGGTGACCGCGGGCCTGGATGTGTGGCAGACCTGCGCGCTGAGCGCCCTGATGTTCACCGGGGGTTCGCAGTTCGCGTTCATCGGCGTGATCGGCGGCAGCGGGACGGGAGCCGCGGCCTGGGCCGCGGCCACCCTGCTGGGCGTCCGCAACGGCATCTACGGAATGCAGTTGAAGGCGCTCATCCGCCCCTCCCCGAAGCTGATTCCCCTGATGGCCCAGTTCACGATCGACGAGTCGACCGCCACCGCCACCGCGCAGGAGGACCACGACGAGCGCGTCCGCGGGTTCTGGACGGCCGGCCTCGGCGTCTACGTGATGTGGAACGCCTTCACCCTGATCGGGGCGCTGGCCGGCAACGCGATCGGCGAGGTCGGCCAGTGGGGCCTGGACGGCGCGGCGGTCGCCGCCTTCCTCGGGCTGTTGTGGCCGCGCCTGCACGGCCGCGACCCGGTCGCGATCGCGGTCATCGCCGCCGCCGCGACCCTGATCGCGCTGCCGCTGGTGCCGCCCGGCATCCCCGTCCTGATCGCCGCAGCGGTCACGGCGGGGTGGTGGGCGTGGCGACGGCGCCGGACGGCGGTAGCCGGATGACCACCCGCCCGAGGTCCCTTCTGCCGCTCCGCTGCTCCGGGCAACCCCGCGGGGGTCCCGAATGAGCCTGTGGGGCTGGGTGCTGCTCGCCTGCGCGGCCGCCGCCGCGATCAAGCTGGCCGGCTACCTGCTGCCCCAGCGGCTGCTCGACCGACCGGTCATCCACGCGCTGGCCGGTGCGCTGACGGTCGGGCTGCTGGCGTCCCTCACCGTGATGAACACGGTCGGCAAGGGGCAGGCGATCGCCCTCGACTCCCGCCTGCTCTCGCTGGCGGCCGGAGCGCTCGCGCTGAAGCTGAAGGCCCCCTACATCGTGGTCGTGATCGCGGGAGCGCTGGCTGCGGCGATCGGGCGTCGCTGCGGGCTTCCCTGAGTTCGCCCCCCGCGTTCACGGGACTGTGGTACTGCTCTGCAATGAGCATGTCCCTGCGCGAGCACATCGACGCCCTCCGCGAGGAGGGCTACACGGTCCAGGCCGACTCCGGCGACGACCCCGTCCTGATCGCCCCCGACGGAAACGCCGTCGAGACGTGGCGGGAGAACTATCCGTACGACGAACTGATGTCGCGCGAGGAGTACGAGGCCCAGAAGTACCTGCTGCAGGTCGAACTGCTGAAGCTGCAGTACTGGTGCCAGGACAACGGGGAGCGGCACGTGATCGTCTTCGAGGGACGCGACGCCGCCGGCAAGGGCGGCACGATCAAGCGCTTCCTCGAACACCTCAACCCGCGTGCGGCGCGGGTCGTGGCGCTGACGAAGCCGACCGCGACCGAGCTCGGCCAGTGGTACTTCCAGCGCTACGTCGCGCACCTTCCGACCTGCGGGGAGATGGTGCTGTTCGACCGGTCCTGGTACAACCGGGGCGGCGTCGAGCGGGTGATGGGCTTCTGCACCGACGCCGAGTACTGGACCTTCATGCACCAGGCGCCGGTGTTCGAGCAGATGCTCAGCGACGCCGGCATCCACGTCGCCAAGTTGTGGTTCTCGGTGACCCGGCAGGAGCAGCGGACGCGGTTCGCGATCCGCCAGATCGACCCGGTGCGGCGCTGGAAGCTGTCCCCGATGGACCTGGAGAGCCTCGACCGCTGGGACGACTACACCGAGGCCAAGGAGCAGGTCTTCCTGCACACCGACACCGACGCCGCCCCGTGGCACACGATCAAGAGCAACGACAAGAAGCGGGCCCGGCTGAACGCGATGCGGCTGTTCCTCAGCCAGTTCGACTACGAGGGCAAGGACACCGCGATCGTCGGCGAGCCCGATCCGCTGCTGGTGTCCCGTGGCAGGGAGGCGGTCGGCGACTGAGCCCGGCCGGCGGTGCGCCACAGCACGAGGGTGGCGATCGCGGTGGCGAGGATCGCCAGCGCGGTGGGGACGCCCGAGCCCGGCGGGGAGTCCCACGAGGCCTGGTTCAGGCCGAGGGCGAGGGTGAGGTCAACGACTTGGTGGACCACACCGGCCGAGGTCGCGGCGAGGAGGACCAGGACGTAGCGGACCAGCCGCGCTCCCCCGAGGCCGAGGGCGGCCAGGGCCAGCGCCGCCGGCAGAACCAGGAGGTCGAGGAGGACGAGCGTCCAGCCGGGCACCCCGTCCGCACCGGGAGCGAGCGTCGCCGACCAGACCGCCACGGCGACCGCGGCCAGGCCGGGGAGTGCCAGCAGTGCCCGCGCGGCCACACCGGCACGGATGGTCGGCAGGACGACCAGCCAGGCGGCGGCCGACGCCAGCGACGCGGCCAGGCCGAGCGCCCCGACCAGGCTGGCCGGGTCCTGCCCGATCAGTGGCGGCGCGTACTCGTCCATCGCCACCAGGCAGCCGTCGGTGAAGGAGATCGCCCCGATCGACCCCGCACAGGGTTGCCAGTAGCGGGTCAGGGCGACCAGGCTGCCGGCCGCGGCGGCGGCGAGGAGCCCTGCCGAGACCAGCCACGAGCCTGATTCACGCGTCATGGTGACACCCTAGGAGACGGTGCGGGGCGCGGAAAGGGCCGCGTCCCGAGGTTCCCCGAACCGGCCGGGACGAGCGCGGGATGTGCCGGGTTGCGGGGCGGCGCCGAGGGCGACGCGAGGCGGGATCGCGCCGGTGCGGGCCCGCCAACGTCTACCTCAGCAGTTCGTCGGGGAGCCGCTGGTCGGCGGATCCGGCCGGCGTCGCCGCCCGGTCCTTCGCCGC
>NZ_JASGES010000087.1:0-15439 GCF_047606205.1 Propionicimonas sp. | reverse complement strand
TGCGGGGCCGCGGCCGGCGGCACGGGGGCCGGCGGCTCGACGGCGGAGGGCGACTTGGTCTCCTCCTTGAACTCCCGGATGGCGGTGCCGGCGCTCTTGCCGAAGTTCGCGAGCTTGGTCCCGCCGAACAACACCAGTGCCACCACCGCGATGATGACCCATTCCCAACCGCCCAGATTCGGCATGACGCTCTCCTCAGCTCTCCGCAGGCTCGATCAAGTTGTACCCCGTGCTCGCAAGCCGGGCGTGCTCCGTTGCGTATCTTCTCCCCACACCCGCCGGTCTCACGAGACCACCAGCGTGAAGCGAGCCGCCCGCAGGTCCCTGTCGCGGGAACTGCGCCCCGCGAGCAACTCGAAATCGCCTGGTTCGACGATACGCTCGCCGGCGGCGTCGGTGATCGTACAGGCCGCCACGGGGAGTTCGAAGGCGACCTCGGCCGACTCCCCCGGCGCCAGCCGCACCCGCGATGCGCCCTTGAGCTCCTTGTCGGCCCAGGTCAGGGAGGTGACCAGGTCGCGCAGGTACCACTGGACGGTCTCCGCGACCGGCCGCACCCCGGTGTTGGTCACCCGCACCCGCGCCCGGACCGCCTCCGTGGGGCGCACGAGGGCCGTCTCCAGGACCGGGGTGCCGTACTCGACGCGTCCGTACGACAGCCCCTCGCCGAACGCGAACAGCGGCTCCTGGGTGAGATCGGCGTAGCGGTTGCCGTGCTGGCCGCGCAGCTGGTTGTAGTAGACCGGCAGCTGCCCGACGTGGACGGGGAACGAGATCGGCAGCCGCCCGACCGGCTCGCTGTCCCCGAACAGCAACTCTGCGATCGCCTGCCCGCCCATCGCGCCGGGGTTGAACGCCTCGACCAGCGCGGACGTCGCCGCGAGCGGGCCGCGCGGCAGCACCAGCGGCTTGCCGTTGACCAGCACCACCACCAGGGGCTTGCCGAGCGCGGCGACGCGCGTCCACAACTCGACCTGGCCACCCTGCAGCTCGAGGGTGGCCGTGGAGCGGGCCTCGCCGTTGAGCAGGACGTTGTCGCCGAGCACCAGCACGACGACGTCGGCGGCCTCCGCTGCCGCGACGGCCTCCGCCAGCAGTGCCTGGTCCGCGGGAACGGGGGTGATCAGGGGAGGACGGGGCTGGCCGTCGGGGAAACTGTCCCCGGCGGGGTCGGGGGCCAGCGTCGCGATGCCGCAGCCGGTCGCGTGGGTCACCCGCCAGCCGTGCGCGGACGCGGCGTCGCGCAGCCCGGCCAGCACGGTCACGACATCCCCGGGCTGGTAGTCCGGCCCGAGCCACGAGCACTGCCCCGAACCGCCGGCCCAGTCGCCCAACTGGGCGCCGCGGTCGTCGGCGTTGGGCCCGATCACGGCGATCGTGCCGGACGCGGCGGTCAGCGGCAGGGTCCCGTCATTGGCCAGCAGCACCAGCGACTCCCTGGCCACCTCGAGGTTGGTCTGCCGGTGCGCGGCGCTGCCGATCACCGCTGCCTGGCGGGCCGGGTCGGGGCCGCCGGGGTCCTCGAACAGGCCGAGGTCGAACTTCAGGGCCAGCACCCTGGCGACGGCCGCGTCGACGGTCGCCTCGTCGAGGATCCCGCGACGGATCGCCTCCTGCGCACCGTCGTAGAACCCCGGAGTGGTCATCACCATGTCGTTTCCCGCGTTCATCGCCCGGGCGGCGGCCTCGGCGTGGTCGGCACAGACCTGCTGCTCCCAGACCATCCGGCCCACATTGTCCCAGTCGGTGACCAGCACGCCGGAGAAGCCCCACTCCTCCTTGAGGACGTCGTTGAGCAGCCAGCGGTTGACGGTGATCGGCACGCCGTCCATCGACTGGTAGCCGATCATGAACGTGCGGCAGCCCTCCCGCGCCACCCGCTCGAAGGGCGGGGTGAACCACGAACGCAGCTTGCGCCGCGAGATGTCGGCCTCGGAGGCGTCCCGACCGCCCTGGGTCTCGGAGTAGCCGGCGAAGTGCTTGGCCGTGGCCAGCATCGCGGTCGGGTCGCCCAGCCCCTCGCCCTGGTAGCCGGCCACCATGGCGGACGCGAACTCGCCGATCAGGAAGGGGTCCTCGCCGAAGGTCTCGTCCACCCGCCCCCAGCGCAGGTCGCGGGCGATGCACAGGACGGGCGAGAAGGTCCACTTGAAGCCCGTGCTGGTGGCCTCGATCGCCGTGACCCGGGCCGCGCGGCGGGCGTTGTCGGGGTTCCAGCTGCAGGCCATGGCCAGCTGGGTGGGGAAGATCGTCGCGCCCGGCCAGAACGAGTGGCCGTGGATGCAGTCGTCGGCGAGCAGGAGCGGGATGCCCAGCCTGGTCGCGGCCGCGAGCTCGATGGCATGGGCGGTGCGGTCCGGCGGGATGTGCAGCAGCGAGCCGACGGTCCTGATCGTGACGAGGTCGTCGAGGTCGCCCTGGGCGTCCAGCTGCAGCAACTGGCCGACCTTCTCCGGAAGCGTCATCCGTCCGAGCAGGTCCGCAACCCGCTCGGCGGTCGGGACCGCCGGGTCACGGTAGCCGGCCATTCGCACTCCTTCGTGAGATCGCTCTCATAGACTGCCACACGAAACGGCTCGAGGAGGAACCCATGGACCAGGCAGGACGCCGGTTGCGGCAGGGACAGCGCGCACAACTGTTCGTCCACGATCTCGACACGGGCACCGACACGCTGGTGACCGAGTCCTCGACGCGCCTGTTCGAGGCGCCGAACTGGACCCTCGCGGGGGATTGGCTGCTGGTGAACGCCGACGGCCTGCTGTTCCGCGTCCCCGCCGGTGGCGGTGACCTCGAGCCGCTGCTGGTGCCGGGCCTGCCCGGGATCAACAACGACCACGTGCTGGCACCCGACGGCCGCACCGTCCACGTGTCGGGCTTCGACGGCCATCTGTACGCCGTCGACCTGGTCGGGCTCACGTCGCGGCGGGTGTCGAACGACCGCGGCGACGCGTTCGTCCATTTCCTGCACGGGGTGTCGCCGGACGGGACCCTGCTCGCCTACATCGGCATGGACCTGCTGCCCGGCGGCGGCGTCCGCACGAACATCTGGACCGTGCCGACGGCCGGTGGCGCGGACGTCCAGCTGACCGACGACGACGTTCCCGACGACGGTTCGGAGTTCAGCCCGGACGGGGAGTGGCTCTGGTTCAACTCCGAGCGCGGCTCGACCACGCGCGGCCACGCGCAGTTGTTCCGGATGCGGCCGGACGGAACCGGCGTCGAGCAGCTGACCCACGACGAGCGGGTGAACTGGTTCCCGCACGTCTCCCCCGACGGGTCGAGCGTCGTCTACGTGAGCTTCCCTCCCGGCACACAGGGCCACCCCGCCGACCGCGACGTCGCCATCCGCCGTCTCGGACCCGACGGCACGGGCACCGACCTCGTCCACCTCTTCGGCGGCCAGGGCACGATGAACGTGCCCAGCTGGGCGCCCGACAGCCGCCGCTTCGCCTACGTCGCCTACCCGCTCGCCTGACCCGCGGCGCCGGCGAGCGCGCCGCGCCCGGTCCGGCCGGGCGTGGACGGGTGAGACGCCGATGGCGGCCGGTGCAGCAGTCTCCTAGGCTCGGGACCCGACCGAGAGGAACCCATGAAGCTCCAGGACTTCCCGCGCCACCCGCTCACCTTCGGGCCGAGCCCGCTGCAACACCTGCCGCGGCTCAGCGGGCATCTCGGCGGTGCCCAGGTGTGGGCCAAGCGCGAGGACGTCAACAGCGGTCTGGCCTTCGGCGGCAACAAGGTGCGCAAGCTGGAGTACATCGTCCCCGACGTGCTGGCCAGCGGTGCCGACACGCTGGTCTCGATCGGCGGCTACCAGTCCAACCACACCCGCCAGGTCGCCGCCGTCGCCGCCCACCTCGGGCTGAAGTGCCGGCTCGTCCAGGAGCACTGGGTGCCCTGGGAGGACCCGATGAACGACCGGGTCGGCAACATCCTGCTCTCCCGGATGATGGGTGCCGACTCCCGCCTCGACCCGGCCGGCTTCGACATCGGCATCCGCGACTCCTGGAAGAACGCGCTCGCCGAGGTCGAGGCCTCCGGGGGCACCCCCTACCCGATCCCGGCCGGCGCGTCCGAGCATCCGCTGGGCGGGCTCGGCTTCGCCAACTGGGCGTTCGAGGTGGCCGAGCAGGAGAAGCGGTTCGGCGTCCTGTTCGACACGATCATCGTCTGCACGGTGACCGGGTCCACCCACGCCGGCATGATCGCCGGGTTCGCGGCGCTGGAGGACCTGACCGGCGTGAAGCGGCGGGTGATCGGCATCGACGCGTCCGCCACCATCGAGCAGACCCGCGACCAGGTGGGACGCATCGCCCGGCACACCGCGGAACTCATCGAGCTCGGCCGCGACCTGCGCGACGACGAGATCACCGTCCTGGAGGGCTGGGCGGGTGACCTGTACGGCATCCCGGTCGACTCGACGATGAACGCGATGGCGCTCGGCGCCCAGCTCGAGGCGATGATCACCGATCCGGTCTACGAGGGCAAGTCGCTGGCCGGCCTGATCGACCTCGTCTCCTCCGGCGAGATCGGCAAGGACTCCACCGTGCTGTACGCGCACCTCGGCGGCCAGCCCGCGATCAACGCCTACCACCGGCTCTGGAGCTGACCGCCGGCCCCGTCTCCACCGCAACCGCGCCCTCCCTGCGAGTCACGCCGCTCCCGGCGGCGCTCAGATCGTCCGGGTCGTCCCGTCGGCCTCGGTCGCGATGACGCGGAACGACACCGACGCGAGGTCGGCGTCCAGCCTCGCCGAGACATCGCCCCTGCGCCAGGTGATGTCGAGCCGGTCCGGCCCGGTGTCCGCCACCTCGCAACTGGCGTCGAAGCCGAACGCGCCGAAGGTGTTGCGGAACCGGAGCAACTCCAGCTGCCGCTGGACGACGGGTAGTCCGAGGCCGGCGTCCACCTCGTCCAGCGTCAGGTTCGTCCGGTTGATCTCCTTGTGCCCGCCCGATCCGGCGCGATCGACGGCCGCGTGGTCGTTCTTCCCCGCGAACAGGTCGAGATACCACACCTGGGGCTTGCCCGGCACGAACAGCTGGACGGCACGCGCCAGCAGGAGCCGGTCGTCGCTCTCCCCCAGCGCGCTGCCGTACGTCGCGTTGACCTGGTAGTACACGTTCTCCGCGCCGTGCAGGTCCTTCACGTAGCCGCCCCGCCCCACGATGGTGGCGATCAGGGCCCGGATCCGGTCCTCCTCGAGCAGCCCCCGCAGGTCGAGCACGGGGATGCCGTCGTGGCAGCCGAGCATGTTCACCGTGTGGATCCGCTTGTCCCGCAGCTCGACGATCCACCGCTTGAGGGTGGACGCGTCCGCCCGTTCGATCGCGTCGATCAGCAGCCCCGGCAGGAAGAAGTCGTAGGTCAGGAAACCCTTGTCCGCGATCAGCTCGTGGATGCCCTCCGCGTAGGTCGAGTGGATCTCGGGCAGCAGGATCAGACCCCGCCGGTCGGCGAGTTCCTTCACCTTCGTCAGCAACTCCCAGGTTCCCGGGTCGTTGAGGAAGTTCCTGGCCCCCGGTTCCTTCGGCGCGTACGCGAACGCGTCCAGCCGGACGACCTGCGCTCCGTAGCCGGCCAGCCGGTCGAGGGTGTCGGCGTAGAAGTCCCACACGAGCGGGCTGTTGATGTTCAGGTCCATCTGGCCCAGGTAGGTCCGCCTGCTCTCGACGAGGTCGACGACCACGTCCCTGACCTCCGCGTAGCCGGTGAAGTCGGCCTCGCCGGGACGCCTCCCCTGCGCGAGCGCGGAGGCCACCCGCCCGGCGAGCACGTCCGCCCTGCCGTACTGGAGCCCGGTGGCCCGGATCAGCTCCTGGGTGTCCGGCGCGGTGTAGCGAACCTCCTGGTAGAAGGTGTTCCAGTAGGGAACCTCGCGACCGTCCGGCAGCCGCACCATCAGGATCGGCAGCCCCGGCTTGCGGAAGAACATGTCCGCGATCAGCGCGGGGTCGGGCTGGATGTAGCCCTCCGCGGTGAGCTCGCCGTGACCCGACCAGAACGCGTTCCAGTCGATGAAGAAGTCCGCGTAGGGCGAGCGGTCGCCGCGGGCGAGGAGGTCCTGGAACTGCGGGGACAGCACCGAGGCGTGGTTCAGGATGAAGTCGAGGGTCAGGTCGAGGCCCGCCTCGGCCAGGGCGTCGATGTCGGCGGGAGTCGCGAACTGGTCGGAGAGGCTGTAGTCGATCACCGAGAAGCCCCGGTCCAGGTCGGTGTTGAAGACGCTGGGCAGCAGGTACACGGAACTGAACACGTCGGCCAGCTCCGGACGCCGCACGAACGACACCACGTCGGCGAGGCTGCCGCCGATGCTGTCGGGGTAGACGTTCAGCATCGGCCCCGCGCCGGGCAGGTCGGCGCCCATCGCCGCCAGGTAGCCCGCGTGGTCGAGGAGTTCACCGGCCAGCGAGACGATGATCCTCGCCTTCGGCGCCTGCGCGCGCAGCATCGCCTGCTCGAGTTCCAGCACGGTGGTGGTGAAGGGGCTGTCGACGGCCCCGTCCCGGCTGCGGGCGCGCCGGTGGGCGAGGGTCTCCTCCGGCGTGCTGTTCAGCAGGATCGGGATGTCGACCCCGCTGAGCTGGTCGGAGTTGCCGTGGGTCCACTCGATCACGATCACGCGGGTCCCGCTGACGTCGACGGCGTCGTACCAGAGCTGCTCCGGCGTGCGCCCCATCCGTTTGAGCATCAGCAGCGGCGCGCCGGCGTGGAAGGCGGCGAGGATGCGGCTCACCTCCTCGAAGTCGGTCTCCTCCGGGGTGCCCAGGTAGCCGGCCAGCGCCCGGCGGGCCGCCTTCTGGTAGGTCGCCAGCCACGGATGGGAGGCCCGCTGCGCCGGGTCGGCGTCCGCGCCGGACGCCTGGAGCGCGGCGAGGACGCTCCGCACCCGCTCCTCGTAGGCGCCGGACGCCAGCAGCCCCCTGGTGCCGCCGGCCCGGTACACCCGCAGCCGCTCCGCGTCGTTGGCGGCGGGGACCCGCCGCGGGTAGTTGTCGCCGGAGAGCACGTACGCCCCGACGCCCCGGAGGTTCAGCCCGTGGGCGAGCAGGGAGCCGGTCTCGGACTTGCCGACCCCGGAGCCGCCACAGACCGCGACGACCGCGCGCCCGCCGTCGGCGAGGAGGGGCTCGAGCTGTCGCCACAGCTCGGGGAAGACGGCCCGTGCCTTGGCGAGGTGGGCCTCCCCGATCCGCACCTTGTCTCCCGGCATGTCACCGGTGGGCACGGCGGCCAGGTCGGGAACGTCGGGGAAGCTCACGTCCATGTGCACTCCTCGTGGTGTCGCCGGCCGCGGGCCAGGCCGGGCCGGACCGCGGCGAGAGCCGGCTAAATCGATTGACCAAATGCTAGGTCCGGACGCTGTCCTCCCGCCAGCCCTCCGCGGAACCGCAAGCCGCTACGGTGACTCCGGCAGCGGAGGGCCTGGCCCTTCTGCCGGTGTTCCTCGTCGTCGCCACACTCTGGGCGCCGCACACCTCGCCGTCCCTGGGGGTTCCGTGCATTCCAACATCACGATGGCCGTCGTCCTGGCCGTGCTCGCCTCCGTCGCGTTCGCCGCCTCGTCCGTGGTCCAGCACCTCGCCGTCGCCGACGAGTCGACCGAGGAGCGGGAGGCCCTGGGGGGCCGCCAGCTCCTCGCGGTGGTCAAGAACCCGGTCTGGCTGGCCGGCCTGGCGCTGCTCGGCCTGAGCGCCGTCGGCCAGGTGGCAGCCCTCCAGCTCGCGCCCGTCACCGTGGTCCAGCCCCTGGGTGCGCTCGCCGTTCCGTGGACGATCCTGCTGTCCGCGCGGGTCCACCGGAACACCGTCAGCCGTGGCATGTGGACGGGGACCGCGATGACCCTGATCGGGACGGTGGCGGTCGCGTGGGTCGCGATCGCGCACGCCACCGACGCCCCCGTCCTGCGTGCCGACCGGCTGGTGATCGGCCCGCTGGTCTGCTTCGCGATCGCCCTGGGCCTGGCGCTGGTCGGGGCGAAGGGTCCGCTGGCGTGGCGGTGCCTCGCGTGGGCGCTGGCCGCGTCCGTGATCTACGGCATGGAGTCGGGGCTGGCCAAGGCGATCGGCGCCTATCTCGCCTCACAGTCCTGGCAGGGATCGGCCACCTTCTGGTTCATGGTCGCGTCGATCGTCGTGGGCATCGCCCTCGCCGGGGTGTGGATCCAGCAGGGCTACGCCGCCGGGGCCGCGGAGATCGTCGTGGGCGGCCTGAACGCCGGAGCCCCGATCGCCGGTGTGGTCTTCGGCATCGCGGTGCTGGGCGAGGGCGCCCTCCTGCGGGGAGACACGGTGGCGATCACGCTGATGCTGGTCTTCGCCGCGGTCGCCCTCACCGGCGTGGTGCTGCTGTCCCGGCATCACCCGGGCGCTCCGGCGACGTAGTGTGCGGGCCGCGAACCGGGCCCGGAACGTAGATGGTTCCTGCCCGGGGGGATGGGGCAGGAACCTCCTTCGAGTATAGGTGTCCCGAACGGTGGTGTCACCCCTACGGGGGACACGACGCGCGGGGCAATCCTCAGTGCGGGCGGGCGGACTCCGCCTCTGCCTTCAGCTTCTCCATGTCGAGCGACTTCACCTGGTCGACCAGCTGGGTGAACTGGCCCTTGTTGAGCGCCCCGGCCTCGCGGTAGACGAGGTAGCCGTCGCGGAAGGCCATCAGGGTCGGGATCGAGGAGATCCCCAGGTCGCCGGCCAGACCGCGCTCCGCGTCGGTGTCGACCTTGGCGAACACCGCGTCCGGATTGGTCTCCGACACCGCCTCGAACACAGGGCCGAACATGCGGCACGGTGGGCACCAGGTCGCCCAGAAGTCGACGAACACGATGCCGTTGTCCTTGATGGTGTCGCCGAACTCGGCCTCGGTGAGGGCGATGGTTGCCATGTGGGTCATTCCTCCGGGTCTTCGGGTTACTCGTGCTGAACGCCGCAGCGGCACCCCGGTATTCCCGGGCCAGGCCGCCCGGACCTGCCCGGAGAGCCCGGCGGGACGCGCGGAGGCCCACCCGGCGGCTCAGGGCGGGCGGCTCAGTCCAGGGCGACGAAGATGTGGTCGGCCGTCGTGGCCGGCAGGGCGACCTCGTGGTCGTCCTCGCCGAGCAGGAGGTGGTGGCCCACCAGCGAGGCGCGCACGGGCGTGCCGGGCAGCGCACCGGAGGCCTGCATGGCCTCCAGCGTCGGCGGGTCGTTCTGGATGTGCTCGCTCATCCTCAGCACGACCACATCGTGCGCCCTGCCGTCGGCCAGGCGCAGCGACAGCAGTTCCGTCCCGTCCAGGAAGCCCTCCGGGGCAGGGGCCACGTCGAGCTCCTCCAGTGCCGGGATCGGGTTGCCGTACGGCGAACGGACCGGGTGATCGAGGATGCTGACCAGCCGACGCTCGACGTCGGTCGAGATCACGTGCTCCCAGCGGCAGGCCTCCTCGTGGACGAGGTGCCAGTCGAGCCCGATCACGTCGGTCAGCAGCCGCTCGGCCAGCCGGTGCCGCCGCATCACCCTGGTGGCGAGTTCCAGCCCCTTCGGGCTGAGGACGAGATGGCGATCGGGATGCACGCTGACCAGGCCGTCCCGCTCCATCCGGGCAACGGTCTGGGAGACGGTGGGACCGCTCTGCTTGAGGCGCTCGGCGATGCGGGCACGCAGCGGCGGCACACCCTCCTCCCCCAGCTCGTAGATGGTGCGCAGGTACATCTCGGTCGTGTCGATGAGGTCGGTCATGCTCTCCTCCCGGCGGTTCGTTGCCAGACTATAGCCATGGGACCACCACAGGGGTGGCGATCTGTGAGCGTCGCCCCCGAACGGCTCGCGGCGTGGCTGGAACGATTCGGGCTGCGCCACGGCACGCCCTCGGTCGAGAGCACGGCGGACGGGGTCGTGCTGCGGTCACCGGACGGCGCACAGGCCCGGATCCGGACGCCCTGGCCGCCCACCGGGCCCTCCGACGACCCGCTCGCCGCCCTGGTGCTGACCACGACGCGTCCACGCCTGGTCGGCGTGCTGATCGTGCGGCGCGAGGCTCACGCCGTCGGGGTCTTCGACGGCACGAGGCTGCAGGACGGACGCCACCACAGCCACTACGTGCAGGGTCGCACGAAGGCCGGAGGCTGGTCCCAGCAGCGCTACGCGCGCCGCAGGGCGAACCAGAGCGCACGGGCGTTCGACGCCGCGGCGGCGGATGCCGCTGCCGTCCTGGTTCCTGTCGCCGGCCGACTGGAGGCGCTGGCCACCGGCGGCGACGGGACCGCTGTCAGTGCCGTCCTCGGCCAGCCTGCCCTCGGCGACCTGGCGGGGCTGCCCCGGCTCGGGGTGTTCCCCGTGCCGAACCCGAACGCCGGCGTGCTCGCGTCCTTCGCGGAGGTGTTCCGGCGGGTGCCGATCGATCTCAACGACCTCGCCTGAGGCGGCCGCCGGGGCAGGTCCGGCGGGCCTGCGGCCCTTCCCGGTGTGCCCGGGAGCCGGGAGGCCGGCAGGCTGCGGGTGCGGGGTCAGCGACGACGCAGGAAGACGACGAGCGCGGCGAGGATCGCCAGGATGCCTGCCGCGCCGATCGCGAGCGTCTGGCGGGAGTTGTCCGGAGCCGTGTCCGACGTGTCGTCGGAGCCGGTGGTGTCGTCGGTCGTGATCGGGCTCGCCGTGCCGGTGGCCTTCGCCGTGCCGGTGGCCTCCGCCGTCCCGGTCGCGACGGCGCTCGCCGTCGGGGTGGGGCTGGGCGTCTCGGCGAGAGCGGGGGTGCCTGCGGCGCCGAGCGCCGCGACCAGGGCCACGGCCAGCAGGGCCACGGCGCGACGAACGGCCACGATCATGGCCCGGAGCCTACCGTCCCGCCCCCAACACGGTTCCCAGCACCACGAGCACGAGCAGGAGCACCAGTGCTCCGCTGACGATGAGGCGTCGGGATCGCGGGTTCACGTCCACAAATCTATGCCGGGCGGTTAGCGTGGGGTTCATGGGATCGGTGCGGCTCTACGCCATCTCGATCGTCGAGGTACGCGGCATCTTCGGCGCCTCGGACGACACGTCCACGGCCCTGAGGGCCGTCGCGGCCGATCGCTTCGGCGGGTCGGCCCCCGCCCAGCCCGGCCTGTTGGGAAAGCTCGGGCCGGTCCTGCGCCGCGCTCCGGACGCGCCCGTGCTGAGGCCCGACCTGCCGAGTGGGTCGGACGTGGACGCGGTGCTGTCCGGGCGCCACGTCCCGCCGCACCGGCTCGGCGCCTGCTGGACGCTGCTGGAGGCCTGGATCGACGTCCTCTCCTGGGACAGCATCGGCAGGGACTGCACGGAGGCCCAGCTCAACGACTTCGACTTCGCCCTGGCGAGGGCTGAGGTGCCGGCCCGCTACGGCCTGCGCAGCCTGCTGCGCACCGATCTCGGGATCACGATGCTGCCCGCCCCCGGGGTGGCCGCCGGCTGGGCGGGCCACGAGCAGGCCCTCGAACTCGCCGATGCCTGGCGTTCGGCGCTGGACCGGCTCGATCCGCCGACCGGCCAGGTGGCCGGGACGATCCTGGCCTGGCTGGACCGGTTCCCCGGCTGGGCCGCGGACGCCCGCGAGCAGCGCCGCGAACCCCCCGACCTCGTCGCCGTCCTGCGCGCCTGACCCACCCCGACCGTCCCCACCCGGCCCGCGCCACGACCGCACCGCCCCGACGGTGAACGGGAAAGGGGACACACCCGCGAACGGGAAAGGAACCGTCCCCCATCCCGTTCGGGGGACGGTTCCTTTCCCGTTCGCAGAACCGTCCCCCATCCCGTTCGCAGAACCGTCCCCTATTCCGTTCGGGGGCTGTGCCCATCGGTTCGCGGGACGCGGCAGGCCTCCGCTGGGGAGCAGCCCTCGCGGGCGGTGCACCGCTACGCTGAGCAGCCACGGAGCAGGGGGGCGGGAACAGGTGCCGGACGTCAGCGCCAACGGGACGTGGTGGGTGATCGTCCTCCTCGTCCTCGAGATGGCCATCCGGGTGGCCGCGGTGATCATCGTCCCGCGCGACCGGCGGCCCACGGCGGCGATGGCCTGGCTCCTGGCGATCTTCCTGATCCCCGAGATCGGCGTGCTGCTGTTCCTGCTGATCGGCAACCCACGGCTCCCTCGCGCGCGCCGGCTCCGGCAGGACGAGATCAACAGTTCGATCCGCGAGGCGACCGCCGAGGTCGACTTCGGCCCCCCGTTGCCCGACGCCCCCGCGTCGTTCACCTCACTGGTCCTGCTCAACCGCAATCTCGGGGCGATGCCCCTGTCCAGCGGCAACGCCGCCCAGCTGTACCCCGGCTACGAGGACAGCATCCAGGCGATGGCGGACGCCGTGCGCGGCGCCCGCTCCTTTGTGCACGTGGAGTTCTACATCCTGCAGGCGGACGAGACGACCGAGGTGTTCTTCCAGGCGCTGGAGGAGGCGGCCGCACGCGGGGTGACCGTCCGCGTCCTGATGGACCACTGGGCCAACCGCAGCAAGCCCTTCTACGCGCAGACCCGGAAACGGCTCGACCGGATCGGTGCGGCATGGCACCTCATGCTCCCGGTGCAGCCTCTCAGGGGTCGCTACCAGCGGCCCGACCTGCGCAACCACCGCAAGCTGCTCGTCGTGGACGGCCGGCTCGCGTTCACCGGCTCACAGAACCTCACCGACTCGACCTACAACCTGCCGGCGAACCTGCGCCGCGGCCTGCACTGGGTCGACCTGATGGTGTGCGTGCAGGGACCGGTGGTGACCAGCATCGATGCGGTCTTCCTCGGTGACTGGTACAGCGAGACCGGCGAGGTGCTCACCGACGAGATCAGCCTCGATCGCCTCCCTGCCCGCTCCGGCTGCCTGGACGCCCAGATCGTGCCCTCCGGACCCGGCTTCGAGTACCAGAACAACCTGAAGCTGTTCATGGGGCTGCTGTTCGCCGCGCAGCAACGGGTGATCATGGTCTCGCCGTACTTCATCCCCGACGAGGGACTGCTGGTCGCGATCACCACCGCCTGCCAACGCGGCCTGCAGGTGGAGCTGTTCGTGTCCGAGGTGGGCGACCAGGCGATGGTGTACCACGCCCAGCGCAGCTACTACGAGGCCCTCCTGCGCGCCGGGGTGCGGATCTGGATGTACCGGAGGCCGTTCATCCTGCACTCCAAGTCGATGACGATCGACGACGAGATCGCGATCATCGGCTCCAGCAACATGGACATGCGCTCCTTCGGGCTCAACCTGGAGATCTCCATGCTGGTGCGCGGCCGGGAGTTCGTCTCGCACCTGCGCGAGGTGGAGGCCGACTACCGCGCCGCGTCCCGCGAGCTCACGCTGGAGGAGTGGCTGCAGCAGCCGCTGCGCTCGACCGTCCTCGACAACCTGGCCCGGCTCACCTCCGCTCTCCAGTGACCGGACGTCTCTCCTGCCCGGCCCGAGAGCCGCTCCCGTCGCCGGCGCAGGGGTACGGGGACGGTTCCTGGGTCGGTCCGGCTCCGGGCCACCGCGTCGGTGACGGAGCCGGACCGTTCGGGCAATCGGCGGTCAGGAGATCAGACCGGTGATGATGCCCTGGCCGAAGTAGAGGACGAAGGCCGCGACGACCACCCACATCAGCGGGTGCACATCCTTCGCCTTGCCCTTCAGCGCCTTGATCAGGGCGAACGCGATGAAGCCGGCACCGATACCCGTCGTGATCGAGTACGTGAACGGCATCAGCACGATCGTCAGGAAGGCCGGAATGCCCTCCTCCGGCTCGTCCCAGTCGACGTGGACGACCTGCGACATCATCAGGAAGCCGACGAAGAACAGCGCCGGGGTCGCCGCCTCGGCGGGGACGATCTCCACCAGCGGGGCGAGGAACAGGGTGAGCAGGAACGCGATCCCGGTCACCACGGACGCGATGCCGGTGCGCGCACCCTCGCCGACGCCGGACGCCGACTCGATGTAGGACGTGGCGGACGAGACGGAGCCGACACCGCCGGCGATGGCCGCGACCGAGTCGACGAGCAGGATCTCCTGCGTGTACGGCGGGTTTCCGTCCCCCTGGAGCAGGCCGCCCTCGGCACCCACGGCGACGATCGTGCCCATGGTGTCGAAGAAGTCGCTGAGCAGCAGCGAGAAGATCAGCAGCAGGATGCCGATCACCGCTCCGGCCCCACCGGCCGAGGTGAACGCCCCGAACATGTCCACCCGGCCCAGCAGGCCGAGGTTGGGCAGGGTGAAGCCGCTGGTCAGCGCCGGCAGGTTCTGGATCCAGCCGGTCGGGTTCACGACCGCTCCGGTGGCGTCCTTCATCAGCGGCAGGTTCAGCACCGCCTGCACGACCACGGCGATGATCGTGGCCGACAGGATCGCGATCAGCAGGGCGCCCTTCACCCTGCGGATGTACAGCGCGACGATCAGTGCGAGGCCGATCAGGAAGATCGCGATCGGCCAACCGAGCAGCTCGCCATAGACGCCCAGCTGCACCGGGGTGCCCGAGCCGGCGCGCACGACGCCACCGTCGACCAGGCCGATGAAGGCGATGAACAGGCCGATGCCGACCGAGATGGCCGACCGCATGGAGCGGGGGACGGCGTCGAAGATCGCCTTGCGGAAGCCGGTCAGCACCAGAATGGTGATCAGGACGCCCTCCCAGACGATCAGGCCCATCGCCTGCGGCCAGGTCATCTGCTTGACGATGGTGTACGCCACCAGCGCGTTCAGGCCGAGGCCGGTTGCCAGCGCGATCGGGAAGCGGCCGTAGACGCCCATGATGATCGTCATGATGCCGGCGATGAGCGCGGTCGCTGCGGCCACCATCGCCATCGACGTCGCCACCGCGCCGTCCACGGACGGGGCGACGCCGGTGATCAGGTTGCCGTTCACATCGACCTGGGTGCCGATGATGATCGGGTTGAGAATGATGATGTAGGCCATGGTGAAGAAAGTCACCAGGCCGCCGCGGACCTCGCGTCCCATGGTCGAGCCACGCTTGGAGAGTTCGAACCAGTTGTCGATGGTCTTGTTGGTCTGTGGGGCTGGAGCCGCCGAAGTCGTGCCAGGGTTCGCCATGGCGGAATGGTAGGGGCGCCGAACCGGGCCCTATCGTGGTGTCCGTGAGCCAGAACAACCACCCGCACCGGCCGCTGATGGTACAGGCGCCCGTGCGGGCGCTGGATCCCGACGGGCTGGCCGTCGTCACCGCGGGGACGATCGGCTTCGCGGTCGGCGTCGCGGTGTGCTGGTGGGCCTACCCGCAGCTCGCCGCCACCGGCAGGGGCTGGTACCTGGGGGTCTCGGTCACCGGGATGGTGATCGGCCTGCTCGGCCTCGGGTTCGGGCTCTTCCGCAAGTCGCGACGCCGCCGCGCGGGCGGGGACGCCTCGACCGGCACCGCCGTCGGCCCGGCCTCGCCCGAAGCCCTCACCACGGACGCCGACGCCCCGGCCGGCGGCGAGGAACCGGGCACAGCCCCGCGGCGCGCCCTGCCGTCCGGGCCGACGATGCGGTTCG
>NZ_JASGES010000086.1:0-13665 GCF_047606205.1 Propionicimonas sp. | reverse complement strand
CCGGGCGACGGCAGGATGGCGCTGGCGGTCAACGGCAGGTATCGGCACCTGGAGATCACCGGCAACGACCTGGTGGAGGAGTTCGCGTCCTGGGGCGTGAAGCGAGCCGAGGAGACGGTACGAGACACCCTCGACCAACTCCAGACCATCATCAACGAGGAGGATCCGCTGGCCGGGGCCTTCCCCCGTCTCCAGGAGCAACTCTCGGGCTTCGTCCACAACCTCCGTCATGGCAGCCCTGTCGGCGGCCGGTAGATCGCGGCAACGCCGCGCAGCCCGGCCCGGCGTCACGCCTTGGTCAGAGCGAACTTCACCTGGTAGCGGTAGAAGTCGATGTTGGTGGCCACCGAGAGCGCTCGCCTGATCCGGAGATCATCGTCCAAAGCGATGATCACGCCGCGGACAGCCTGGGTCGGCTCGGCCACCTGGTCCTTGATGTAGCCCATATAGCGCTGGATCTGTCCGACGACGGAGTCGCTCGCCTTTCCCCGCTTCAGTTCGACGACGAGCAGCTCTGTACGGTCCTTGCTTACCGCCAGGATGTCGAGCGGACCAGTGTCGCTGAGATACTGCCGCCCGATCTGCGTGCCCTCCTCGTCGCAGTAGATGTCGTAGCCCTTCCCCAGCTCAGTCTTGGCCCAGTTGTCGACGAGGAACTCCTCCAGGTACTTCTCCAGCGCGAACTGAACAGGATCCTCGACCTCGGGATCTGTAGAGACCAGCTGGGGTGGAGCCTGCAGCAGACCCTCGATCTCTGCCAGGTGCTGGCTGATGTTCGCAAGCGTGGCCGGGTACCTGTCGGTCGAGCGCCTCAACTCAGCGCTCATCCCGTCGCGGTCGATCGTCCCGAACTGCCACGAGACCGGCCGGCGATGCGGCAACGCTTCGCCTGGGCAGAACATGTACGGGCCGGTCACCTGACCAACCCGGAGATGGCCGGCAGCATCCGGCGTGACGACGAAGTCCCCATCCTGCATCCCCTTGCCGATGGTCCAGATCGTGCCGCAGGCGAGTCCCGCAGCCACCTTGCCCTTGCCGGGGTTCAGCTCGAGATAGCGCGGAATGTAGGCCTTGTTGAACGCCGTCCACTCGTCGGGGAACTTCCCGGTGAAGTCGTCGACCATGCCGTAGTCGACCCCGATGTAGCCACGCTCGACCGCGTCCTGGGTGAAGGCTCCTTGCTTGCCGAGTCGGATGAAGTAGCAGCCTGCCATCGGTGTTCTCTCCTGTCGCGCTGAGCCTCCGTCAGAGTAGGCCGCCCGGTCGGCGGCTGCCTGCGATTCGCATGAGTGAGCGGGCTCATTTCGAGCGCGGTCTGAGGATCGAACGCCTGTTCCGTCCGACTCCCGCCGGACTATCGGCCGCCGCCGTGCCTGGCCCAGGATGGCGGCCGCCTCCCGTCCACTTCGACGTGGTCCCACGCCGCTCCCGGTTGCAGCGCCGGCGTGCGGCAGATCAGCCACAACCCCGTGTTCCCTGCGGACGGTCGTCGCGACGCAACGAAGGCGTCAGTCCCAGGAGCGTCTTCTTGAGCGCGTGTCGAGCGAAGGGTCACCTTGTTTGAGGGATAGGTCCAGGGCCAGCGGCGTGGCGACGACGAGCGTACGCAGGGGCTCTGAAAGGCCCACGTGGATCTGCAGGGTGTAGTTGTCGGCCCTGGTGAGCGCCTCCTTGGTCCACCCGGCCCAGTTCTTGGTGACCCGAGCGATCTCACCGCCCCCGGCATCGTCGATCCGGAACTCCCATTCAGTGAGGTCCTCGGCATGGATCGAGCCAAGGACGTGGCCTCCGGCCCGGATGGTGAATCGGGCATGCCCGTGCTTGATGAGCGGCCCGGCCGCCACATCCCGGGCGAGGCCGGCGGCGCCGGAGAGTTCGGCGGCGGCACGCGTCGCTCCACCCACCGCATGTTTCGCCACCCATCCCGCAGCCTTCCCCGCGACTGAGCCGAGGGCTGCTCCAGCCGCGGCACCGACATACCTGCCGGCGAAGTAGGAGGCATTCTGGAGCTGGTTGTCTGCGAGATGCACCACGCCGTTTGCGAGGTCGGAGGTCTCCTGCACGATCTCACCGACAGGCCGTCCATCCGCTCCGCCGATGAAGACGGTGCGCTTTTCGAAGTCCCGCTCAGGGAGTGCCGCCGTCAGTACGAGGTGTCCGGATACGTCAGCAACCTCCAGCCAGTAGGCACGGTCGCCATCCGTGCGATGTCGCTGGCTGTCGTACAGGCGTGCAGCCAGATTCCGCCCGACTTCGCTCGCCGTGCCCAGCCGCCGCCCCCGAGGGTCGAAGATCCTGTATGCGACCTTCGATCCGAAAGGCTGAGCCTTCTGGTTGATCACCAGCAGCCGTTGCGCAAGAAGGTCATCGGCACCGGCGTCGGGCATCGACGCCCGACCGTCCGGCTCGACCTCCCCCGAGCGGTCCGCCGAGGGCTGAGTTGTCAGGATGGCAACGGGGTCCAGCCCCTGCCAGCCCCGGGCGGCAACGTGCTGAGTCCATTGCTGCCCGTCCCAGAAGCGTTGGTCGAAGCGCCCCAGCGGGTCGGGATACCAGTCGGCGAGTGGCGACGGCACCACGTCACCTCCAGAAGACCAGGAGCAGCGTGACCCGATCCCGCACCTGCATGGCACCATCCTTGGACTGCAGATCGACGACCTTGTCCAGGGTCCAGCCCTGACTCGCCCACCTGTTCAGCACCGCGTCCAGGTCGTTCACCACCGCCGAATGACCGAAGACCTTCATCGGGATCGCGACCGTCGTTGATCCGTACTGCTTCTGGCGTGGCGGCGGAGGTGCGGCCATCGCCGGGGAAACGGGCTTCGGCGCCGCATTCACGGCGCGCTTTCCGGTGTAGGCCGACCCGTCCCAGTACAGCTCCGCGGACGGGTCACTGGGGTCCCGATACCAACCGGGTTGCGCGCTCACGAGTTCAGTCTGGCATGCTCCGCGGCCGTCCGAACGAGCCGGACGCGGGCGCCGACCTGCCGTCCCCCGACGCCCGTCCCGCGACGTCGCACTGAGTGTCGGGATCCTGGTCGCCTCATTCCGGAAGCCGATGCCCTCACCCAACCCTCTTGACGCCCCAACTGGAGCGCGTTAGCCTTCTAACGCGCTCTAGAAGTGAGCCGCGAAGCAGGGAGTCAACGGTGAGTCCGAGAGCCGTCACGATGAGTGACATCGCCCGCAGGGTGGGTCTTTCGCGCTCGGCCGTGTCCTTCGCCCTCAACAACGAGAACCAGGTCTCGGAGGAGACCCGGTTGCGGGTGGTCGCGGCCGCCGCCGAGCTCGGCTATCGCCCGAACGCGAGCGCGCGTTCGCTGGCGAGCAGCTCGACCGAACTCTTCGGGCTGGTCACCGACATCGTGACCACCCCCTTCGCCGGAGACCTCATCGCCGGGGCGCAGGACGCGTTCTGGTCGAAGGGCAAGTCCCTGCTCATCGTGGGCACCGACCATCCGGACCGTCCCGAGAAGCGGTCGCTGGAGATGATGCTCGAGCACCGCGTGGGCGGGATCATGGTCGCGACCACCTACAACCGGCCGATCAAGGTACCCAAGGCCCTGGACGGCACCTCGGTGATTCTCGTCCACTGCTTCGACGCCGCGGGGCTTCGACCCTCGGTGGTCCCGGACGAGGAACTCGGCGGCTACACCGCCACGAAGATGCTCCTCGACGCGGGCCGCCGATCCCTCGGCATGATCAACCTCGATCCCGACCTCCCGGCAGCCCGGGGACGCCACGAGGGCTACCTGCGTGCGCTGGGGGAGCTCGGGATCCAGCCCCGCCCGAGCGTCGTCGTCTCCGCCGGCGCCGACGCCGACGGCGGATACGAGGCCGCCAAGCAGCTCCTCTCCACGCAGCGTCTCGACGGCCTCTTCTGCGCCAACGACCGGCTCGCGATGGGCGCCTACCAGGCGGCCGGCGAGCTCGGCCTGTCGATTCCCCAGGACATCTCCGTCGTCGGCTTCGACAACCAGGAAGTCATCGCACGGTTCCTGCGTCCCGCGCTGTCGACCGTCGCACTCCCCTTCCGGGAGATGGGACGGATCGGCGCCGAGCTGCTGATGCAGAGCGAGGCCGAGCCGGCCCATCCAGAAGATGGCCGGCCGGTCGCCCAAGTCGTGGTACCACCTCCACCCGTCCCCAGAGCATCGATCTAGACCGGCCGCTGCTCCCACCGCACAAGTCGCCGCACCCGTTTCAATGATGAAAGGAAGCTCATGAGCCAGCCTATGCGTCGCTTCTGGCGCGCGTTAGTTGCCAGCGTGGCGGTCGCCGCCACAGCGCTCAGCCTCGCCGCCTGCACCGGTCAACCGTCAGGCGGGGGCAGCAGCGGGAGCGCAAAGATGCTGCGCATCGCCCAGATCGGCAACGCCTCGTTCGTCCGCAACTTCAACCCGTTCTCGCCCACGTCCCTGGGCACGACGAAGACGGCCGTCTACGAGTCGCTCGTCGTGACCAACCTCGCCAAGGGCGAAGTGGTGCCGTGGCTCGCCAAGAGCTACGAGTGGAGCAAGGACGGGCGCACGCTCACCTTCCACCTCAACGACAACCTGACCTGGTCCGACGGCCAGGCCCTGACCGCCGACGACGTCGTCTACACCTTCACGCTCGCCAAGAAGGTGCTCGGCGAGTCCACCTACGACTACGTGTCCTCGGTCACCGCGCCCGACCAGACCACGGTCGTCTTCGCGTTCTCGCGGGCCTACACCCCCGGCCTCGCGGAGATCGGGGTGCAGCCGATCGTGCCCGAGCACGTCTGGTCGACGATCGACGACCCGGCGAAGTACCAGAACCCCGATCCGGTGGCCTCCGGCCCGTTCACCCAGGTGTCCAACTTCTCCGCGCAGTCCTACGACCTGCTGCGCAACCCCAACTACTGGCAGAAGGACAAGGCGAACTACCCGGGGCTCCGCGTGGTCGCCTACGGGGGCAACGACGCGGCCAACATCGCCGCGATCAACGGCGACATCGACTGGGGCCTGGGCTTCATCCAGGACATCCAGACCACCTACGTCGACAAGGACCCGCAGCACCGCGGCTACTGGTTCCCGCCGGTCGGGTCCACGATTGCGCTCACGCTGAACACCACCGTCAAGCCGCTCGACGACGTCAACCTCAGGAAGGCGATCAGCATGGCGATCGACCGGAGCGACGTCGTCAAGACCGGAATGAGCGGCTACGCGGAACCGGCCGACTGCACCGGCCTGAGCGCCGCCTACGACTCGTGGCGGGATCCGGCGGTGTCCGGCAGTTGCGACTGGACCACCTACGACGTCGACGGCGCGAAGGCGCTGCTGGACAAGGCCGGCTACAAGGTCGGCGCGGACGGCATGCGGGTCGCGCCGGACGGCCAGCCGGTGGCGTTCACGATCGGCGTCGGGTCGGCCTCGACCGACTGGATCTCCGTCGCCCAGGTGATCTCGGACGACCTCGCCAAGGTCGGCATCAGCGCGAAGCTGAAGGTCCAGGACTGGTCGCAGATCAACCAGGCACTGTTCGGCGGCACCTTCACCGGCAACATCGCCTGGAGCCAGGCCGGGATCACGCCGTACGACTACTACCGCTCCGCGATGTCGTGCACCACGGTCAAGCCGGTGGGCAAGGACGCGACGCAGAACTTCCAGAGGTTCTGCAGCAAGGAGGCCGACGCGCTGTTGGACCAGTTCGCGGCGACCTCCTCGGAGGACGAGCAGCACGCGATCATGAACAAGCTGCAGGCGCTCTACTCCCAGCTCGCCCCGACGATCCCGCTGTTCCCCGGGCCCGACTGGGGCGCCTACAACAGCACGAACTTCGTCGGCTGGCCGAGCGAGGACAACCCGTACGCGACGCTGTCGGTGAGCGAGTCGAGCGCCGTCCTGGTGTACACGACGCTGACACCGCGCAGCTGACCTCTCCTGGGGGAGGGGCGATGCCGGGCCCCTCCCCCAGCCACCCGACACCGAGGAACACCCACCATGCACCGCTTCTACAAGCCAGACCACGCCCGCTTCGGCGACACCATCCCGTTCTTCTGGGACGGCGAATTCCACATCTACTACCTCAAGCGCTATGCCGACGACACCCACGACACGCCTGAGACCCACTGGTGGCACATCTCGACCGTGGACTTCGTGAACGTGACCGAGCACGGCATCGCGATTCGCCGCGGCGGGGCCGAGGATCCCGACTACTCCGCCGCCACCGGCAGCGTCGTCCGGATCGGCGACGAGTTCCACGCCTACTACACCGGCTTTCGCGCGTGGCCCTCCGCCACGGGACGCCACCAGACCGTCCTGCGGGCACGCAGCAGGGATCTGGTCGCCTGGACCAAGGACCCGGACTTCGCCCTGCTCTCCGACACCGACCAGTTCGATGCCGACGAGTGGCGCGACCCCTTCGTGTTCCGCGACGACGAACAGGGCGGGTACCGCATGCTGATCGCCGCGCAGCGCACGGACGGGCCCGCCACGCGGCGCGGGGCGACCGCGATGGCGACCTCCCCCGACGGGCAGACCTGGACGGTGGACGACCGCCCGTTCTGGTCGCCGGGGCTCTACTCGATGCACGAGTGCCCCGATCTCTTCCGGCTCGGCGACTACTGGTACCTCGTCTACTCGACCCTGACCGACCGGACCGTGACGCGCTACCGGATGAGCCGCAGCATCGACGGCCCCTGGGTCGCCCCGCCCGTCGACGAACTGGACGGCCTGGGGCTGTACGCGGGCAAGACCGTGTCCGACGGCGAGCACCGCTACCTGGTCGGGTGGGCCACCAACCGGGTCGCCGGCCACGACGACGGCGCCTGGCTGTGGGGCGGCAACCTGGTCGCCCACGAGATCACCGCCGCCGAGGACGGCACCCTCCGGGTGCGCCAGCCGGCGGTCGCACGCGCCGAGCTCGAGCGCCGCGCGGTCGGCGCGCCGACCACCGTGTCGCGCCGCCTCGAGGCACCCGAGGGCTACGCCAGCGTGTCGCTGGCCCCGCTCCCGAGGTCCGGCTTCGCCGACCTGCGGCTTCACCCGGAGGCGGGCGCCAGGGCGTTCGGGGTGGAGCTTCGCGTCGACGACGACCGGCGACACGGGTACTCCGTGACCTTCGAGCCGGCCACGCACCGGGTGGTGGTGGACCGCCTCGACCGGTTCGGGTTCGACCGCCCGCTCGACATCCTGCCCATGGACGTCCCGCCCGGCCCGCTCGACGTCCGCCTCGAGTTCGACGGCGAACTCTTCGTGCTCTACGTCGACGGCAGGGCGATCACCGTTCGCGGCTACGATGTCGCCGGTCCCGACCTGGCCGTGTTCGCCGTCGAAGGCTCCCTGAGCGTGGACTGCACACTCCACCGGCTCCCCGAGCCGGGCACGCCGGACGGGGAACGATGATGGCCGGCGCCGACTGGCCCGGTTCGCTGGCCGCCGCCCTCGCCCGTGGCTCCCGATCGCGGTCGATCACCGCGGAGAACCCGGCCGGGGCGGCCGGTGCGGGAGGCACCGCGTCGTCCATGCTCGGCGAGGGACGCAAGGGCGCACCGTGCGTGACGCTTCCTCCCGGAGTCGAGACCGAGCTCGCGGCGATCGACGGTGCGGGAACGATCACCCACCTCTGGATGACCGTCACCGACCACACCGGAGCACTGGGCTTCGTCCTGCGCGACCTGGTCCTGCGCGCCTACTGGGACGACCAGGACGTTCCCGCCGTCGAGGTGCCGCTGGGCGACTTCTTCTGCAACGGCGCCGGCCAGCGCAGCCTGCTGACGTCCGCGCTGGTCGTGGTCGCGCCCACCGCCGGGATGAACGCCTACTTCGAGATGCCGTTCGCGACGGCGGCCCGCATCACGATCGAGAACCAGCACCCCGTGGCGGTCGAGGGCCTCTTCTACCAGATCGACTACCGGCAGGAGCCGGCCGGCCAGGACGACCCGCTCCGGTTCCACGCCCAGTGGCGCAGAGAGAACCCCACCACACCCGGGCACGACTACACGATCGTCGAGGGCATCGAGGGCGCCGGCGCCTACATCGGGACGTTCCTCAGCATCACCCAACTCGAACGCTACTGGTGGGGCGAAGGCGAGATGAAGTTCTTCATCGACGCCGACCGCGAACTTCCCACGATCTGCGGAACCGGCACCGAGGACTACTTCGGCGGGGCCTGGGCGTTCCAGGATCGGCTCTCCGCCGAGGTCGAGCCCCAGGTCTTGACCTTCTCGGCGCCGTACGTCGGGTACCCGACCTACACCACCCGCGACAGCTCGCGGCAAGCCGTCTACGCCACGGCGATGATGCCGCTGCACGGCATTTACCGCTGGCACGTGCCCGACCCGATCCTCTTCCACCAGGGCCTGCGGGTCACCCTGCAGCAGATCGGGCAGAAGGGCGCCGACCTCTTCGAACGCTCCGACGACGTCTCGTCGGTCGCGTACTGGTACCAGGACTCGCCCGGCGGCGGCAGCTACCGGCTCCCGCCGCGAGCGACCAGGGAACCGAGGTAGTCCATGGGTTACGTACTGAAGCGCCTCGGCTCCTACGTCATCGCGTTCTGGGCCTCCTTGACGATCAACTTCCTGCTCCCCCGGCTGATGCCGGGCGACCCGGTCGGCCGGATGCTCAGCGGCATGCAGGGCACCATCACCGACGAACAGCTTGCCCAGTACCGGCACCTTTTCGGCCTGGACGACCGGCCGATCTGGCTCCAGTACGTGCAGTACATCGGGGACGCCTTCACCGGCAACCTCGGGCTGTCCATCTCGCAGTTCCCCACGCCCGTCATCGACATCATCACCGCACAGATCGGCTGGACGATCCTGCTCGGCGGAACGGCCCTGCTGATCGCCGTCGCCCTCGGCAACGTCCTGGGCATCCTGGCCGCCTGGCGTCCCGGCGGCATCATCGACTCGGTGTTCCCGCCGGTCCTGGTCTTCGTCGGTTCCTTCCCGTACTTCTTCCTCGCGATGAGCGCGCTGTACCTGTTCGCGATCATCCTGGGCTGGTTCCCGCTCGGGCAGGCGTTCACGCTCGGCCTCACACCCAGCTGGTCGTGGGAGTTCGCCGGGGACGTGCTGTACCACCTGGTTCTTCCCGCATCGACCATCGTCGCGGTCACCCTCGGCGGCTGGATGCTCGGCATGCGCAACACCATGATCGCGACCGCCGCCGAGGACTACATCACGATGGCGCGCGCGAAAGGTCTGCGCGAGGGCCGGATCATGTTCCGCTACGCGGCACGCAACGCACTGCTGCCGAGCGTGACCTCCTTCGGCATGTCGATCGGGTTCGTCGTCGGCGGCGCGCTGCTCACCGAGGTGGTGTTCGCCTATCCCGGCATCGGCTACCAACTGCTGCTCGCCGTCCAGGCGCTGGACTACCCCCTGATGCAGGGCATCTTCCTGACCCTGACGGCCACCGTCCTGGTCGCCAACTTCCTCGTCGACATCGTCTATCTGCGGCTCGACCCGCGAGTGAGGGTGAGGTGACCACGATGTCTGTGGCGAACACCCTGACCGACGCCCAGCTCGAGCCGGGCCGGGGCGACAACGACGGGACCGCGCGGCGGCGCTCGCACTTCCTGCACCAGCTCCTCCGCAACCGCAAGGCGCTGTTCGGGCTGGTCGTCATCGTGATCTTCCTCCTGGTCGCCGTCCTCGCCCCCGTCCTCGTGCCGGGCGATCCCCATGCCCGGGTCGCGTCCGGTTCCCGGGCGCCCGACCTCCAGCACGTGTTCGGCACCACCCAGAAGGGCGAGGACGTGCTGGCGTTGCTGATCTGGGGGTCGCGGAGTTCGCTCGGGATCGGCTTCACCGTCGGAATCCTGGCGACCCTCACCGGCGTCCTCGTCGGGCTGGCCGCCGCCTTCTTCGGGCGGATCGTCGACGACGTGCTGTCGGTGCTGACGAACATCTTCCTGCTCATCCCCGGCCTGCCGCTGCTGGTCATCCTGGCCGCGTTCCTGCCGCCGGGACCGGGAAGCATCGTGCTCGTGCTGGTCGCGACCGGATGGGCCGGATCGGCTCGGGTGATCCGGTCGCAGGCCCTCTCGGTGCGCGGGAAGGACTACATCGATGCCGCCATCGTCACCGGCGAACGCCCGGTCGTGCTGATGTTCCGCGAGATCCTGCCGAACATGGCCTCGGTCGTGATGAGCACCTTCCTGGCCTGCGTCATCTTCGGGATCGGCGCGCAGGCCGGCCTGGAGTTCCTCGGCCTCGGCGACGTGTCGGCCGTGAGCTGGGGGACGAACCTGTACTGGTCGAGCATCGAGGGTTCGCTGATTCGCGGTACCTGGTGGACCTTCGTCCCCTCGGGCACCTGCATCGCACTCATCGCGTTCTCGCTCGCCATGGTCAACTACGCCGTCGACGACGTCACCAACCCGCGACTCGCCCGCCGGTCGGGAAGGAGGCGGCGGTGAAGGGCAGCCGAGCGGTCCGCTCCGACCAGCACACCTCGCCGTCCGCCGGCGACCGGGACATCGTCCTCGACGTCCACGACCTCTCGATCGCCTACGAGACCGGCCGCGGCGACCTGACCGCCGTCGACCACGTGTCGTTCCAGATCGCCCGTGGCGAGACCTTCGGACTTGCGGGGGAGTCCGGGAGCGGCAAGTCGACGATCGCCAACGCCATCCTCGGGCTCCTGGGCGATGCGGGACGAGTCGTGTCCGGAAACATCCGCTGCGAGAACGTCCAGGTCGCCGACCTGTCCGGGGAAGCGCTGCGGATGTTCCGCTGGAACGAGGTCTCGATGGTCTTCCAGAGCGCGATGAACGCGCTCAACCCGGTGATGACCGTCAGCGCCCAGATCGTCGACGTCCTCACCACGCACACCGGGCGTTCCCGGCGCGAGTCGCAGGCCCGTGCGCTGGAGCTGCTCGACCTCGTCGGGATCGACGCCACCCGGGCGGGCGCCTACCCGCACCAGCTCTCCGGCGGCATGCGGCAGCGGGCCGTGATCGCGATCGCGCTCGCCCTGGAGCCGACGCTGCTGATCATGGACGAGCCGACGACGGCGCTCGACGTCGTCGTGCAGCAGGAGATCATCCAGGAGATCAAGGACCTCCAGGCCCGCCTCGGGTTCGCGATCCTCTTCATCACCCACGACCTCTCCCTGATGGTGGAGATCTCGCACCGGATCGGCGTGATGCGGAACGGGCGCCTCGTGGAGTCCGGCGACGCGAAGCAGGTGTACACCCGGCCGGCGCACGCCTACACCAGGCAGCTCATCGAGGCCTTCCCCGCCGTCGGTCAGCCGACAGCCGCCGAACCTCGCCCGGCCGCCACGGCGTCGACACCGTCGGAGCCTCCGGTGGTGCGTCTGTGTCAGCTCTCCAAGGTGTTCCGGGTGGGCGGGTTCCGCCGCCGAGACGTCGTGGCCGTCAGGGACGTGGACCTCGATCTCGCACGGGGCGAGATCCTCGCCCTGGTCGGGGAGTCCGGAAGTGGCAAGAGCACGGTGGCGAAGATGCTCGCCCGGCTCGAGCAGCCCACCTCGGGCAGCATTCTGCTCGACGGCAAGGACGTCCTCGCCCAGGAGGGCCGCCGGGCCAGCCTCCGCTACCGCAGCGACATCCAGATGGTGTTCCAGGATCCGTTCGGCTCGCTCAACCCGGCCCACCACATCTCCCACTTCCTGGAACGTCCCCTGATCCTGCACCGGCACGACCTGGACGCAGCCGGGCGACGCGAGGAGGTGGAGTCACTGCTCCGGTCGGTCGAATTGGATGCCGAGCTGCTGGAGCGGTTTCCGCACGAGCTGTCCGGGGGCCAACGGCAACGGATCGCCATCGCCAGGGCGCTGGCGGCCGGTCCCCGGGTGATCCTCGCCGACGAGCCCACCTCGATGCTCGACGTCTCGGTGCGGATGGGCGTCCTCAACCTCATGAAGGGGCTGCGGGACAGCCGGGGCATCTCGATCCTCTACATCACCCACGACCTCGCGGCCGCCCGCTACCTGGCCGACACGACGGTGGTCATGCTGCGCGGCAGCCTCGTCGAGGGCGGCCGCAGCAACGAGATCATGGACGATCCCCGGCACCCCTACACCCGGCTGCTGGTGTCCGCCGCCCCCGATCCCCTGCGCGAGGCGAGCTACGACCGGGCCGAGCGCTCGGCCGCACGCCTGGCCATCGACGAGCTGGTGAGGCGCCGCAGCGACACCCCGCCCGGCGCCGCACCGCGCGAGCGGACGTTCCTCTCCGGGACCCACTGGGTCGATCGGCTCGATCTGGACGTCGGGCCGGCCACCGACTGAACGAGCCCCGCGTCCGATCCGGCCGCGCGGCCGGCGTCCCGCCCACCCACAACCCCAGGAGGAACAAGCCCATGACGGAAACGGGCGCTTCCGTTGACCCCGATCCCCGATCTGCCCGGTCCGGGCAGGATCCGCATCGCCCGGGGTTCCATCTCACCGCACCGCGGGGTTGGCTGAACGACCCGAACGGGCTGTGCCAGTGGGACGACGTCTTCCACCTGTTCTACCAGTACAACCCGCAGGCCCCGGTGCACGACCGGATCCACTGGGGCCACGTCACGAGCACGGACCTGGTCCACTGGCACGACGAGCCGGTAGCCCTGGCGCCGTCGCCCGGCCCGGACGCGGCGGGATGCTGGAGCGGCGTCCTGGTCGACGACCGCGGGACGCCGACGCTGGTCTACTCCGGGCACGAGCCCTCCCGGGGCCCCACCCAGACCTGCTGCGTCGCCGTCGGCACCGCGGACCTGCGCACCTGGACGAAGGACGCCCGGAACCCGGTGATCGACGGCCCGCCGCCCACGCCCGCGGTGACCGAGCTGCGCGATCACACCGTGTGGCGCGACACGGGACGCTGGCACCAGGCGATGGGGTCGGGCATCGTCGGCCGCGGCGGAGCCCTTCTCCACTACACCAGCGCCGACCTCCGGGACTGGGACTACCGGGGCCCGCTGCTGACCGCGAGCGAACTCCCCGCGGGCGGGCCCTTCAACGGGACCACCTGGGAGTGCCCCGACCTGTTCTCCCTTCCCGGCTCCGCGGGGGAGTCGCGTCACGTCCTGGTGGTGTCCGCCTGGGACGACGGCCGCACGCTCTACCCGCTCTACGTGACCGGCCGGCTGACGGCTGACCGGTTCCTCGCCGAGGCTCCCCCGCGCCACCTGGATCTGGGCCTCCGGCACTTCTACGCGCCGCAGTCCTTCGCCGCAGCGGACGGGCGCAGGATCCAGTTCGGCTGGGCGCAGGAGGCCCGGCCCGAGACCGAGATCCTCACGGCCGGCTGGTCGGGAGTGATGTCGCTGCCCCGAGAGCTCACCCTGGGTCCGGACGGCGGCCTGGCCGCCGCACCGGTCAGCGAGGTCGACGCCCTGCGCGCCGGCGGCGGAGAACACGTGCGGCTGTCCGGCGGCACCGTCCGGCCCCGGCTCTGCGGGGACCAGCTCGATCTGAGCGCCGACATCGAACTGCTTCCTCATGGAACCGTCGAGGTCGCGGTGCGGGCCACCGCGGACCTGCGGGAGGCGACCTTCGTGCGCCTGCAGCGCGCCGGCAACGGGACCACCCGGCTCGTCCTCGACCGCAGCAGGAGCCGGCTCGCCGACGACGCGTCCGACTACGACCTGATCGAACTGGGCGGCGACCTGCCGTCGCTGGTCGACGACCGGCTGAGCCTGCGCATCATCGTGGACCACTCGATCATCGAGGTGTTCGCCGCGGG
>NZ_JASGES010000085.1:0-3235 GCF_047606205.1 Propionicimonas sp. | reverse complement strand
CCGCGCCTGAGCGCCCGGACCCCGGCCGGCCGGCGGGCACGGTCCGGCCGGCCGTGCCGACCCGTGGACAGCTGCGCGCGCCCACCGGGGCGCACTATGCTGAGAGAAACCTGAGGAGTTGTCAGTAGGCTCTTGGGTCACGGGTACGACGCTATGAGGGGTCATGCACACGTTCCTTGACGATGTCCGGTTCCGGGCGCCTCGCGCGATCCTGCTCGCCCTGATGACCTCGCTGGTGACGGCGATCCTGCTGGGCCTCCCCGCGGCGGTCGCCGACGCCCCCGGGCTGGCCAGTCTCGTCGCCCGCTGATCGGGCCACGTCCGGCCACTCCGCACGCTGACGTGGGCGCGGCTGCGGCCTCGTCCTGAGGTGTCCCGCCGGTCGTGGAGGTGCGGGGCCGGGTCAGCGGTGGTGCTCGGCGAGCCAGCGGTCGCGGTAGGCGCACAGGATCGCCGGCCAGTCGGTCTGGATGGCGTCCACCCCGAGGGCGAGGAGCGGCGCGTAGGCGGCCTCCGGGCCCGCGGTGAGGGCGAGCTCGTCATCGAGGCCGCCGAACATCGGGATGCCGGTCGTCAAGGTCACCGCGTTCACGAAGACGAACAGGTCCTGGGCGTGCAGGTCCGCGATCACGACGGGGTCGAGCCAGGGGTGCTCGCGGGTGGTGGTGATCAGTTCGACCCCCACCGTGTTGAGATCGGGGTCGCCGGTCACCCTGCGCACGTCCTCCGGGGTCGCGCAGATCGGCACGAACGGGTACTTCACCCCGAACGCGCGGAGCCGGTCGAGCGCCGCGGACTCCCAGGCCGGGCACTTCAGGACCAGTTGCTGCGCCATCCCCAGGCCTTCCAACGCCTTCAGCAGGTGCGGCCATCGCCACCACGACCGGTCGATGTTGAACAGGGCACGGGTGTCCTTGAACTCCCGCAGCATCGGGAGCAGCCGCTCGACCCGGGCCACCCGTCCCGGCCGGTCCACCCACTGGTAGGACGCGTGGTCGATCTCTGCGGCGGTCAGCGTCTGGACGTTGGCCGCGAAACCCAGCACCTCCGGCTCGTAGCCGTCGTGGAAGCAGTAGAATTCGCCGTCGCGCGACGCCGACACGTCCAGCTCCACCATGCCGGCCCCCTGCAGGAGCGCTGCCCGGACGGCCAGACCGGTGTTCACCATCACGCTGCCGCCGCCGCTGCCGCGGTGGGCGGCCACCAGCACCACTTCGTGGGCGAGGATGTCGTTCACGAGCGCGTTCATGCCCGCGAATCGGGACTGGCCGAACATCGAACCTCCGTGGGGCGGGTGTCACGCGCCGACCTCGTCGTCAGCACAGTCCCGATGGTACCCACGTCTCCGTCCGGCTATCTGCGTTCGGCAGTGCGGCGCGTCCCTCGGTGGAAGGATGGACGACGGCCCGCCGAAGGGCTCGAAAGAAGGAGTGTCATGGCCGAATTCCGTTACGAGGACATGTTGCCGCTCGGGGAGGATCCCACCCCGTACCGGCTCCTCACCACCGACGGGGTGGAGACCGTCGAGGGCCCGGACGGACGGACATTCCTGAAGGTCGCGCCACAGGCCCTGGAGTTGCTCGCCGAGACCGCCATGCACGACATCGCGCACTACCTGCGCCCGGCCCACCTCGCGCAGCTGCGCACCATCCTGGACGACCCGGAGGCCAGCCCCAACGACAAGTTCGTCGCGCTCGACCTGATGAAGAACGCCAACATCGCCGCCGGCGGAGTGCTGCCGATGTGCCAGGACACCGGCACCGCGATCATCATGGGCAAGCGCGGCCAGCAGGTGCTCAGCGAGGGGACCGACGAGCGGCCGCTCAGCAAGGGCGTGTTCGACGCCTACACCAAGCTGAACCTGCGCTACTCCCAGAACGCGCCACTGACCATGTGGGAGGAGCGGAACACCGGCTCCAACCTGCCGGCGCAGATCGAGCTGTACGCCGACACCGCCCCCGGCCACGAGAACACCTACAAGTTCCTGTTCATGGCCAAGGGCGGCGGTTCGGCCAACAAGAGCTACCTGTACCAGGAGACGAAGGCGATCCTGAACCCCGCGTCGATGATGACCTTCCTCGACGAGAAGATCCGCTCGCTGGGGACGGCGGCCTGCCCGCCCTACCACCTGGCGATCGTGGTCGGCGGAACGTCGGCCGAGTTCGCGATGAAGACCGCCAAGTACGCGTCCGCCAAGTACCTGGACTCGTTGCCCACCTCCGGCTCGATGAGCGCGCACGGCTTCCGCGACCTCGACCTCGAGGCACAGGTGCTGGAACTGACCCGGCAGATGGGGATCGGCGCCCAGTTCGGCGGCAAGTACTTCTGCCACGACGTGCGCGTGATCCGGCTGCCGAGGCACGGCGCGTCCCTGCCGGTCGCGATCGCGGTGTCGTGCTCGGCCGACCGGCAGTGCCTGGGCAAGATCACGCCCGAGGGGGTGTTCATCGAGCAGCTCGAGCGTGAGCCGGCGCACTATCTTCCCGAGACGACCGACGAGCACCTCGAGGGCGGCGACGTCGTCGAGATCGACCTGCGCAAGCCGATGGCCGAGGTGCTCGCCGAGTTGAGCAGGTACCCGGTGAAGACGCGGCTGAGCCTGAACGGCACCGTGATCGTCGGACGCGACATCGCGCACGCGAAGATCAAGGAGCGGCTCGACGCGGGCGAGGAGATGCCGCAGTACCTGAAGGACCACCCGGTCTACTACGCGGGTCCGGCGAAGACGCCCGAGGGCATGCCGTCCGGCTCGTTCGGCCCGACCACCGCGGGCCGGATGGACTCCTACGTCGACCAGTTCCAGTCCGCCGGCGGCTCGATGATCATGCTCGCGAAGGGCAACCGGTCCAAGGCCGTGACCGACGCCTGCCACAGCCACGGGGGCTTCTACCTCGGCTCGATCGGCGGTCCGGCCGCCCGGCTCGCGCAGGACTGCATCACCAGTGTCGAACTGCTGGAGTACCCCGAGCTCGGCATGGAGGCGATCTGGAAGATCGAGGTGAAGGACTTCCCCGCGTTCATCGTGGTCGACGACAAGGGCAACGACTTCTTCGCCGACGTCAGCCGTCCGACCGTCCTGCACCTGCAGGGCCCGACGAAGTCCTGACCGGACCGTCCGTCGCGTCCGCGGTCCTGTGCCGCCACTGTCACGGACGCTCCCGAAAAGCGGGGGTTGTGCCCCGCCCCCGGGGGGGCAAACCCCCGTGGGGGGCGGGGGGCGGGGGGGGCGGGGGGG